>NZ_QRXX01000007.1:136580-166276 GCF_003462695.1 Collinsella sp. AF16-8
GGCGGGCGCCCCGGGGACTACGTTGACGCTGCTTGACTCGCCCGGGTGCCGTCGGGCCAGGGATGGGCGTCTTCGCTGATGGGTGCTTTGCTGAAAGAGCTGCTTTTATGCGGCTCTTTCTTTGTTTTTGGGTATATTTGAACGTGTTGAATTGTTTTGGCGTCGAGATTGCGACTTGTCCTGGCGCTGTTGTTTGTAGCCGTCTCGGTTTTGTTTGAGGGGAGAAATTATTATGCGTATTGTGTTTATGGGTACGCCTGATTTTGCTGTGCCTTCGTTGACTTCGCTTGTTGAGGCTGGGAATGAGATTGCGCTTGTTGTTACTCGTCCTGATGCTGTTCGCGGGCGTGGTAAAAAGTTGGAGCCGTCTCCTATTAAGGCCAAGGCGCTTGAGCTTGGGTTGCCGGTTATTGAGGCTAATCGTATGACGGCCGAGGTTGTTGAGGCGCTCCAAGCTGCGCAAGCCGATATTTTCTGTGTGGCTGCCTATGGTTGCATTTTGCCCGATGAGGTGCTGCATATGGCGCCGCTTGGTATTGTGAATGTTCATGCTTCGCTGCTGCCTCGTTGGCGTGGGGCAGCTCCTATTCAGCGTGCGATTCTCGCTGGTGATGAGGTTGCTGGCGTTTCTATTATGCGCATCGGGCATGGCGTTGATACCGGCGCTTATTGTGCCCAGGCGTCTACGTCGGTTGCCGGTAAGCATGCTGAGGCGCTGACCATGGAGCTTGGTGAGCTTGGCGGTAAACTGCTTGCCGATACGCTTCCTTCTCTTGCCGATGGCACCGCCGTGTGGACTGAACAGGATGAGTCGCTCGTCACTCATGCTGCTAAGATTTCTAAGCAGGAGATGCGCCTGGATCCGCAGATGGCGGCGCTCGATTGCGTGCGTCATGTGCTGGCCTCGTCCGATACCGCGCCTGCTCGTTGCGTGATTGCTGGCAAGACCGTGCGCGTGCTCGATGCTGCGCCAGCTGATGTGTCGCTTGGCGAGGGTCAGGTTCTCGTTAAGGCCAAGCGTGTTTACCTGGGTCTTTCCGATGGCACGGTTGAGTTGCTCGAGGTTAAGCCCGATGGTAAGCGCGCCATGGCTGCTTCTGCTTGGGCTGCTGGCCTGCAGGGTGCCGATCTTATCTGGGGTGTTTTGTCATGAGCAAGTTGTCTCCCGCGCGCAAGCTCGCGCTCGATGTGCTGATGGAGGCCGATCGCCGCGGCATGTATGCGCGCGACGTGCTGTCCTCTCGCGCATCGGCCAAGGCTATTGACCAGCGCGATTCCGCTTTTGCCGCCCGCTTGGCGCTGGGTGTAGCCGCCACGCAGGGTATTTTGGACGAGCTGCTCGATCAGTTTCTCGATAAGCCCAAAAAGGTTGCGCCGCGCGTTCGCATGGCGCTTCGTATTTCTGCCTTCGAGATGCTCTACCTGCATACGCCGGGCCGTGTTGCCGTAAGTCAGGGAGTTGAGCTGGTTCGCTGCGGTGCTAAGTCCGCCGCCGGTCTGGCGAACGCCGTTCTGCATAAGGTTGCGGACAATGTTGAGGACTTTGCCACGGCATCCGACGTGGATGAGTCCGAGCGACGCTTGGTTCGTCTGTCGCGCCTGATGGGCTTGCCGCGATGGCTGTGCGCTCGCATTATGGCATCGTTTGACACGCCAGAGGGTGCGCTTAACTTTGCCGGCAATCTGGCCCCCGCGCCGCTGGCCCTGCATGAGAACGCTTTTGCTTCCAAGCCCGATCCGTATATCTCGCAGCTCGTCGCGCCTGTCTTCCCGGGCTGCCATGCCCCGGTTGATGCGCAGGCCACGGTTGCATCGGGTGTGTTTGAGCGCGCTGCGGCTGTGGCCTCGGACCTCAATGCCCAGCTTATTGCGACCGCGGCGACCCGTCCCGGGCGCTGCTTGGAGATCGGCGCCGGTCGTGGCACCAAGACCTATGTGATGATGTGCCAGGCCAAGCGCGCCGGCTATGACCGTCAGCATACCGCGCTCGATCTGCACGATCGTAAGTGCGATCTGAATCTCGCGCGCCTGCATAAGGCGGGTATCTCGGGTGTTCGTACGGTGTCAGGCGATGCCTGCGAGCTCAATGAGGTGCTTACGTCCTTTGACGCGATGCTCGGCGAGCCTGCCCTGTTCGACACGGTCTTTATCGATGCACCGTGTTCTGGCACTGGCACCATGCGCCGCCACCCCGAGATTCCGTGGCGTCTTACCGAGAACGACGTTACGACTGAGCTGCCCCGCCTGCAGCTGACGATGCTCAAGGAAGCCGCCGCGCGCGTGGCTGCCGGCAGTGAGCTTATCTATGCCACCTGCTCGGTTTTTGATGAAGAGAACACGCAGGTCGTGGATGCCTTCCTTGCTTCTCCCGAGGGCGCCGGCTTTACCGTGGCGCCGCTCTCCGAAGCCCAGATTCTGCAGCTGCCCGAGTACGATCATGCCAAGAGCCTCGTCACCCTGCGCCAAAACGCTCGAGGCCTCTTCCAAAGCGTGCCCGTTAACGCCGACTCCTACGACGGCCACTTCTGCGCCAGGCTGGTGCGCAACTAATACGGCACCCGAGGGTTGACCCGCTTGCCATGAAATGGGCCTATCTACTACATTAAACCCATTACCCCCAACCATGCCGAATTTAGCGAATTCAAAACCGCAGGTAGACGGCTCGTCGATTTTGTAAAAACGCAGGTGTGCTCGGACTATACGGGTCAAACGTAGTAGATAGGCCGTTTTCGTGGCGCAACCCCAGACCAGTCGCCGGGGCGTTGTTCATTCCTGAAAAAATTCAACCCCGCGATCGGGCTTGATCGCATAGCCACTTGTCACTAGTGGCTATGCGGGCAGTTAGCGCAGCAGCCGCTGGTGGCGCTGGTGCTGGAGCCGCCGCTTCGCTGGTCGGTGTTGTAGAAGCCGCTGCCCTCAAACTTGATGCCGCTGGCCGAGAACGTCTTGGCGGCCGGAGCGCCGCAGTTGGGGCACACGACCTCGGGGGTCTCGGACATGGGATGCTCAACCTCAAACACGTTGCCGCAGCTCGAGCACTTGTAATCGTAGCGCGCCATAATACTTCCTTTTCAGCACAAAGCGGGCAGATTACTCTGCCCGCAAAAATTCAAACGTCTGTAACTGTACCCTATATCGGGCGTTTTATCACGCTTCGCCCCAGAATCTATGCGTGTTGCGCAGGAGCTGTGCGGTTTTGCTCTCGGCGGCCGCAACGTCGGCCTCGTCAGCCTGCCAGGTCCAGTTGCCCGTGGCCACGCCCGGTACGTTCATGCGCGTGTCGTCGCCAAGCCCCAGCACGTCCTGCAGCGGCATCATCACCAGGGGAGCGTCGCTTGTCAGCGCGTCGCTCATCAGCTTGGCTGCCACCTCAACACCGCTCGGCTCGTCGCCGCCCGCAAAGGAGCGCGTGCACCAACCCGCGAGCGTCGACGTGTCGTGAGTCGATGTGTACAGGATCTTGCCGGGCGTAGGGTGCACGCCGTAACGAACGTCGTAATCGCTAAACTCCAGTACGTCCATACCGGGGAAGCCGCAAGTCGAAGCCATGGCGCGAACGCCGGGCGTCAGGTAGCCCAGGTCCTCGGCGATAAAGTTGAGCGGCCCCAGCTCGTCATAGGCGGTCTGGAACAGGTCCTTGCCCGGGCCTGCCAGCCAACGCCCGTCGGCGCAGGCCTTACCCGCGGGAATGCTAAAGTAGCTGTGGAAACCCAGGAAGTGATCCAGACGCACGCGGTCGTAGAGCGAAAACGCACGACGTAGGCGATCCATCCACCAGCTATAGCCGTTCTGCTTCATGTGGTCCCAGCGGAACGTCGGGTTGCCCCACACCTGGCCCTCGGGCGCAAAGTTGTCGGGCGGCGCGCCAGAAATCTCAATCGCCTTACCGGTATCGGACAGCCAGAAGTTCTCGGGCTCGCTCCATGCATCGGCCGAATCGTCCGAGACATACATCGGGATATCGCCGATGACCTCGATACCCTTCTTGTGCGCATAGTTCATAAGCTCGCACCAGGCTAGGTCAAAGCGGTACTGCATGTACGCCTGCAGCTCTGCCTCGTCGTGGAAACGCTTGTCGTCAATCAGGTGCTCGTTGTAGCGCGCGACATCCGCCGGCCAATCGTGGCGCGACTCGCCCTCAAAGTACTTCTTAACGGCCATGTAGACGCAGTATTTCTCGAGCCAATCGGCGTTGCGATGTTTAAACGCGGTGTAGAGCGGATCGGCATCCTCGCCGCCGCGGGTCTTCCAGATGGCAAAGTCGGCGGCGAGCTCCTCGTGGCTCTCGGGTAGTAGGTCGATATTGCCCGCAAAAGCCGAGGGCCCGGCATAGGGGGAGCGGAAGAAGTCTGTTGGGTTGACAGGCAGGACCTGCCAGTAGCGCATGCCCATAGCGGACAGATGGTCGATAAAGCGACGCGTGGGCGTGCCGATCGTGCCGGGCTTGCCGTCGTCGGTCGGCACCGATGTGATATGGCACACAACACCCGCGCCGTGATCGAGCGGCTCCTGCAGGCGCTGCTCGGCATGATGATAGATAATCGATGAGCCCAGCGGATACAAATCGAGCGTGACCGTGCCGTTGTGGATCTCGCACTCGTGACCGCTGATCACGTCACTCGCGCATTCGTCGAGCGCCGGAATCGTCACGCGGTGCGAATTGCGCAGACTACGGTTGATGATAACCGTCGCGGACTCGCCATCCTTGCCCGTGCGGTTGTATGCCAGCACCTCGTCGTTGAGCGCGAAGGCCTTGATCTCGCCGTCGATCATAAACGGCAGTGCGCGGCGTACGGCGGAGGCGTTTTTGACAATAGCCAGCGTGTCGAAGTCGTGCAGTTGGTCCTTGGTCGGCAGGGTGCGGCGGTTGCCCGGATCGGTTAGACCCTCCAGGCCGTATTCGTCGCCGTAGTAGATCGAAGGCACGCCGGGGAAGGTCATCTGCATGAGCGTGGCGAGCCAAAAACGGCTCTTGGCCAGGCCCATCGAGTTCTCGTCCAGGCGCCATTTGCTGCGCTCGCACTCGGGCAGCTGCGACTCGTCGGGGCCGCCGCCGAGCACCGAGATAATGCGCGGACGGTCGTGGCTCGAAAGCAGATTAAGTGCGCAGGACAGGGCCTCACGCGGATAGTTCTCGCGCAGGGTCTCGATATCCTCGGCTGCCTGGTAGGCGTTCTTGTAGCCCATCAAAAAGCCGATGACCATGTCGCGGAAGGGATAATCCATAGCCGAGTCGAGCTCTGAGCCTTGCAGATAGCGACGCAGATGGCCGTAGCTGATCTTGTTGGAGGCGTCTTCCCAGACTTCGCCGAGCAACAGTGCATCAGGCTTTTCGGCAAGTACTGCCTTCTTGATCTCGGTCAGGAAATCGTCCGAAAGCTCGTCGGCCACGTCCAGGCGCCAGCCATGAGCGCCGGCACGTAGCCATTTACGGATCACGCCGTCCTTGCCCAGAAGCCGCTCGCGTACCAGCTCGGAGCTCTCATTGATGGCGGGCATATTGCCCACGCCCCACCAGCAGTCGTATGAGCCGTCCTCGTGGAAATAAAACGCATCGCGCCATGGCGAATCCTCGCTCTGCCACGCGCCCACGCCGGGGTAGTTGCCGTAGCGGTTGAAATAGATCGAGTCATCGCCCGTGTGGTTGAAGACGCCGTCCAGAATGATGGAGATGCCCAGCTTCTCGGCCGCCTGGCACAGCTCGGTAAAGTCCTGCTCGGTGCCCAGGATCGGGTCGATCTTGGTGTAGTCGGCCGTGTCGTAGCGGTGGTTGCTCGCGGCTTCAAAAATGGGGTTGAGGTAGATGGCCGTAAAGCCCAGCTCGGCGATGCGAGGCAGGTCTTCCTGGATGCCCTTGAGCGACCCGCCGTAGAAGTCCCAGGTTTTGATGGAGCCGTCTTCGGCGCGCTCGTACACGGGCGGCTCGTTCCAGTCCTCGACCATGCGGCGCTGGATTCCGTTGCGTGGTTTTTCGACCTCGGCCAGCGTGCGCTCGCGCCAGTTTTCATCTCGGGCGTAGCGATCGGGGAAGATCTGGTAGACCATGCCACGCTCGTACCACTCGGGACGCACTTCGCGGTGCTTATAGACGGTAATCTGGAAGGACGGAACCTCGGCGTAGTCGTAAGTTACGCCCTCTCCGCCGGTGCGACCCTGCGGTACGCCCAAGCGGACCTCGGGCTGGCCCTCGATATTGCATATAAAGCTGTACCAGATAAGACAGGACTCGGTGCACTCAAGCTCTACGGTATAAATGCCGTCGCCCTCGTGCGTCATGGGATACCGAGACTCACCGATCTCATCGACCCAGGTGCGCAGCGTAAGCGTTGCCTGGTTGGGGTCGGCATCCTCCAGAATCACGGAGAGCGAAAGGGTAGTTCCAGTGGTCACAGCGCCAAACGGAGTGCGAAACTGCGGAAGACGGCTGTTGTGTATCAATCTCATAATACGGTCCAGTTCAATAGAATCACGGCCTGCGGGCCATGGCTTTACGCACAAGTTGTAAGTATATCTGTTGTACACAGGCTGTATAAACAACATCCGTTTACCATCGGCGAACGGTTGTCCTAGAAAATCGTTTTACCACTACCTACAGAGAAGGGGCACCCAGTTGGAGCGCCCCTTGCTTAGGGTTTGATGAGGTTTTGAATCGTCTGCGTACTAGCGGCGCTTGCGGGTGGCCGTTGCCTTGCGGACGGAGGTCTTCTTGGTCGGAGCCTTTTCCTCGGTCGCGGCGACGGGGGAGACCGGGGCCTTCTTGGCGGGCTCGGGCTTGGCCTTTACCTCGGCCTTGGGCTCCTCTTTGACGGCAGCGGACTTGGCCTCGACCTTAGCCTCCGCCTTGGGAGCAGCGGCCTTGGTTGTGGTCTTCTTGGCCGTCGTCGTAGTGCGCTTGCGCGTGGTGGCCTTGGCGGCCGGCTTGGCCTCGACGGTTGCCTCGGCCTTGGACTCGGCTGACGTCTCCTCAACCTTGGAGGCCGGCTTTGCGGCTGCCTTGGTCGTAGCGGCCTTCGTCGTAGCGGCCTTCGTAGTCGTCGACTTCGTTGCCGTGGTCTTCTTGGCTGCTGTTGCTTTCTTGGCGGTCGCGGTCGTCTTCTTCGCAGCGGTCTTGGCCGGTGCCTTTGCCGCAGGCTTAGCCTCAGCGGCGGCCTCAGCCTTTACCTCGGGAGCAACCTCGGCTTCGGCGGCCTTCTTGGCAGCTGCGGTGGTGCGCTTGCGCGATGTCGTCTTCTTGGCAGCGGTGGTCTTGCTCGCGGTCGCGGTTTTGCTCGCAGCGGCCTTCGTGGTCGTGGCCTTCTTAGCCGTCGTCTTACGAGTTGTGGTCTTCTTTGCCGCGGGCTTCGCAGCGGGCTTCGCCTCGGGCTTGGACTCGGGAGCAGCCTCAGCCTTCGCCTCAGGCTCGGCCTTTGCGGGCACAGCCTCAACCGGCTTCTCTTCGGCCTTGGGCTCCTCAGCGGCAACCGGCTCAGCAACAGCCTCAGACTCGTCGACAACAGCCGCCGGCCGCTCAATCTCCGGATGCATAAAGAAGTACAGGTCCAGATACTTGTCAGCCGAGCGCGTCCAGCTAAAGTCCTGGCTCATGGCCTGCGTTATCAGCTGGTTCCAGGCGTCGCGGTTATCCCAGAACAGACGCGCCGCGCGGAACACGGCGTCGCCCATCTCGTCGCCGTTAAAGTTGGTAAACGAGAAGCCCGTGCCTTCGCCGGTAAACTCGTTATACGGAATCACCGTGTCCTTCAGACCGCCAGTCTCGCGAACAATCGGCAGGGTGCCGTAGCGCATGGCGATGATCTGCGACAGGCCGCAGGGCTCAAACTTCGAAGGCATTAGGAACATGTCGGCGGCGGCATACATGCGCTGCGACAGCGCAGGATCGAACTCGATGCGTGCGGCCATGGTACCGGGGTACTTGTCCTGGAAGTAGCGCAGACCGTCCTCGTAGTCGCGGTCGCCGGTGCCCAGCACCGCCACCTGCACGCCGCCGGCCAGAATGCGGTCGAGCGCGTACATGACCAGGTCCATGCCCTTCTGGCGCGTCAGGCGCGTGACCATGACCATAAGCGGACGGTCGTCGCGAACCTCGAGCCCCAGCTCTTCCTGCAGCTTGGCCTTGCATACGGCCTTACCAGAACGGTCCTCCACGGTGTAGTTGGCGGCAATGCGCTTGTCGGTCGCCGGGTCAAAGCCCGCCACGTCAATGCCATTCAAAATGCCCTGCAGCGCATAGGAGCGCTCGCGCAGCACGCCGTCCAGGCCCTCGCCAAACTCGGGCGTCTGGATCTCGCTGGCATAGGTGGGGCTCACCGTGGTTATGGCGTCGGCATAGCGCAGGGCGCCCAGCATGTAGTTGATGCTGCAGGCGTCGCAACGCAGCTGCGAGGCGGCCGCCGGAATGTGTGCCACACCCAGGATGTCCTCCATCACGGTGTCGCTAAACTGGCCCTGGAACGCCACGTTGTGGATCGAGAACACGGTCTTGACGCGGTCATACAGCGGCAGGCCCTGGTAAAACTCGCGCAAAAACACGGGCGCAAGTGCCGTCTGCCAGTCATTGCAGTGCAGGATGTCGCACTCAAAACCGGCCGGCAGGTGCTGCAGACTCTCGGTGATGGCCTTGGAGAAGAACGCGAAGCGCTCGCCGTCATCAAAGAAGCCGTACGGATAGTCGCGCGCAAAGTAGCGCTCGTTGTCGATGAACATATAGGTGACGCCGTCGTGCTCGAGCTTCTCGAGACCGCAGTACTCGTTGCGCCAGCCCAGGCTCACGTAAAAGTCGGAGAAGTGCTCCATCTGCGCCTTGTACTCGTCCTTGATGGTGGCGTACTTGGGCACCATGACGATGACCTCGGCGCCGGCGCGCACAAGCGCCGCGGGCAACGAGCCCGCCACGTCGCCCAGGCCACCGGTCTTTACAAACGGTGCGCACTCGGCCGAGGCAAACACGATCTGCATCTTTTTGCTGGAATCTGCCATATTGTCTCCCATGTTGTTATTCGAGAATAGCCGCCTGGCGCTAACCGGGCGGCTATTCTACATGTTACGAGCGATGTTGCGGTGCCAACGTTAACGTACGATGGTGGTGTCGGAAGTTAACGGAGCCTTGCCCAGCACCAGGATGTTCTCGGGCGTGCCGCGAAGCTCGGTGTTGGTGGGAACCACGTTGTTCTTGTCCAGGATGGCGTTCTCGACGCGGGCGCCGCTCTTGATGATGCAGCTCTGGTTGATGATCGAGTTGGTCACCGAAGCGCCTTCCTCGACCACGACGCCGCGCGACAGGATCGAATTGCGCACGGTGCCCTTGATGATGCAGCCGGCCGAGATGATCGAGTTGCACGCGTGGCTGCCGGTCGCATAGCGCGAAGGCGGCACGTCGTGAGCCTTGGTCAGGATCGGGCGCTCGGGATCGAAGAGCTGGTCGGCGACGGTCTGGTCGAGCAGGTCCATGCTGCGGCGATACAGCGACTTCTCGCTAAACACGCCCACGACCTCGCCCTTGTACTCATAGCTGCACACGTCGATGTTGCCAAAGTCGCCCTGGAGTGCCTCGAGCAGGTCCAGATAGTCGGCGGCCTGGTAATGGTCGATGATCTCGAGCAGCGTCTGGCGGTTGATGATGCAGCAGTCCATGGACGCGTTGTCGCCGTACGCCACGCCGGTGCTCACGCCGGTCAGGCGGCCGTTCTCGTTAATGTCGAGCTTGGTCTCGTCCTCGATGTTGCGCGTGGCCTTGCAGTACACCACGGTCATCTGGGCGCCGGAGTTCTCGTGCGCCTCGATGATGGTGTTGAGGTCCAGGTTGAACACGATGTTGGTGCCCATCATGACCACGTAGGGCATTTCCGAGCGCTGGAACAGCGTTTTGTTGGAGATGATGTCGCGCAGCAGGAAGCGCATGCCGCCCTTGGTGGTGCCATACGCGTTGCCGGGGACCATGAACAGGCCGCCCTTCTTGCGGTCGAGGCCCCAGTCCTTGCCCGAACCGACATGGTCGATCAGGGAGCGGTAGTTGCCCGGCATGACGACGCCGACGGTCTTAATGCCGGCATTCATCATGTTGGACAGCGGAAAGTCGATCAGGCGGTAGCGGCCCAAAAACGGGACAGACGCGATGGGGCGGTCCTTGAGCAGCACGCTGCCGTAGGTCGAAGAGTAGTTAGCGGTGATGTAACCGATGGCCTTGCGATTGATCATCGGATCATTCCCCCTTCCCGATAACGACGTCATTTCCAACGACGGCCGTATCCTTGGTGGTATCGACAGAGCCGAGCTTCACGCCCTCTTCGACCGTGGAGTTCTCGCCCAAAATTGCGCGGCAGATGTGCGCGCCGCTCTTAACGTGCGCACCCGGCAACAGCACGGAGTCCTCGACCACGGCGCGCTCCTCGATGATGACATCGGTCGAAAGGATCGAGTGGCGAGCGGTGCCGTAAATCTTGCAGCCATTGGAGACCAGGCAGTCGTCCAGGCGGCCGTCCGGGCCAATGTAGTGCGGCGGACGCGTGGTCACGTTGGACATGATGGGGAAGCTCTTGTCAAAGAGGTCGAACTCGGGGTTGTTGCCCAGCAGGTCCATCGAGGTCTCGTGGAAGCTGGCGATGGTGCCGACGTCCTTCCAAAAGCCGTTGAACTCGTAGCTGTACAGACGCTTGCCCTCGCCGAGCAGCTTGGGGATGATGTCCTTGCCAAAGTCGTGGCTCGAGCGCTGGTCCAGGGCGTCCTCCTCGAGCGCCTTGATCAGTACGTCGGCCGAGAAGATGTAGATGCCCATGGAGGCGAGGTTCGAATCGGGCTTCTCGGGCTTCTCGGTAAACTTGGTGATGCGGCCGTCCTCGGGGTCGGTGGTCAGGATGCCAAAGCGGCTGGCCTCCTCCCACGGCACGGGCATAACGCTCACCGTGAGGTCGGCGTTGTTCTCGATGTGCGTCTTGAGCATCTTGCGGTAGTCCATGCGATACAGGTGGTCGCCGGAAAGAATCAGGACGTACTCGGGGTCGTTGGCCTTGATGTAGTCGAGGTTCTGCGTGATGGCGTCGGCCGTGCCCGCATACCAGGCGCCACCGGTCTGCGTCTCGTACGGCGGCAGAATCGACACGCCGCCGTCACGGCTGTCCAGATCCCACGCCTCGCCGGAGCCCACGTAGGCATGCAGCAGGTAGGGACGGTACTGCGTCAGAACGCCCACCGTGTCGATGCCCGAGTTGGAGCAGTTGGAGAGCGAAAAGTCGATAATGCGGAACTTGCCACCAAAGCTAACCGCCGGCTTGGCGATCTTTTGGGTGAGTGCCCCCAATCGGCTGCCCTGTCCTCCTGCGAGGAGCATCGCGATGCATTCTTTCTTACTCATCGATTTCTCCTTCTGTCATCGAAGTTCCAAAACCCATTAGCGACGGGCGCGGCGCAACGTCACGCCCGTCAAGTAATGCCGTGCTGGCAAAGGGAGCTTGCGCGCCTTTAAGCGTGCCAGATCTCGTCGCGGTACTCGCGAATGGTGCGGTCGGACGAGAACCAGCCGCTCGAGGCGGTGTTGAGCAGGGCCTTGCGGTTCCAGGTCTCCTGGTCGCCATAGCTGTTCGTAAGCGCCTCCCACGCATCCACGTAGCTGCGGAAGTCCGCCATGACCAGGTCGGGGTCGTTGTTGTTCATGAGCTCGTTGTAGATGCTCTCGAAGTTGCCCGAAAGACCCGCAAAGGTGTTGTCCTTGAGCTCGTCCATCACGCGGCCCAGACGCTCGCGATCGTTGTTGAGCGTATCCCACGCAAAGTAGCTGTTCGACGCCCAGAGCTGCTCGACCTCGGGAGCGGTCAGGCCAAAGATGGCCTCGTTCTCGCGGCCGGCCAGGTCGGCGATCTCGATGTTGGCGCCGTCGAGGGTTCCCAGCGTAATGGCGCCGTTCATCATGAGCTTCATGTTGGACGTGCCCGAGGCCTCCTTGCCGGCCGTGGAGATCTGCTCCGAGATCTCGGCGGCGGGGTAGATGAGCTGGGCGTTGCTCACGCGGAAGTTGGGGATAAAGCAGACCTTCATGACCTCGTTCACGCGGGCGTCGTTGTTGATGACGTCGGCCACGGAGTTAATGAGGCGGATGGTCTCCTTGGCAAAGGTGTAGCTCGAGGCAGCCTTGCCGCTAAAGATGAAGGTCGTCGGCGTCACGCGGAAGTTGGGATCGGCGATGCGACGGTTGTAGATGTCCATCACCTTCATGATGTTCATGAGCTGGCGCTTATAGGCGTGGAAGCGCTTTACCTGAACATCAAAGACGGTGTTGGGGTCAATGACCAGGCCGGTCTCGGCCTTAACGTAGGCGGCCAGGCGCTCCTTGTTGGCGCGCTTGGAGGCACCCACGGCCTTGAGGAACTCGGTGTCGTTTTGGAACTCTTTGAGTTTCTCCAGCTCAAAGGCGTCCTTCAGCCAGCCGTCGCCAATGGCCTCGGTCACGAGCTTGGCGTAGGTGGGGTTGGCCTCGGCAAAGAAGCGACGGTGCGAAATGCCGTTGGTCTTGTTGTTGAACTTCTCGGGCGTCAGGGCATAGAAGTCCTTGAGCACGATGTTCTTGATGATGTCGGAGTGGATCTTGGCCACGCCGTTGACGCTGTGGCTGCAGATCACGGACAGGTTGGCCATGCGGATCTCACCGTCCCACAGAATGGCGGTCTGGCGCAGACGCTCCTGCCAGCCCTCCTGCGTGGTGTCGAACGACTCGTGCCAACGACGGCTGATCTCGTCGATAATCTGGTACACGCGGGGGAGGAGCTTGGAGAACGTGCCGATGGGCCACTTCTCCAGAGCCTCGGGCAGGATGGTGTGGTTGGTATAGCTCACGACCTGCGTCACGATGTTCCAGGCGTCGTCCCACTCGAGCTTCTTCTCGTCGATGAGGATGCGCATGAGCTCGGGGCCGCACATGGCGGGGTGGGTATCGTTGGTGTGGATGGCCACAAACTGCGGCAGCAGCTCCCAGTTCGCGCCGTGCTCCTTCTCAAAGGTGTCGAGCAGGCTGTAGATGCCAGCCGAGACAAACAGGTACTCCTGCTTCAGGCGCAGCAGACGGCCGTGCTCGCCGGCGTCGTTGGGGTAGAGGATGGCGCTGATGGCCTCGGCCTCAGCGCGCTCGGCATCGGCCAGGGCATAGTCGCCGCGGTTGAAGGCCTCCAGATCGAAGTGCTCCTCGACCGGCTCGGCGGCCCAGACGCGCAGCTTGTTGACGGTCTCTCCGGCATAGCCCACAACGGGGATGTCGTAGGGGACGGCCAGGATGTCCTGCGTGTCCACCGTGCGATAGAACGTGCGGCCGTCCTCCTCAAAGCCCTCAACGCGGCCACCAAACTTGATGGTCACGGCCTTGTCCTGACGACGGACCTCCCAGGGATAGCCGTGGGTGAGCCACTCGTCGGTGGCCTCGACCTGGCTGCCGTTGACGATCTCCTGCTTAAACAGGCCGTAGCGGTAGCGCATGCCGTTGCCGTAGCCGGCAATGCCCTCGGCTGCCATGGAATCCAGGAAGCACGCGGCCAGACGACCCAGGCCACCGTTGCCCAGGGCCGGATCGGGCTCCTGGTTCTCGATGACGGACAGATCGAAGCCCATGTCGTCGAGCGCCTCGGCGACCATGTCGCGCACGCCAAAGTTGAGCAAGTAGTTGTCGAGCAGTCGGCCGATCAAAAACTCGATCGAGAAGTAGTACACGCGCTTCTTGCCCTCGGCGGTGGCGCGGGCGTCGCTCTTGGTGGCGACGGTGCGCGCCTTCTCGGCCACGAGCTTGGCCAGGGCGTTAAAGCGGTCGAGGTCGCTGGCGGCCTCGACGCTCTTGCCGCTGATGCTCATAACGGCATCGCGATAGAGCTCGGTAAACTCCTGCTTGTTGTCGAAGATCTTATTCATACGTTCCTTTCCCCCGGGGATGTTTCTCCCGGAACGGTTATGACTTGTATCCTACGCCTCGTCGGGGCGGGTAATTACAGTGGTAACGCCTTTGTTACGCTTTCTTAGCAGGAGCCTTAACGGCAGCTGCCTTAGCCTTGGGAGCGGCCTTTTTGGTGGCTGCCTTTTTGGCCGTGGTGGACTTGGCCGAAGCCTTGGCAGCGGGCTTGGTAGCCTTCGCCTTAGCTGGAGCCTTCTTAGCAGCCGCGGCCTTGGGCTTTACCGAGGACGAGCGCTTACGCGTCGCCTTCTTGGGCTCCTCAACCACGGGCGGCTTGTAGCTGCTGGGGCCGCGGCGCTTAAGCACTACGCCTGCCAGGCCGGGCACCTTAATCTCAATGGAGTCCATCTGCCCGTTCCAGGGATAGGGCTCGCTCGAGCAGGTGTAGGGTTCCTCGCCGGCATAGCCGCTGCCACCGAACTCTGGACGGTCGGAATCAAAGATGACCTCCCAGTCGCCCTCGCGCGGCACGCCCACGCGGAAGCTCTCGTAGCTCGCCGGGTCAAAGTTGATCAGGATCACCAGGTCGTCGTCGATGTCCTCGCCCTGGCGCACAAAGCTCACGATGGACTGCTTGGAGTTGTCCGCATCGATCCAGGTAAAGCCGTCGTCGGTGTAGCCGCGCTCGTACAGGGCGGGCTCGGCGGTGTACAGGTGGTTGAGCGCCTTGATAAACGCCTGATGATGACGGTGAGTCTCGTACTCCTCGGTTAGGAACCACTGGATGGACTCGTAGTAGCGCCACTCAATAAACTGGCCAATCTCGTTGCCCATAAAGTTGAGCTTGGCGCCGGGGTGCGTCATCTGGTAGAAGGCGAGCGTGCGCAGGCCGGCAAACTGGCGCCACCAGTCGCCCGGCATGCGGCCGATCAGCGAGCACTTGCCGTGCACGACCTCATCGTGGCTCAGCGGGCAAATAAAGTTCTCGGTAAAGGCGTACATGATGGAGAACGTGAGCAGCCCGTGGTTGCCGGGGCGCCACGGGAAATCGGTCTGCATGTAGTGCAGGGTGTCGTTCATCCAACCCATGTCCCACTTGTAGTGGAAGCCCAGGCCGCCGTCCTGCGGCGGATAGGTCACGAGCGGCCACGCGGTGGACTCCTCGGCCATCATCATCACGTCGGGGTAGTGCGCCTCCACGGCGCAGTTGACCTGGCGGATAAATGCGCTGGCGTCCAGGTCCTCCTCGGTGCCGTACTTGTTGAACTTCTTTTGGCCGGGATCGTCGATGCCAAAGTTGAGGTACAGCATGCTGGATACGCCGTCCATGCGAATGCCGTCAACGTGGAAGTTCTCGAGCCAGTACAGCACGTTGGAGACCAGGAAGGAGCGGACCTCGCCACGGGCAAAATCGAACTTGTGCGTGCCCCAGTTGGGGTGAATCTCGTGCTCAAACAGCATGTGGCCGTTAAAGGTGGCAAGGCCGTGGGAGTCGGCGCAAAAACCGCCGGGCACCCAGTCCATGATCACGCCAATGCCTGCCTCGTGGCACGCATCGATAAAGTGCATGAGCTGCTGCGGGTTGCCGTAACGCGACGTGGCGGCATAGTAGCCGGTCGTCTGGTAGCCCCAGGAGCCGTCGAAGGGATGCTCCATGAGCGGCATGACCTCGATATGCGTGTAGCCCATGTCGCGCACGTAGTCCACGAGCTCCACCGACAGGTCGTCGTAGGTATAGAACTCGCCGCGCTGTGCGGGGAAGGGATCCATGGGGCCGGGGTAGTTGCCGAACTCGTCCGGCTCGCCCTGCGGCGCGTCGCCGTGGCGCTTCCACGAACCAATATGCACCTCGTAGATGTTAAGGGGCTGCGACATGTGGTTGTGGCCGGCGCGTCGCTTGAGCCACGCGGCGTCATTCCATTTGTAGCCGTCGAGGGTCCACAGTACGCTCGCGGTACCCGGAGGGCACTCGGCCTTAAAGGCATACGGATCGGCCTTGTAGAGCTTTTCGCCCTCGTTGGTCTCGATAAGGTACTTATAGAGCTGGCCCTGTTCGGCGCCAGGAATAAAGCCTTCCCAAATAGCGCTCGTATGCATGGGCACCAGCGGGTTGGCTTCTTCATCCCAGTCGTTAAATTCGCCAATGACATGCACACTCTTTACGTCGGGCGCCCAAACGCAAAAGCGCCAGCCGCGCGTACGGTTCTGCGTGTCGGGGTGCGCGCCCATCTTTTCCCAGCTGCGCTCCCACGTGCCGATGCCAAACAGATAGACATCGTCCTTAGTGAGCTCCGGTACGTGCGGGGCGGCTTTACGGGTAGCGGGCTTTTTAGTTGCTGGCTTTAGCTTTGTATCGCTCACGTTTGATCCCATCATGACGCGGCAGCATGTTGCCTTGGTGACTAGATGCGAAAGGTCCAAGGCTGCACGAATCGAAGGGACGGCGATAGTTCTATGATTCGTTCCACCTCGCGTGCTCGGTGGAACTTTCGGCAGAAACTACGATAACACCTGTACGTTACTTTTATGAAGGAAAGTGGTTTTGGGGCGGCGTTTAATCGGCAAGCGCCATGTTTAGACCACTGGCAGAATTGCCGTGGTAAAACTCTTGACAGTTTTATCAATTAGGGTTTCAA
Organism: Collinsella sp. AF16-8; assembly: GCF_003462695.1. Lineage (NCBI taxonomy): Bacteria > Bacillati > Actinomycetota > Coriobacteriia > Coriobacteriales > Coriobacteriaceae > Collinsella > Collinsella sp. AF16-8. The sequence continues at coordinate 153,078 of NZ_QRXX01000007.1, forward strand.
GATTGTTAGTTTGACGTTTGGTAAAACGTTTTTAGCAGGATGTTTACCATTTGACATCGAAAGGCTCGTTTATGTCCCAGACCGCCGCCCCCAACGTTGCTTTTATTTTCGATTGCGACGGCACACTGGTTAATAGCACCCCCGTTTGGGCTTATGCCCAGCCCGAGTTATTGCACCGCCACGGAGTTGACGTGACGGTCGATGATTTTGCCCAGTTTGAGCATTTGTCGCTCGAGGACGAGTGCCAGGCCTACCACGACACGTGGGGCATTGGCGAGAATGGCGAGGAGCTGTATCGCGAGCTGAGCGACATCCTGATCGATGGCTACTCCAAGGTGCCGCCGCGCGAGGGGCTCTTGGCATTTTTGGAGCAGGCGAAGACGGCGGGCATTTCCATGTGTGTGGCTACGTCCACGCCGGCCGAGCTGGTTAAGTCTGCGCTTGCGGGAGCCGGGCTCGACGCTTACATGGAGTTTGTGACCACCACGGGTGAGGCGGGGCGTTCCAAGCAATTCCCCGATGTGTACGAGCTGGCGCTGCGCCGTCTGGAAGAGCGTCATGGGCACCAGTTTGAGCGCGCATGGGTGTTTGAGGACGCCGTCTTTGGCCTAAAGAGCTCTGGGGCCGCCGGGTTTAAGCGTGTGGGCATCTATGACCCGCACGGCCGCATGGAGCGCGACGATGTGCGCGCCAACTGCGATATCTTTATCGACAGCTACGAGGAGCTGGATCTGGCCCGCCTGCTTGCGTTTGAGGGATAGGCGAGAGCTGTGGCTTGTAAGGTATTAGTGGTCTGTGGTTCGCCCGTGGTGGCAAGCGCGGGTCTGTTGCGCCGCTTAGCAGGGGAGTGCGATCACGTCATCGCCGTGGACCGCGGGCTCGACGCGCTGCTGGGCGCCGGCATGAGCTGCGACGTATATGTGGGGGATGCCGACACGGTGAGCGATGCAGGTCGCGCGCTGGTCGATGCCGCCACCGACTTTGAAGTTGAGCGCCATGACCCGTACAAGGACTATACCGATCTGGCGTTGGCGCTCGATTCCGTCCGCCGTCGCTGGCCGGGTGCCGAAGTGGTTGCGACCTGCGCCACCGGCGGCCGCCCCGACATGGCCCTAAGCGTCCTAGGCTTACTAGCCAACTTCAAAGACGCCCCCGTCTGGATTGCCGAGGACGCGACCACGGCCCGCATTCTGCACGAAGGTGAATCTTGGACCATCAAAGGCGCCGAAGGCAAGACGTTCTCCATCATCGCCATTGCCCCTAACACCGAGGTAAGCGAACACGGCCTAGAATGGGAACTAAATCACGCCCCGCTGGGCTTGTTGGCCGACACCGGCATCAGCAACGTCGTCAGGTCAACAGCCACGATCCAAGTCCACACCGGCACCGCCATCGCTTACCTATATCAATAGGCATTTAGAATCTGACCCAAAAAGTCCTTGCACGCCGTGCCAACTTCCCCTATAGTATCTCCTCGTCACGGGGGCGTAGCTCAGCTGGGAGAGCGCTTGACTGGCAGTCAAGAGGTCAGGGGTTCGATCCCCCTCGTCTCCACCATCGCGAATGCAAAGGCCTTCGGAATTCCGAAGGCCTTTTTTTCGTGGCAAAACACCTCGGCACACAAACCGATACCCACACCAACAAAAAGTTGCACAATTTATTTCCCATGTCTGTACATAGTTTGTTATCCAATCGCAATTACCGGTGCAGCTCGCTGCTCCATTTGGGCTTCAGGAACGCTCCCAATTATTGCCAGCACCCCAATAACCTGCGCCAACGTGAACAACATCCCAAAACAACCCCCTTAATCACGTCAAATGAACGATATGTTGTCCATCGCAGCCCAAATCAGTTTCACTAACAGCTTGTGCTAGGATACCTAACGTTACATGAGTTCAACTGTGCTCACGGCTCCAGCAAGTCATAAAGCGCAGGGTTGATCAGCATCCGGCCGTAACGGCGGTGCCAGAAACACCACGAGCTCCAATATCGATTGTCATGTGCGATTTTGCACTTGCTTTTGTGGCTATTTATAAGCTCGCCATAGGCTGTGCAATATATTCTCATGACAAACCGCAGCAGTATTCAGCTGTTTGCGTGCGGATCACTTTTGAACTCTCTTGACTGGTTCGCACGCAGTCAGCTGAGGTTGCTGGCATTCTTGCGATACGTGCCTGTGACCTCAGCGCTGCTTGTATACATACCGTTCACGGTGGGGCAGAGCCACGTGCTTGTCTGATTGGGCTCAGGGTTTGAATATGGGGCGCCTTTGCGCACAAGCGCTCTGGCGTAGCCATACCCAAACCCCGTGAGCCACACGTAAGACAGCAAGGGGGTGGTACTCGTGTGGTATGTGATCCAGGTCATTAACGGTCGCGAAGACGTAATGCGCGAGCGCATCGAGCATATGGTGCCGGCAAGCGCCATGCAGGAGCTCTTTTATCCCCAATTTCAAACCGAGATCAAGGTACACGGCGAATGGGTCAATACGACCAAGCCGCTGTTCCCCGGTTATCTTATCTGCGACACGGCAGATCCCCGTACCGTGCAACAGTATCTGCTTCGCATGGACGACTTTGCCCGGGTGCTATCCCAGGACGGTCAGTTTGTGCCGCTGGCAAAAGAAGAGGTCCAGCTTATTGGCAGCTTTACGCATAGGGGAGACCGCGTTGTGCCCATGAGCGAGGCCCTAAAAAACGGTGATCAGGTCGTAGTGACGGCAGGTCCACTGCTGGGCCACGAAGGCCTTATCAAAACCATTAACAGACGCAAAAACACTGCTTATTTGGAGCTCGACCTGTGCGGTCGACGCGTGACTACGCGCGTTGGTCTTGCCGTGCTTTCGGCCGAGCAGCGTGTAACGCGAAACCTTAAAAAGGCGATCGCTTAGCTGCAGACGGTCGCTATTCAGAACAGGGAGGATCCCCGACCCGGGGACGAAGTGTTGGAAGAGAACGTGTCGGATAAAACTCAATATACAACGGATGCGCCCGCAGGGGCGGCACTGATTGCTCAGGCCATGGACCGGCGCGAGGGCGTCGGCCGTTACAAGGCCATGCAATCCATCGTGGACTGGGATCGTTCGCGCCTGGCCTACCGCGCCGTTAAGCGCGCCTTTGACATCGTGTTCAGCGGCTGCGTGCTGGCCGTCATAGCCGTACCCAGCCTTGTGCTTGCCGCGGCCATCCGCCTAGAGAGTGAGGGCAACCCCTTCTACAGCCAGATCCGCGTTGGTCAGACCTGCCCCGACGGCAGCCTGTCAACCTTCCGCATGTGGAAGTTCCGCTCCATGTACAAGGACGCCGACGAGCGCCTCGCCGAGCTCAAGGAGCAAAACGAGATCGCCGGCGCCATGTTCAAAATGAAGGAGGACCCCCGCGTCACCAAGATCGGGAAGTTCATCCGCAAGCACTCCATCGACGAGTTCCCGCAGTTCCTGAATGTGTTTCTGGGTCAGATGTCCGTGGTTGGCCCCAGACCGCCGCTGCCGAATGAGGTCGCGGAGTACACCGAGTACGACCTGCAACGTTTGGCCGTGAAGCCCGGCATCACCGGCTGGTGGCAGGTTACCGATCGTAACTCAACTGGTTTCGACGGCATGGTCCGCCGTGATCTCGAGTACATAGCCAGGCGCGGAATTGTCACTGACCTCAAGATCGTCTTCCTCACGGTTCTGGAGGTCTTCAACGGGAGCGATGCGTACTAATGCAGCATGTTTTCATCATCGGATCCAAGGGGATTCCGGCAAACTACGGCGGCTACGAGACGTTCGTGGAGAAGCTGACCGAGAATCAGGTTTCGCCTGACCTCAAGTATCACGTGGCGTGCGCTGTGGATTCCGCCGAGCAGGTCGGCGAGTTCGAGCACAACGGGGCGCACTGCTTCAACGTGCTGCGCAGGCCCGTCGGTGCCGCGAGGGCGATCTTCTACGACATCGACGCCCTCAAGTGGTGCATCGCCTACATTGAGGAGAACCGAGTCCAGCACCCCATCGTCTACGTGCTGGCCTGTCGCATCGGGCCGTTCTTCGGCAGGTACGTGAACAGGATCCACGCCCTTGGCGGCAAGGTCCTCGTGAACCCCGACGGACACGAATGGAAGCGCGCCAAGTGGAGCGCGCCCGTCCGCAAGTACTGGAAGGTCTCGGAGCGCGGGATGGTCAAGCACGCCGACCTGATGGTGTGCGACTCCAAGAACATCGAGAAGTACATTCGAGGGGAGTATGCCGACCTGGACCCCGAGACGACTTTCATCGCCTACGGGGCCGACATCAGGCACTCCGCGCTCGCTGACGACGACCCCAAGTTCACCGGATGGCTCTCCGAGAAGGGCCTCGAGCCCTACGGCTACTACCTGGTTGTGGGACGCTTCGTGCCTGAGAACAACTACGAGACCATGATTCGGGAGTTCATGGCTTCCGACTCCAAGCGGGATTTCGCGCTCGTGACTGGAGTGGACGACTCCTTCCTCGCGGAGCTCGAGCGGAAGACGCACTTCAAGTCCGACCCACGCATCAAGTTCGTCGGGACCGTCTACGACCAGGAGCTCCTGAAGAAGATTCGCGAGAAAGCATACGGCTACTTCCACGGCCATGAGGTGGGGGGCACCAACCCGAGCCTCCTGGAGGCGCTGGCGTCCACACGCCTTAACCTCCTTCTCGACGTCGGCTTCAACCGCGAGGTCGCCGAGGACTCGGCTCTGTATTGGAGTAAGGGATCCGGAGACCTGGCTGAACTTATTAACCGTGCGGACATGATGGACTCAAACTCGATCGAGGAGCTCGATACGGCATCGACCTCCGTTATCCGCGACCGGTATTCGTGGCGGTTCATCACCGACAGCTACGAAGGCCTTTTCCTCGGAAGGCAATAGCAATATGAAAGGCATCATCCTCGCCGGCGGGTCCGGCACGCGCCTGTACCCGCTCACGCTCGTGACCTCCAAGCAGCTGCTGCCGGTCTACGACAAGCCCATGATCTACTACCCGCTGTCCACCCTCATGCTGGCGGGCATCCGGGACATCCTGGTCATCTCCACGCCTACCGACCTCCCCAACTTCGAGCGCCTGCTCGGGGACGGCTCGCGCTACGGCGTGAGCCTGTCCTACGCCGAGCAGCCGACCCCTGACGGCCTGGCGCAGGCCTTCACCATCGGCGAGGACTTCATCGACGGCGAGCCGTGCGCCCTGGTGCTCGGCGACAACATCTTCTACGGCAACGGCCTGTCGCGCCACCTGACGCGCGCCGTCCAGAACGCCGAGTCGGGCCGCGCCACGGTCTTCGGCTACCACGTGGACGACCCCGAGCGCTTCGGCGTCGTGGAGTTCGATGCGCAGGGGAGGGCCGTCTCCATCGAGGAGAAGCCCGCCGAGCCCAAGAGCTCCTACGCCGTCACCGGACTCTACTTCTACCCGGGCGACGTCGCCGCCAAGGCCCATGGGGTCGAGCCGTCGGCCCGCGGCGAGCTGGAGATCACCGACCTCAACCGGATGTACCTGGAGGAGGGGACGCTGTCGGTCGTCACCCTGGGCCGCGGCTACGCGTGGCTGGACACCGGCACCATGGAGAGCCTGCACGAGGCTGCGGAGTTCGTCCGCGCCGTGGAGCACTCCCAGGACCTGCCCGTGTCCGTGCCCGAGGAGATCGCCTGGGAGAACGGCTGGATCACGACCGCCGAGCTCGAGGAGGCCGCCGAGGCCTACGGCAAGTCGGTCTACGGGCGGCACCTGAAGAAGGTCGCCGCCGGCGAGATCGTCAACAGCCCGCGCGAGTACTAGGAACTGAGGAGATACGAACATGGCAGAGGAGACCTTCTCCCCCGAGAACATCATCGTCACGGGCGGCTGCGGCTTCATCGGCAGCAACTTCGTCCATTACGTGGTCGACAACCACCCGGACGTCCACGTGACCGTCCTTGACAAGCTGACCTACGCCGGCAACCCCGAGAACATCGCCGGTCTGCCCTCCGACCGCGTGGAGCTCGTCGTGGGCGACATCTGCGACGCGGAGCTGCTGGACAGGCTGGTCCCCGGCCACGACGCGATCGTCCACTACGCCGCCGAGAGCCACAACGACAACCCCATCGCCGACCCGGAGCCGTTCCTGCGCACCAACGTCGAGGGCACCTTCCGCCTGCTGGAGGCCGTGAGGAAGTACGGCATCCGCTACCACCACGTCTCCACCGACGAGGTCTACGGCGACCTGGCGCTCGACGATCCCGCCAAGTTCACCGAGGAGACGCCCTACAAGCCGAGCTCCCCGTACAGCTCGACCAAGGCCAGCTCCGACATGCTCGTGCGCGCCTGGACCCGCACCTACGGCCTACGGACAACGATCTCCAACTGCTCCAACAACTACGGCCCCTACCAGCACGTGGAGAAGTTCATCCCCAGGCAGATCACCAACATCATCGACGGCGTGCGCCCCAAGCTCTACGGGAAGGGCGAGAACGTCCGCGACTGGATCCACACCGAGGACCACTCCAGCGCCGTCTGGGACATCCTGACCAAGGGCCGCATGGGGGAGACCTACCTCATCGGCGCCGACGGCGAGAAGAACAACATCACCGTCCTGCGCATGATCCTCGAGGCCATGGGCCGCGACCCCGAGGACTTCGACTGGGTCGCCGACCGCCCCGGCCACGACCGCCGCTACGCCATCGACTCCACCAAGCTCCAGCGCGAGCTGGGCTGGAGGCCGGCCCACACCGACTTCGCCGAGGGACTCAAGCAGACGATCGACTGGTACGTCGCCAACGAGTCCTGGTGGCGCCCGGCCAAGGAGGCCACCGAGGCCCGCTACCGCGCACAGGGGCAGTAAGGAGGGGAGAGACATGGCAGACATCGCATTCGAGAAGGACCTCGCCGTCACCGAGACCGGTATCGGGGGCCTCAAGGTCGTCGACCTCGCCGTCCACGGCGACTCGCGCGGCTGGTTCAAGGAGAACTGGCAGCGCGCCAAGATGTGCGCCCTGGGCATCCCGGACCTCCGCGTCGTCCAGAACAACGTCTCCTACAACGACAGCCGCGGTGTCACCCGCGGCATCCACGCCGAGCCCTGGGACAAGTTCATCTCCGTGGCCCACGGCTCGGTCTTCGGCGCCTGGGTGGACCTGCGCGAGGGCAGCGCCACCTACGGCAAGGTCTACACGACCGTGCTCGACCCCTCGAAGGCCATCTACGTGCCGCGCGGCGTGGGCAACTCCTTCCAGGCCCTGGAGGACGGCACCGCCTACACCTACCTGGTGGACGCGCACTGGTCCCTCGAGCTGAAGAAGACCTACACGTTCGTGAACCTCGCCGACCCCGAGCTCGACATCCAGTGGCCGATCCCGCTGAATCTGGCCACCGTATCCGAGGCCGACCTGAACCACCCGTACCTCAAGGACGTCGTCCCCATGGCGCCGAAGCGCACGCTCGTCACCGGCTGCAACGGCCAGCTGGGCCGTGCGGTCCGCGCGCTCGCCGAGGAGCGCGGCGTCGCGAAGGACTTCGACTTCTGCGACATCGACACCTTCGACATGTCCGACCCGGACGCCTACGTACAGTACGACTGGTCGCTCTACGGTACCGTGATCAACTGCGGTGCCTACACGGCCGTGGATAAAGCGGAGACCCCCGAGGGCCGTGTCATCGCCTGGAAGGCCAACGCGACCGGCCCGGCGCTCCTCGCCCGCACCTGCGCCGAGCACGGCATCACGCTCGTGCACGTCTCCTCCGACTACGTCTTTGACGGCACCGCCGAGGTCCATGACGAGGACGAGCCCCTCAGCCCACTGTCCGTCTACGGCCAGACCAAGGCGGCAGGCGACATCGCCGTGGCCGGCTGCCCGCGCCACTACATCATGCGCTCGAGCTGGGTCATCGGCGAGGGGCACAACTTCGTCAAGACCATGAAGGCGCTGTCCGACCGCGTCGCCGACCCGGGGGATAAGCTCACCCAGATCACCGTCGTTGACGACCAGCTGGGACGCCTGACCTTCACGCGCGACATGGCCGCGGCCATCTTCCACGTGCTGGAGAACAAGGCCCCCTACGGCACCTACGGCTGCACCGGCAGCGGCCGCGTCGCCTCCTGGGCCGAAATCGCGCGTGAGGTCTTCGAGGCCGCCAACGGCAACGGCGGCAAGGTGGTCCCGGTCTCCACGGCCGACTACTACGCCAGCGCCGCCGGCCCCATCGCACCGCGCCCGGTCCACTCCGCGCTCGACCTGTCCAAGCTGGAGTCCGCAGGCTTCGACATGCCCGACTGGGAGGAAGAGCTGGGGGAGTACCTCAAGACGCTCTAGTCGCTCTTAATAAATATGCGAGAATCAAAGCCGCCGTTCTTTAACGGCGGCTTTTCTTGTGCCTGGCGTATAGCTCTGTGCCGGTAAGTGCGGTGGTGGTCACCAAGCGAGAACAGCCTGTCGAGCTCATGCTAGGAGTTCGCGACGGGGCGGTTGACGGCGACCTGCCCGTCCCGAGTGAGCATGCAGGCCCAGTGGAAGGACTTCCCGACATCGAGCTAGAGGACGGCCCTCCTCGCGGGCGCTGCGTTGTTGGCCATGGTATCCTCCAATCGTCGGTCGATCGGAAGCCGTTTCCCGCGACACCCACATTACCTGGCCGTGGCCATCTTCCCTGAGGTCCGGCAGTTTCCTATCAGTCGTCTGAAACGGCGACGCCTGCGTCGGCAATACCCCCCGGGACCTCTTCGGGGCAGGGAAAGACGGCCGTACGCGGGCGCCCGATCGGCGGCCCAGACGGGCTTGCTTGCATCGTATGCGACACCGGGAAATGCATCAACGGGGTATCGAATAGCTCGTTTCTGACTGTAATGGGGCTTCGTCGCCGGTCGAGCAAAGTAGCCGGACCTTATGCGCTCTGGAGCGTTATCCATCTCGTAACGTTTCCCCGCCATTCATGGGCGTCTGAGTTTCTGGCATCGCTGTGGGCACCGCATCAGCTCAGATGTACTATCTATTGGTCTATTATGGCGAGGCTGTGGACGAGTTCATCGACTCGAAGTCGGGGGCGAGGATAGACGCGAAGACAGGAGGGATTCTCTGATGGATAGCGTGTTCAATGACCATGTGTTCCCTAAATACAAGGATCAACAGGTCATGAAGCCTCAGATGCATGGCTTCAATGACCCCACTTTGAGGAATTTCATGCTGTTGGACTCGTCTGCCCTGGTGAAAGACGAGCTTAAAGCCGACAGGTTCGACGATGAGTTCATTAGATCCTTCCTCAATGCCGCCAAGGAGCTTGCGGCCGCCGGGAGGAGAGCGACCGACAGGCCGGGCATGTATGTGATGCTGGAACATTCCTACGCGATTCCGGTGATGTTCCTCACAAGGCACTGTATTGAGCTTTCAATCAAGAGGGCGATAAAAAGATGTGGGGCTAAGCCTAAGAAAGACCACAGCCTTACAAACCTGTGGAACTCCTTGCTCTCGAGGTTTCCGGGGCAAAAGTGCCGTGAAGACAATACAACCATCAAGAACATGGGTGCTTTTGTAAAAGCCATTGCCGAAATCGATGACAACGGCATCAGTCTCCGCTATCCGCAGGACAAATCAGGCAGACTGACGCAGGACAGGCCGCTATTCGTGAATGACGAGGAAGTTGTCTCGTATTTGGAGAAGTTCGTAGAGCAGCTTCAGCTGATTGACTTCGATTATCTTGTCGAGAATGGTAAATAAGTGGTTGGAAGCTGGTCTTTATCGTTTGTAAAACCAGTGGTTGGAATCATGGTTGTATTAGCCGGTTAATCAGAACAGCTGTTGATTATTTTTTAACAGCTTAATTAAGATACCTGTAATTTATGCATAAAAGGTAGTGAATTGCTACCTTTACCATATGGATCTGTGAGTAAGTGCTTCGAGATGATGATGCCGATCTCGCTTCAATTTATGGGTGTATCGAAAAATAAGGGCGGAGTCGCTCTCGCGTTCCCGCCCCGCAAACCCGAATGATTCTGACTTTCCCGTTATCCGGAACGGCCGGGAAAGTTCGCGTCTCAGTCCGGAAAACCCAATGCTTAAAGCGACGATGCCAAGGGGCTACTCGGTCAGCTTCTTGCATCCGTACCAGGTCAAGGGGAGGGGCAGCCTGTAGAACGAGGTCGGCTCCATAGGGATCTCCTCGAGACTTCCGTTGCCTCGCCGAACCCACGAAGTTCCGTTTGCGTCGGTGAAAGCCGTTTCGGGTGCCGTGCGTACTCCCATTCCGTGCCCTTCCGTCGGGAGCCATGTGTACCATGCTCCAGGAGGAAGCGTGCCGACGCAGACGCGGTCGGGAAAAGCGGGACGGTTGTCCTCTCCTTTGAAAGAGGGGCCGGCTCCGCTAATCCCGACACAGGTGACGATTACGTCGTAGACGGGGGACTCGCTTTCGTTTCGAAGCACGACTAACTGCCAGACGAATCGATTGTCCTTGGGCTGATCGGTTCGGTTTCGACCCCCTTCGTACCATGCCGATATGCGGGATGGCTGATACCGCTTGATGTCGTCCTCCCTGTTCCTTTTGTTCTGGCTGCTTTTCCGCAATGCGGCAATCAAGGTCCCCAAGGTAAAGAATCCGATGAATGCTTGGACAATCAGATTGGCGATGTCTATTTTGTTGTCAAAAGTCACTGGATGGTCACCGGCTTAGCGTCGTGGGGCGATACTTCTAACTCCGAATAATAAGGGATGATCGATGGTTGCCGTTTCGTAAGCGTATAAATGGGTGCGTCTCAACAGCTTGTTTTTCTTAAGGCAAACATGCTGCAACGCCAATTCAAAGAGGTTGCGGTGATGCAAGCAAACGCCAATCGCAGGAACAAATGGGCCGACCGCATCGAGCGGTGCCTCTCGTCCAACATGAGCGCGGAAGACTGAGTAAGCTCAACCACTTGAGAGAGTCGCGCCTTTACAGGTGGTTTGCCAGATTCAGAAAAGAGGAGCCGCAACGCTTCCCCCGTAGGAACGCCGCCACGGCGAACTAGCTTGAAATCACAAGGGGCGGCATCACCGACGCGAAGTCATCGTGCCCGCGACAAACGGATCTTCTCCGATGGCCTCGGCCGCTAGCGCAGATCTAGCATCGAGTGAGTATTTGCACGTTTCCGTACCGCGAATATTGGGGGGCGCTCAAATACTCATTCGATCGAGCTTATGCCATCATTGTTGTGAACGGGGCGACCTCGGTTGCGGTTTGATCTAGCGCAGCGAAGGAAATCTTTCGCTATAAGTTTATGCAGGAGGAAATAATGGAGACATGCCGGTCAAAAGAGCCTGCTGATCAGCTCATCGATCATATTGATTCCTATCTCAGGGATAAGGACAATCAATATGCAATTGCACTTGAGGGAGATTGGGGATCGGGAAAGACCCGATTCATCGAAGGGAAACTCAACGAGTATCTCGAAAAGGGCGAATACAACCTTGTCCGCGTTTCCATGTTCGGAATTGCCACTGCTGATGATCTATACGAACGTATTGTGATGGCGCTTGTACACCTTAGCGATAAAGGTATGAAGGCGCAAGCTGCTGCCAAAACTATAGGGGGCGCCCTCAACGGTATTTCGAGGGCTTTAATTAAAAGAACGGGATTATCGGTGAATCTCGCCGTCGGGATACAATCCGTTGCCTGCCTAATGCTCAAAAAGAAGCACTTTCTTGTATTCGATGATGTGGAGAGGCGTTCTAAACATAGCGACGATTTGGCGCTATTCGGAACGATGAACGATCTTGTCGAAAGACTTGGATTGAAGGTCATGCTGGTTTCAAATGCCTGGGAAGGAAGTGATGTGCAATCGATGCGAGAGTTCGATAGGGACGTACGCGAAAAGCTAATTTGGAAAGTCTATCCTTTCAAGCCGTGCCCGTCTGCATTGGCCAAAGAAATTCTCATGGGAGATTGTCGCCCATCGGAAGACCTTGATATGCATAGCGCCATACTTGCGGGGGTAGAGGCCAGCGGATGCGTAAATGCTCGGGCAATGATTCGTGCTCATGAGCTAATCAGAAGAATTTGCAGCCTTGAGGTGCTTCAAAATACAGGAATTGCACTTCAAAACCGGTTTTACGCTCTACGGGACGCAGTCCATTTTGCTTTGTTGACCTCCATGGGGAACGCACCTTCCATGCCACAAAACGGAAAGCCAGAGGAATGGCTCAGTCCGGAGGCGCTGGAATACGATCGCAGAGTGTCTCTTTACGAGCAATACTCTGATTTCTCCGTGATAGGTAAGGCATTCGACCCTTCAGGCGATGTAGATATTGAAGATCTCGAACAAGGGTTTAAAACATACATTTGGAAACGGTACCCGAGCAACCGCGATACCCTCGAAGTTAGGGAGATCGCTAAAAGTATGCGGTGCGCTTACGATCTTGATGACGATAATGTAGATGGCCTCGCGCAGCGTTACTATGATTTAGTTACTAGAGCACATTATTCAGTCGATTGTTTGCACGACGTGCTCGAGGTTTATTACCTGCTATCTGACCTCAAATGGGAATGTCCATTTTCGCAAAATGACTTTATCAAATATTGCAAGAAAGTGATCGATGCCGATCTAGACAAAGCTTCTGAGCTCCTCTCTGGACCAGTATTTAGTGCAGACGAAAGGCGGAAAAGACGGGCGCTCGCCGAAGAACTTGAGCGTTATGCTCGGACAGAGCTGAATAAAAAGATGTCGAGTCAGTTGATGATATCTGAGGGAGCGGAGGGACTGACGGGCAGGGAGATTGCTCGACTTCTCAACGATGCTGCAGAACGCGATGTCAAAGTGTTGGTTAATGCTAGTCCGAGAGTCATTGTCGAGTCATTTTGTAGAGAAGATGCGGCGAATCAAGAGGCGCTTCGCAAGTTCTTTGTGCATCTTCATAACGTTTGGATTCCGGGTGGGGTGCCATCGGCGGATTTAGTTGAATGGATACTTGAGATAAAGACTGCACTGGAAGAAACGAACGTTGAAACGAAAACTGGATCAATGAGAAGGCGTTTGTTCTTGAGAAATCTGGAGGAGCTTGAGAGCCGATTTGGGTATCCCGTACAGAAGTAGCACCGATGCTCCACTTGCCGTGCGCTTCAGTGCCAGCGGTCTTGTTTTGCGCTTGCGCGGTGCCGGCTTGATTTCATTTGTTGCATAGATTGAAGGATGCGCCAGTCACGTCTTCTTCGGTGACGCATAATTTCTTTCGCAAATTGACAACCGCATAGCGGAACACGG
>NZ_QRXX01000008.1:0-134509 GCF_003462695.1 Collinsella sp. AF16-8
TCTGATGACTTGAAGAAGGGGGAGGCCTCGCGGCCTCCCCCTTTTTTGCGTTTTATAAAGAGCTGTAATACAAGAACTCGCCTTCTTTTAGCTTGTCTTACTGTTTGGCTGTATTTTGAGTCCTTCTTTTGTATTTGCGCGATAATAACTCCCATTGGCGTTAGGGAGGACTTGATGTTTACCGTTTTTGTCTTGGGCAATATTGCTTCGGGTAAGTCGACTGCCTGCCGCTATCTCGAATCTCATGGCGCCATGCTTATCGATCTGGACGAGCTTGCCAAATCGCTGTATGTGCCAGGCTCCGATATCGTCAATGCCCTCGCGGAAGAATTTGGCTGGGATATTTTGGATGAGGAGGGCGGCATTCGCCGCAGCATCCTCGCTTCTCGAGCTTTCGCTTCTCCTGATTCGGTCGCACGGCTCAATGACCTTGTGCACCCCGTTCTCATTGAGCAGCTGTCACTGAGGATTCTCGATCCGGTTTGTTGTACGGTTTCATCTCCCCGTTATCCCTTTGCGGTTGTCGAGGTTTCTGCTCCGACTGGTTTTGAGGATGCATTTGGCTTGGCTGATGAAATTCTGGTCATCAGCGCCCCTTTGTCAGTTCGTCGCGAGCGTGCTATTCAGCGTGGCATGGAGCCATCTGATTTCGATGCCCGTTCTGCTTGCCAGCCCGATGAGTCTGCGCTGTGCAATCTCGCTACAACGGTGATTGATAATGCCGCAGGCGATAATTCGCTCTTTGAGCAGCTTGACTCATGGCTTGCATGCCATGGGTTTATAGACACTGCGAATAAGGAGGATGCCGATGCCTAAGACACGTTTCTTTGCGTGGTATCGCCTTATACCGCTGGCTGCCGTTTTTGCCTTCGGCCTTATCTCATTCGTTTACTCGTGTGCTCCTGCGGCTTTCTTTAAGCCGCTGTATCCCATTGACTACGAGGCGTATGTAAAGCAATCGAGCATTTCGCATAATCTGGATCCGTATCTGGTGTGCGCTGTCATTAAGTCGGAATCGAATTGGGATCCCGAGGCTGAGTCGAATCAGGGTGCTCAGGGATTGATGCAGCTGATGCCCGAGTCTGCCCAGGATATGATCGCCAAGGGTCTTGTCGACGGTGGGGGGTATTCGGCCGACAACCTTAACGATCCTGCTACGAATATCGAGTTTGGCTGCGCGTACCTCTCGTATCTCTTAACGTATTTCAACGGGTCGACGGATAGCGCTATTGCCGCATATAACGCCGGCATGGGCAATGTGGATGGTTGGGCGCAGCAGAGCACCTCGCTTCACAATGCGATTACCTTCCCCGAGACGCAGGCTTATCTGATTCGCGTCAATAATGCCTGGGTTCGCTATAAGACGCTCTATCCCGATCGGTTCGTATAGGACTAAGCCCACCTCCTGCGTATACTGCAGATGTATGAGTTAGGAGTATCCATGGCGGAATTTGAAGTAGAACGCGTTGGTGGTGAACTTAAGCGCTTTGGCGTTGAGGGCGCTGAGGTGCCGTTTGAAGTCGTTTCTCCCTATGAGCCTGCAGGTTCTCAGCCTAAGGCCATTGAGTCGCTTGTGCAGGGTGTGAGGGACGGAGATCGCTATCAGGTTTTGCTGGGCGTGACTGGTTCGGGCAAGACCTTCACGATGGCTAAGACTATTGAGGCCCTGGGGAAGCCGACGCTGGTCATGGCTCCCAATAAAACGCTCGCCGCTCAGCTTGCGAGCGAGCTCAAAGAGTTCTTTCCCAATAACGCTGTGGTCTACTTCGTCTCGTACTACGACTACTATCAGCCCGAGGCGTATGTGCCGCAAAGTGATACATATATCGAGAAAGACTCATCGATTAACGAAGAGGTCGAGATGCTGCGCCATCAGGCGACCGCATCACTGCTCTCTCGACGAGATGTGATCGTCGTCGCATCGGTCTCGTGTATCTATGGCATTGGCTCTCCTGAGGACTATGCGGGCCTAGCCCCGAACGTCGACAAGAAGGTGCCGCTCGAGCGCGATGACTTTATCCATGCACTTATCGACATTCAATATGATCGCAATGACTATGACCTGGCACGCGGCACGTTCCGCGTGCGCGGCGATGTTGTCGACGTGTATCCGCCTTATGCCGAGCATCCGTTGCGGTTTGAGTTCTTTGGCGACGAGGTCGAGCTGATTGCCGAGATCGATGAGGTCACCGGTGAGATGCTGCGTGAGTACGAGGCCATCCCCGTATGGCCGGCATCGCACTACGTGACCGAGAAGCCGAAGGTCAAGGCGGCTCTGAAATCGATCAGCGAAGAGTGCGAGAAGCGCGTGGCGGAGCTCAAGGCGACCGACAAGTTGCTCGAGGCGCAGCGTCTGCAGCAGCGCACCGATTATGATCTTGAGATGCTCGAGACGATGGGCTTTTGCAACGGCATCGAGAACTACTCGCGTCATCTGGACGGTCGCAAGCCGGGCGAGCCGCCGTTTACCCTGATCGATTACTTTCCCAAGGATATGCTCTGCATCATCGATGAGAGCCATGTGACAGTGCCGCAGATTCGCGGCATGCACGAAGGTGACCGCTCGCGTAAGGTGACGCTGGTGGAACACGGTTTTCGCCTGCCCTCGGCGCTCGATAACCGCCCGCTTCGTTTCGATGAGTTTGAGGCAAGGATCCCCCAGTTTATCTATGTTTCGGCCACGCCGGGCGACTATGAGCTGCGGGTTAGCCAGAACGACGTTGAGCAGATTATTCGTCCGACCGGTCTGCTCGATCCCAAGATCGACGTTCGTCCGGTCCGAGGCCAGATTGACGATCTTGAGGACGAGATTCGCGAGCGCGTTGCCCGCAAGGAGCGCGTGCTGGTGACCACGTTGACCAAGCGCATGGCCGAGGACCTGACCGACCATCTGCTCGACGCGGGCATTAAGGTCAATTACATGCACTCTGATACGGCGACAATGGACCGTGTCGAGATCTTGCGAACGCTGCGCGAGGGCAAGATCGATGTTCTCGTTGGCATCAACCTGCTTCGCGAGGGCTTGGATCTTCCCGAGGTCTCACTGGTGGCAATTCTCGATGCCGATAAGGAAGGCTTCTTGCGCAACCGCCGTTCGCTGATTCAGACGATTGGCCGTGCGGCCCGTAACGCCGATGGCGAAGTCATCATGTATGCAGACGTTGTGACCGATTCGATGAAAGAGGCCATCGAGGAGACGCAGCGCCGTCGCGAGATTCAGATGGCATATAACGAAGAACATGGCATTGTGCCCAAGACAGTGCGCAAGGCCATCAACGACATCTCAAGTTTTATTGCCGAGGCCGAAAAAACTGTGGGCTCCAAGGGACGCTCGAAGGGCGACTCTCTTGGCCATGGCGCATTCTATACGCCCGATGAGCCGAGCGAGGGCGGTGTGCCGGAAACGGTGGCGCCCGAGCAGACACTTGCGGAACAGTTGGAAGAACTGCCGCATGACGAGCTTGTGCGGATCGTCGAAACCATGGAAGAGGATATGCGTAACGCTTCTGCCGCCATGGACTTTGAGGAGGCGGCGCGCCTGCGCGATGCCGTCGTTCAGATTCGGGCGATGCTCGAGGGTGCGTCTGAGGACGAGACGATCGAGCGCTTACGTTCGCAGGCCCGCAAGGGTTCCACGTTCGCATCGGGCAGAAAACGCCAGGGTGCACGGTTTAAGAAATAGCAAACAGGTCCCGAGTTCCCTGTGGAGCTCGGGGCCTATGTCTTTTGCGCGCTGGAATTCGTGCGTTAGAGGTCTGCGATCAGGGCTTCGGCACAACGGATGCCGTCGGTGGCTGCGCTCATGATGCCGCCGGCATATCCAGCTCCCTCACCACAAGGGTAGAGGCCCGGGGTCGACACGGCATGGCACGTTCGGTCTCGGGTGACAGTGACCGGTGAGCTCGAACGAGTCTCCACGCCGGTAAGAATGGCATCGGGGCGGTCGTAGCCGCGTAGCTTTTTTCCGAGTAGGGGAAGTCCCAGGCGGAGCGACTCGACGATATGCTGCGGCAGGGCTTCGTCAATTGCCGTCCAGGTCACACCGAGCGGATAGGTGGGCTTTACCTTTCCGGGCGCCTTGCTGGCGCGTCCTGCGAGGAAATCTCCGACGAGTTGTGCCGGTGCGTTCCAGTTGGAACCGCCCAGGCGATAGGCGGCCGCCTCGCAGGCACGCTGGAGCTCGACGCCGGCGAGCGGGTCATCGTTAGGAAGGTCCTCAGGCGTGACGTTAACGAGTAGGGCGGCATTTGCATTGCGTCCGTCGCGGGCATTGAGACTGGCGCCGTTGACGCACAGGCGGCCCTGCTCGGAAGAGGCGGCGACAACCTGCCCGCCGGGGCACATGCAAAACGAGAACACGCTGCGGCCGTTGGGAAGATGGGCGACGAGCTTGTAAGGGGCTGCTCCGAGGGCAGGATGTCCCGCCGAGGCTCCGTATTGGACTCGGTCGATGTCGCGCTGCGGATGCTCGATGCGAACGCCCATGGCAAAGGTCTTTTGTGCGAGGGCCACGTTGTGGCCCTTAAGGAGCTCAAAAATATCGCGAGCAGAATGCCCGCAGGCGAGGATGAGGTGCTTTGTCTCGATTGGCTCGCAAGCGGCGTCTTGGGACGATTGGACATCAATACCGGTGATGGCGCCAGACGCGTCGATGCGAATGTCGACGAGCTTCGTTCGATAGCGGACGACACCTCCGAGCTGCTCGATGCGCTGGGATATAGCGGTGACGACCGTGGGAAGGATGTCGGAGCCAATGTGCGGCTTGGCATCCCACAGAATATCGCGGGGCGCGCCCGCCTCGACGAAGGTTTCGAGGATAAGGCGATGGGCGGGATTTTTGGTTCCCGTATTGAGTTTGCCGTCCGAGAAGGTTCCCGCGCCGCCCAGGCCAAACTGGATATTGCTCTCGGGGTCGAGGATGCGCTCCTTTAGAAAGAGGTCGATCGCCTGCGAGCGGCGAAATGCCGGGTCGCCGCGCTCGATGAGCAAGGGCTTAAGACCTGCTTCGGCGAGCGTAAACGCAGCGAAAAGGCCGGCGCATCCGGCGCCGACAACGACAGGGCGTTCTTGAGGCGCGTCGGAGGCGGGGGAGGGGAATGAAGGCTCATCGTCTTCTATCGCGCGTACGCGCGAGCGGTCACGCTCGGCAACGCTGTCGACCGCTTCTCGCTCGAGGTGGGGACTAGTCAGCTCAACACGAAAGCTCAGGATAAAATGGACGTCTCGTTTTTTGCGAGCGTCGATTGACTTGCGGTGGAGCTCGATGGACTTGATCTCGGAGTCCTTGCAACGTAGGACGCGCTTGGCGACTCGCTTGCCAACAATGAGACAGGCATTTTCATCGCCGGCTTCATCGAGCGACGCGTTGACTTGGGTGATTTCGATCATCGAGGTCTCCTTAGAGGCAAGAAAGAGGCCGTCCGGTATCCCAGACGGCCCGAATGTGTTTTTGATTATAGACTGCGCGGCTACAGGCTGCTTGCAGCGCGAATGCCCGAGAGCCAGGCCCACGCAAGGTTAAAGCCTCCGCAATCGGCGTCGATGTCGAGCGCTTCGCCGCAGACGTAAAGCGGGGCGTCGACAACGCTGCGCGCGCGTAGACTGGGTGTTGAGATGCTCTCGACAGATACGCCACCACGCGTGACCTGCGCCGAGCGCTCATCGGTCGTCCCCTCGGCAAACAGCTTAAAGTGCTTGAGGATCGAGACCAGATGGATGACATCGTTGGAGCCTGGATGGCACTGCTCGAACGATGTGCAGACGACGCGGGAGAGTTGCGGGGCGAGCATGCCGTCGAGCCAACGGGGATCGCGGGGTGAAAAGCGGCCGAGCAGTTCAACGCGCCGGTTGAGCATATCGAGCAACTCGTCTTTGGAGAGGTCGGGGAAAACGTCGAGCAGGATCGTATCGCCGTGCTGGATACGACGAGAGAGGTTGAAGACAGCGACACCCGAGATACCGAAGGTTCGAAACAGCACTTCACCGTCTTCGTGCCAGAGCTCATTATGATTGCGGGCGAGCGTCAAGCAGGCGCGGACGCGCAGGCCATCCAACGTCTTGAGTGCCGCTCGATCGCCAACGACCGTTGCCGATACGGGGCAGAGGATGGGGCGCAGCGAAGTGAGGGGAAGGCGAAACGTATCGGCGATACCGGTGGGGTTGCCGCCCGTAGCGATAATTACGGCATGTGCCTGCAGGGCCTCGTTCTTGCGAGGGACATCGGCGAGCGCCTTCCGAAGCGAGCGGAGCTCCGATTTTCGGTCGTCGTGCTTTTTTGCCTTGAGCGCCCGCGCTGGACGGTCTATTTGGAGTGCCCAGCCTTCGGAAGCTTTGTGCGCCGTGGCAACGTTGGCTCCGCAGATTAAGGTGACGCCCAGACGATCACAAACGTTGAGAAGCGCGTCGCGCACCGATTCGGCGCGAAGGGAGCGCGGGTACAGCCGGCCTTCCTCGGAGGTTGTCATGATGCCCAGCGAGGAGAAGAAACCCATAAGCTCTTGTTCGGGCTGGGGGCCCATGACGGATTCGACGAATGCGGGGTGGTTATACCGCTGAGGATCAATCGATTCGTTGGAGAGGTTGCAACGGCCGTTACCGGTCGCAAGGAGCTTGAGGCCGCAGGCGACATCGCGCTCAACGATGCAGACGCTTTTGCCAGCGCGTGCGGCCGTAATGGCGGCGGCGAGGCCTGAAGCCCCGCCGCCGATTACCAAGACGTCATAGAGGGCGCTCGCGTTCACTTAGGCCTCGTCGGTCTCGTGCGGGGTAATAGCCTCGACGGCAGAGACTGCCTTGGGCAACATGCCATCGGGCAGCGCGGTCTCGACCTCGCCCTTATCGCAGGCCTCGGCGAGTGCCGGATTAATGGGAAGCTGGCCCAAGATGTCGAGGTTATAGCGCTCTGCGACCTCGGGGAGCTTGCTCTTGCCAAAGACC
The DNA here is from genome assembly GCF_003462695.1 of Collinsella sp. AF16-8. Taxonomy (NCBI): domain Bacteria; kingdom Bacillati; phylum Actinomycetota; class Coriobacteriia; order Coriobacteriales; family Coriobacteriaceae; genus Collinsella; species Collinsella sp. AF16-8. The sequence goes on from NZ_QRXX01000008.1 coordinate 6,937, forward strand.
TCGATCTTCTTGCCGCAGTCGGGGCACTCAATATAGCTCATGTTCTCGACAATGCCCAGAATGGGGACGTTCATCTTCTCGGCCATGTTGACCGCCTTGGCGACGATCATCGAGACCAGATCCTGCGGGCTCGTGACAATGACGATGCCGTCGACCGGCAGCGACTGGAAGACGGTGAGCGCGACGTCGCCTGTTCCCGGAGGCATGTCGACCAGTAGGTAGTCGATGGGGCCCCACGAGGTCTCGCTCCAGAACTGCCTAATGGCGCCTGCGATGACCGGACCGCGCCAAAGGACGGGGTCGGTCTCGTTTTGGAGCAGCAGGTTGGAGCTCATGACCTTGACGCCGTGCTCGGAGATTTCGGGCAGCATAAGGTTGCCAAGGGCATGGACGTGGCGTCCACTCATACCGAACATCTTGGGGATAGAGGGACCGGTGATGTCGGCATCGAGGACGCCGACCTTGTGGCCGTGACGGGCAAGCTCGGTGGCGATGGCACCGGTGACAAATGACTTGCCGACACCGCCCTTGCCGGAAAGCACGGCGATGACGCGCTTGACCTCGGACAGCGTGTTCTCCTCAAATTGCGACGGCGACGTTTGTCCGCCGGCGGCCTGTGCGTGTTCGCAACCCATGTATGACTCCTTTGTATATGCTGGGGCCGGGGCCCCGCGATGTGACACGAGCGTCATTGTACCCTCGTTTGCGAGCGGGAGTCATTTGCGATGCGTTTGGGCCGAGCGTGCTTGCAATACGATGGGCCCAAGCGAATGGGCGGGCTTACTGAACTTTGCTGGCGAACTCGAGGTATTGCATGCGCTGCAGCTTGTCGATCGTCGAGGCGTAGGGGCTGTCTTCCGATTCCAAGTCGTAGCGCAGCCCGTCGGCACCGAGATAGCCGGCGACATTGATGGTGGGCACATCTGACCTTGTCGCAAGCAGGGCCTTTTGGTAATTGGTGAGCGGGGCGCCGATCTTATTAAGGGTAATGGCTGCAATCTCGTTTGCCCCGACGGTGTCGTAGACGTTGAGCTCGGTATTGCCGGCGATCTCATAGTTAGCCCAGACGAGATATGTCGACTGATAGATACGGAAAGCGTGGCTTGCCGTATCTTCCTGAGGGTACAGCTCGTCGTTGAGAGTCGTTGCGGCGCTCGGCTGATGGTCGCCAAAAAAGACAAGAACAACCGGTCTGCCGATGTTGCGGAGCTCGTTGATAAAGTACTCGAGGTCCCGGTCGGATGCGTTGATGCAGGTGAGATAGGTGTTGAGCGCGCTGTTGGCGCCTTCGCTGGCTCCCTCGACCCAATAGTTTGTCAGCTCTTCGGCGGGAACGGTGCCATAGTCGTAGCCGCCGTGATTTTGCATCGTGACGTCAAAGATGAACTGCGGCGCTTCGTCGGTTCTAAGCAGGTCGAGTATCTTGTCGTAGGTGGCGTAGTCGCATACGCCGGCATGGTAATAGGGCGCACCTTCGAAATCGCCGATTGAAAGAAAGTCTCCAAAGCTCAGCTGCTGATAGATTTTATCTCGATGGTAGTTGACGGGGTTTTGCGGGTGCATAGCGGTAGTGGTATACCCAAGCTCTTTAAGGTCCTTTGCCAGGCTGTTTACGCCATTCATCTGATACAGCTGATAGGGGATCTTGCCTAATCCGACAAAGGCCGTTGTCGCTCCGGTCAAAAATTCGAATTCGGAGTTCGCCGTTCCGCCACCGGCGACCGAAGCGAGCATGGTGCCGCGAACAAGTGTGTCGGGAAGCGAGTTGTAGAATGCGGGGCCGGTGTACCCGGCCGCCTGGAGCTGCTCAAAGCACGAAAGGTCGCTAAAACTCTCATTCATGACGGCAACAATCGTCGGCTTGATTTCATTGAACTGGGCAACGGCCGCCGCGCGCTGCTCGCTCGAGCCATATGTGCTGTCGTAGGCGGCGGCGAGCTCCTGCTCGATGCTCTGCGCCTCATCGGGCGTATAGTCTTCGGGCTTCTCAATGGGCAACTCGTTGACCATTTCGGTGAACGAAGTGATAAAACCCTGAGACGCATACGTGGTGATGGGCTGCCAACGGTCAAATCCAAAATCCAGCGCCTGCTCCAAGTCGATGTTGGAAAAGCCTGAGAGCCCCACAACGGTCACTAGCAGAAAAGCACAGAGGTTAGTGGCGATAGCGGGGAAGACATGGGTGGGCGTACGGAGCTTTCGCGGTCGGATGAGCGAAAGAAGCCCCAGGGAAATCTCCAGCAGGGCGAGAGAGGTTACGATTCCGGCGGTAAAGGTAAACTCGTATCCCTCGCTCACTTCCATTGCGGTGCCAAGGGCCAAGATATCGCTTGGCAGGATGGCTTCGCCTTTAAACGTTATGACGAAGTGCTCGGCAATGCCAAGGATGCAGCAGACGACGGGCACGAGAGCCATGACGCCTCCATGACGCTGTCCCAGCAAATAAAGGGAGAGCAGAACCGTCGCGAGCAGCCCGACGGAAAACCCGAATGAGTTGGCGGGAATGCGATAGAACGTTTCGTTGCAGGCAATTTCGAGTGAAACGAACGAGAGCGCTGAAACAGCGGCGATGACAAGGATGTCACGGCAAATACAGGCAACCGTTCCCGTCGCAAGGTCGGTTTGGTCGATAAGTCCCGAAACCAAGGGCTCGACAAGAAGCATGACGGCGGCAGCACCGAGCGCCGAATAAGAAAGGACCCATAGGGAGCTGCCCTCATTTACGAGCAATTGATTCGTAACCCATGCAGCTACCACGCCGAGCGGGATGAGGAGCGTCGCGCACCAAAAGACGCGGGCAATGGGTGGCTTTTCGTTGCGTTTGATTGAAAAATACACGCGCACGACGACGGCGGCCACGATAAGGACGGCGATGAATATGGGCAGATTGGCCATGTCGCTCGAAGTGATTTCAAGGGGGATATCTTCGGTCATGGACGTTCCTCTGGTACAACAAATTAAGTTCAGTATTAGATTACTGTAACCTTTCCACGGCATTTCGAGAAACAAAGCGCCCGATACGCAAAGCTAAAGGTCTGCGAATCTTGTATTACGAACATCTGTGCGCGTCGAGTGCGCTAAACTCATCGGCAGTATGATTCGATGCAATAGGAGGCAAGGAGCTTCCATGTCTGATTCTTCTATCGTTATTCGCGGCGCCCGTGAGCACAACCTCCGTGATATCGATGTTTCCATTCCGCGTGACCAACTCGTGGTCATTACCGGTCTTTCTGGCTCGGGCAAGAGTTCGCTGGCATTTGACACTATCTATGCCGAGGGCCAGCGTCGATACGTCGAGAGTCTTTCGAGCTATGCGCGCCAGTTCTTGGGACAGATGGACAAACCCGACTTGGATTCAATCGACGGCCTTTCGCCGGCGGTGTCGATCGACCAAAAGACGACGTCTAAAAACCCTCGCTCGACGGTTGGCACCGTAACCGAGATTTATGACTATCTGCGCCTGCTGTTCGCCCGTGTGGGCACCCCGCACTGTCCCGAATGCGGCCGTGTCATTGAGCGCCAGACGACCGACCAGGTTGCCGACAAGGTCTTGACGGCGGGGGAGGGCCGCCGCGCGTTTGTGCTGGCACCGGTGGTGCGCGGGCGAAAAGGCGAGTACACCAAACTGTTTGAGGATCTTCGCGCCGAGGGCTTTAGCCGCGTGCGTGTCGACGGTGAAGTGCGCTCGCTCGACGATCAGATCGATCTGGACAAGAAGTTCAAGCACGATATCGAGGTCGTGGTCGACCGCATCGTGATCCGTGAGAACTCTCTGGGCCGTATCGCCGAGTCTGTTGAGCAGGCGACCGCGCTGGCGCACGGCAATGTGAACGTATACTTGCTGCCCGACCGCGACGCTCCCGAGGGGACCGAAGGCGAGTTGCTGGAGTATTCGCTGGCGTTAGCGTGCCCGGAGCATGGGCACTCCATCGATGACCTGCAGCCGCGTGATTTCTCGTTCAACGCGCCCTATGGCGCGTGCCCAGAGTGCGATGGCCTGGGCTTTAAGAAGACGGTCGATGCCGAGGCCCTAATCGAAGACCCCTCGAAGTCGATCGCCGACGGGGTCTTTGGCAGCCTGTTTGGCAACTCTAACTACTATCCGCAGATTTTCGCTGCGGTCTGCAAACACTTTAAGGTGAGCGTCGATACGCCGTGGGAGGATCTGCCTCCGCGGGTGCGTCGCGCGTTTTTAGACGGCATGGGCGACCAGAAGATTTCGGTCGACTATCAAAAGCTCGATGGGCGCCGCAGCCAGTGGGACACCAAGTTCTCGGGCGTGCGCAATATCCTGTACGAGCGCTATACCGAGACGACGAATGAGAACACCAAGGCGCGCTTGGAGAAGTACATCCGCGAGGAGCCGTGCTCGAGCTGCCACGGCGCTCGTTTGCGCCCCGAAATGCTCGCTGTTACCGTAGGCGGTAAGTCCATTTACGAGGTCTGTTGCCTATCGTGCCGCGAGTCGCTCGAGTTTTTTGAGGGCTTGGAGCTTACCGAGCGCCAACAATTTATCGGCGGGCGCATCGTTAAGGAAATCCTGGAGCGCCTGCGCTTTCTGGTCGATGTCGGACTCGACTATCTGACCCTCGACCGTGCCTCGGCGACGCTTTCCGGAGGCGAGGCCCAGCGCATTCGCCTGGCAACGCAGATCGGCGCCGGCCTCATGGGTGTGCTGTACATTTTGGACGAGCCGTCGATCGGCCTCCATCAGCGCGATAACGAGCGCCTGATCAAGACGCTTGAGCGCCTACGCGATATCGGCAATACCGTCATCGTCGTCGAGCATGATGAGGATACGATTCGTGCTGCCGACTATGTGATCGACATGGGCCCCGGTGCGGGCGTGAACGGCGGACACGTGGTCGCCGCGGGAACGCCTGCCGATATCATGGCGTGCCCCGATTCGATGACGGGTGCCTACCTGACCGGCAAGCGAATGATTCGGGTTCCCGATGAACGCCGCAAGCCCGGTCGCGGCTGCCTTAAGATCACGGGCGCCCGTGCCAACAACCTCAAAAACGTTACCGCCAAGATCGAGTTTGGTACGCTTACGGTCGTTACCGGCGTGTCGGGATCGGGTAAGAGCTCCCTGGTTACCGACACCATCGCACCTGCCCTTACGAATGCCATTCACCGTTCGACGCGCCCTGTGGGTCCGTATAAGAAAATCGAGGGCATCGAGTGTATCGATAAGGTTATCGATATCGACCAGTCGCCGATTGGTCGCACGCCGCGTTCCAACCCTGCTACGTACATTGGCCTGTGGGATGATCTTCGCGCGCTGTTTGCGAGTACGCCGGAGTCGAAGGCGCGTGGCTACTCGCCGGGACGTTTCTCCTTTAACGTGAGCGGCGGTCGCTGCGAAGCATGCAAGGGCGACGGACAAATTAAGATCGAGATGCACTTCCTTCCCGATATCTATGTCCCCTGTGAGGTCTGCGGCGGCAAACGCTATAACCGCGAGACGCTTGAGGTCACCTACCGTGGTAAGACCATCTCGGACGTGCTCGACATGAGCGTCACCGAGGCACTGGCCTTCTTTGGGAATATCCCGCAGATTAAGCGCAAGCTCCAGACGCTGTACGATGTAGGCTTGGGCTACGTGAGCCTGGGCCAGCCCGCCACGACGCTCTCGGGCGGCGAGGCGCAGCGTGTGAAGCTCGCCAAGGAGCTTCATCGACGCCAGACGGGCAAGACGTTCTATATTTTGGATGAGCCGACGACCGGCCTTCATTTTGAGGACGTCCGCCAGCTGCTCGATGTGCTGCAGCGCTTGGTCGATGCGGGCAACACGGTGCTGGTGATTGAACACAACCTTGATGTCATCAAGGTTGCCGACCGCCTGATCGATATGGGCCCCGAGGGCGGTAACGGCGGCGGAACCGTCGTGGTTTCGGGCACACCGGAGCAGGTTGCGGACTGTCCGCAAAGTTATACGGGCAAGTTTTTGGCGCCGTTGCTCAGGCGTGACCGGGAGCGTCAGGCTCAACTTGATGCTCAATAAATAGGCGATTCAGTTTATGGGCGCCATCGACTCCTTGTGATTCGATGGCGCTTGCTGTGTCGAAGTGACGTATGCAGCCGAATTGGACATATACTTAATCTTTGCGTCCGAATGCGAGGGAAAGGATATGCCATGGCAAAGGCTGTAAAGACGCCAAAAACCAATGCGATGCGCGAGCTGGAAAGCGCCGGCATTTCCTATGTTCTACATACGTACGAAGACGATGGTGATGAGTCGGCGGGCCTGGGGGTCGCGATTTCGGAGCAGCTTGGCGAGGAGCCCGGACAAGGATTTAAGACCTTGGTCTGCGTGACGCCGTCCAACGACCATGTCGTGTGCTGCATCCCTGTTGCCGACGAGCTCGATCTAAAGTCCGCCGCGCGTGCCGCGGGGGAGAAGTCCTTGGCCATGATGCATGTGAAGGATTTGCTTGCGGCGACTGGCTACGTTCGCGGCGGCTGCAGTCCGGTCGGTATGAAAAAACGCTACCGGACGCTCATTGATGAGACATGTGTCCTTTGGGATACCATTTTTATTTCGGGAGGCAAGCGTGGTTATCAGCTTGAGCTTGCACCCGATGATTTAATTGCATTTTGCGGGGCGACGGTCGCCCCGATTACGAGAGAGGACTGAGCGATGCCGCAGGAAGAATTGAAGTGCGGAGCTCATTTTGCAAAAGAATCTGCGCCTCAGACACCCTCATCCGAAGCTTCTTCGTCGCGAGATGGCACTGATGATATGGGCTCGTCGGACTACTCCACGGTTGGTCGTTCCGCCGGGCTTATGACCATCCTGACCATCGTGTCTCGCGTCACCGGCTTTATCCGCACATGGGCAATGGCGGCCGCTATCGGCATGTCGCTGCTCTCGTCCTCCTATCAGGTCGCCAACAACCTGCCCAATATGCTCTACGAACTCGTGATGGGCGGCATGCTCGTGACGGCGTTTTTGCCCGTGTACATGGGCGTGAGGCGTGAGCAGGGTCGCGAGGCCTCGAACGAGTACGTGGGCAACCTGCTCGGTATTCTGCTATTGGTGCTGGGTGGCATTTCGTTGCTGGGGACCGTGTTCGCTCCGGGCTTTATTTGGACGCAATCGTTCCTTTCGGGTGACGGCGGCAGCATGGATACCGCTGCGTTCATGTTCCGTTTCTTCGCCATCCAGATTCTGTTTTATGGTTTGGGCTCGGTGTTCTCGGGCGTTCTCAACGCACACCGCGACTACTTCTGGTCGACGTTTGCCCCGGTCCTCAACAATGTGATCGTCATTGCGAGCTTTATGGGCTTTGCGCCCGTGTCCGCACAGTTTGGCGAACGTGCCGGCATCATCTTGATTGCGGCCGGTACGACCCTCGGTGTCTTTGTTCAGATGGCTTGTCAGATCCCCGCGCTTGGCAAGCACGGCGTGCATCCCCATATCCATATCGACTTTAAGGACCCCGCACTGCGCCAGACGATTGCGCTCGGTATCCCGACGCTGCTCGCTACGGTGTGCATGTTTGTCTCGACTTCTATCACGAACGCTGCCGCGCTGGTGGTCCAGCCCGAGACCGGTCCTTCCGTCATCGCCTATGCGCGCCTGTGGTACACGCTGCCCTACGCGCTGATTGCCGCCTCGCTTTCGACGGCGCTCTATACCGAGCTCTCTCACGACGCACAGGAGAAGGATTACGACAGCGTTCGCACGGGCATTTCGCGTGGCGTCGCCCAGATGCTGTTCTTCCTGGTTCCGTTCGCGCTGTACCTGATTGTCTTCGCGCGTCCGCTCAACATGATCTACTGCGCTGGCAAGTTCGATGAGTCCGGCGTGGCGCTGGTGTCCGAGTTCCTTGTCTACCTGGCGTTCTCGCTGCCGCTCTACGGCGTGGTCGTGCTGATGCAGAAGAGCTTCTCTGCCTTGCTCGACATGAAGCCCTATAGCCGCTATTGCCTGTATTCCGCCATCGGCCAGGCCGGCTCGGTTCTGCTGTTTGGCGTTGTGCTGGGCTTCGGTATGCCGGCAATCGCGCTTTCGTATGTCGTCGACTACGTGATCTTGGTCGGTTGCTCGCTGTGGTGGCTGCGTCGTCGTCTGCGTGGTCTTCAGGTTAAATCTATCCTGCATGGCGGTTTCTTTGGCCTTTTGCTCGGTGGCCTGGGTGCTGCCGCAGGCGCCGGCGTCATGTGGGCGCTTGAGCACTTTGTCGGGGCACTTGGCGGCTCGATTCTGATTACTCTTGGCTACGTTTGCGTTGCGGGTGTCGTCTCGCTTGCTGTTACCTTTGGCCTTGCCGTCGTCCTTAAGATGCCCGAGGTCTCGGCGCTGATTCGTCGCAAGTAGGTGCGCGTGGCCGGTCACGACAACATTCCAACGCTTGCCGAGCAGGTTTCGCGCGTTCCCACGCAGCCCGGCTGCTACCTTTGGAAAGACGCCAAGGGCGATGTCATCTACGTGGGCAAGGCGAAAAACCTGCGCGCCCGTATGCGTCAGTACGTGACGCTGCAGGACGAGCGCCAGAAGATCCCGCTGATGATGCAGCTGGTGGCGAGCTTTGACTATATCGTGGTGGAGACCGAGCACGAGGCGTTGGTGCTCGAGCGCAATTTGATTGGTCAGTACCATCCGTACTTTAACGTCGACCTCAAGGATGACAAGAGCTACCCCTTTATCGCCATTACAAAGGGCGACCTGTATCCCGCTATCAAATACACGCGTGAGCGTCATAAGCCGGGAACGCGCTATTTTGGACCTTATACCGATAGCCGCGCGGCACGTGAGACGATAGATACGCTGCGCAAGGTTATCCCCATCTGCTCCGCATCCTGTGCGGAGTGGCGTCGTTGTCGCCGTATCGTCGAGTCCCACAAGGGCGAGGAAGACATCGTCAATATGATTTGCGCGCAAAACGGGCGCCCCTGCTTTGACTACCATGTCGGGCGCGGCCCGGGTGCGTGTGTCGGCGTGATTTCCCCGGCAGACTATGCCAAGAACGTCAAGCGTGTCGAGCGCTTTTTGTCGGGCCATCGCAAGGATGTCGTCGATGAGCTGACCTCCGAGATGACGGATGCCGCTGAGGCGCTCGACTTTGAGCGCGCGGCACGCGTCAAACGTCGTTTGGAGGTCATCAGGGGTCTGGACGATCGTCAGCAAGTCGTTTTTCCCTCCAGTGTCGATATAGATGTCATCGGTTTCTATCGCGAGGAGACCATCTCCGCCGCTTGCGTCTTCGTCGTTCGCGAGGGCCGAACAGTTCGCACCTGCGAGTTCATTCTCGACAAGGGTCTTGATGTTGACGAGGAAGAGCTCCAGTCGGGCTTTCTTAAGCGCTATTACGACGAGACGGCTGATATTCCAGCTGAGGTCAACCTTTCCGTCGATCTTGAGGATGCGGAAGCGCTGGGGGAGTGGCTTGCGGGCAAGCGTGAGCGTTCCTGCCATCTCCATAGGCCGCAGCGTGGCGAAAAGCACCGTCTGCTCGATATGGCATCCAAAAATGCGCGCCATGCCCTCATGCGCTACATGATGCGAACGGGGTACGCTGACGACCGCACCAATCAAGCGCTCCTGGAGCTCGAAAGTGCGTTGGCGCTGCCATCGCCGCCGTTGCGTATCGAGTGCTTCGATATCTCTACACTTCATGGCACCTTTACGGTCGCCTCGATGGTGGTGTTTACCAACGGGCGCGCCGACAAGAGTCAGTATCGTCGTTTTAAAATTCAGGCCGAATTGGACGAGGCAAACGACTTCGTGTCGATGTCCGAGGTTTTGGGACGACGTTATGCTCCCGAGCGCATGGCCGACGAGCGCTTTGGCTCGCGCCCCGATTTGCTCGTTGTCGATGGCGGTAAGCCGCAATTGACCGCTGCGATCAAGCAACTTGAGGCTCTTGGGCTCGATATACCAGTTTGTGGCTTGGCAAAGGCCGATGAGGAGGTTTTCGTGCCTTGGGACGAGACTCCCGTCGTGCTGCCGACCGGGTCCGCGTCGCTCTATCTAATTAAACAGGTGCGCGATGAATCGCACCGTTTTGCCATCACGTTCCATCGCGAATTGCGCGATAAAGCCATGACGGTTTCGGTACTCGATGACGTTCCAGGCGTGGGACCCACCAGAAAACGTGCCCTTATGCGCCATTTTGGCTCGATGAAGCGTTTGCGCGCGGCGAGCGAGCAAGAGATCGCGGAAGTTCGAGGCATTCCTGCCGATGTCGCCAAAGCGGTTCACGAGGCGCTCGTTGCATGGAATGCCGAGCGCGCCGAGGCGGCGGCAAAGCAATCCGAAAACTAAACACGCCTCTAAACAACTGATATACATGATTGCGTGATTTTCAATCATTTATTTCACGGCGATTACCAGCCGATTTCGGGTTTAATTAACGCTAAAACGTTTGACTAGCCATGGTGAACAACCCTGCTATCCTGCGGGTTGACGAAGACTGATATCTCACCTCGTCGATACATACTGTCTGGCGAATCGTTTGTCAATGAATTCGGTGAACGGTAGCAAATACCGTTCAAGCGTATGTATGTATCGGTCGCCGAGCGCGGCACCTCAGTTGGGTTCGTCGGTAGGTAAGGTATATATCGTCCGCAAGTTGCGCGGGGGCACGTCTAGGCGCTCCCGGGTAAGATTCTCTATTGATAGGAGAAGACATGGCCATCATCAACAAGGGTATGTCCAGGCGTTCGTTCCTCGGCCTCACCGGCAGCGTCGCTGCTGTCGCAGGGCTTGGTCTCACCGGCTGCGGTGGCAGCTCTAGCGACGAGGGTTCCGCTTCCGGTTCCACCGATTCCGCCAACCGTGGCGGCGGCGTGATCACCGCTGGTTCCGCTTACGCTCCGTCCAGCTTCGATCCCGCCAGCACCGGCTCCGCTGTGGGCCTGGGTGCTAACTGGCACGTCGTCGAGGGCCTCTACGGCATCGATTACCACGACTACAGCACCTTCAACGAGCTCGCCACCGACGATCCCAAGTCTGTGGACGACACCACTTTCGAGGTCACCATCCGCAAGGGCGCCAAGTTCTCCGATGGCACCGAGGTCACCGCTGACGATGTCGTTGCCTCCTACACCGCTTGCGCCGCTTCCGCTACCTATGCTCCGTTCTTCCAGCCCTTCGAGTCCATCGAGGCCAAGGACGCCAGCACCGTGACGGTCAAGACCAAGGTCCCCAACTTCTCCCTGCTCAAGGATCGTCTGGCCATCGTCCGCGTTACCCCGGCCACCCAGACCGAGGAGGATCGCGCCAAGCAGCCGATCGGCTCCGGCCCCTGGATGTACGACTCTATCTCCGATACCGAGATCACCCTGGTTCCCAACCCCGAGTACAACGGTGAGTATGCTGCCGAGGATAAGAAGATCCAGTACAGCATCCTGACCGACCCCACCGCTCGCGTTACCGCTCAGCAGGAGGGCTCCACGCTCGTTATGGAGCTCGTTACCGCTGACGCCGTCGACCAGCTCGAGAGCGCCGGCTGCAAGATCGATAACGTTCAGGGTTTCGGCACCCGCTTCATCATGTTCAACGTCGCCAAGGAGCCTTGGAACAACGTCAAGGTCCGTCAGGCTGTCATGTATGCGCTCGACACCGAGAAGATGGTCAGCAACACCTTCGCCGGCCTTGCCACCGCTGCCAGCTGCTACCTGCCCAAGAGCTTCACCAACTATCATGAGGCTTCCACGGTGTACAAGACCGACGCCAAGAAGGCTAAGAAGCTCATCGAGGAGTCTGGCATCACCCCGGGTGCCATCACCCTGCGCACCACCGACAACGAGCAGATTAAGGGCATGGCCGCCCAGGTCAAGAACGACCTCGACGCTCTCGGCTTCGATGTGACCATCCAGACCGATACCTCGCCGGCCACCTACGCTGCCATCGACGGCGGCGAGGCCTACGATATCCTCCTTGCCCCTGGCGATCCTTCCTGCTTCGGCGCCGACCCCGACCTGCTGCTCAACTGGTGGTACGGCGACAACGTCTGGATGCAGACCCGTTGCCCGTGGAAGGAGTCCGCTGAGTGGCAGAAGCTCCACAGTCTCATGGACGAGGCTCTTGCCGCCGAGGGCGACGAGCAGCAGAAGAAGTGGAACGAGTGCTTCGACATCATTGCCGACAACGCCGTTCTGTACCCCGTTGTCCACGTCAAGACCGTCTCCGCTTCCTGGGACGATCCGTCCACTGCGCCCAACGGCGAGGCCCTCGATGGCTTCAAGGGCATCGGCACGACGAGCATGTCCTTCAGGGGCGTTGCGACCGTCAAGGCGTAAGACTCGCTTGAGTCTGTATGCAGGATGTCGGTCGTTGGGACCGTATCCTCATAGTTGAAACAAAGACCCGGGCGACCTCGATGTCGCTCGGGTCTTGTAATGAGTATCCGTACTCATATACCAGTTGGTCCTACCGACAAAAGAAAGGGGAGAGAACGTGAACAACTTGCTACGTTTGATTGGAAGGCGTCTTGTGGCGCTGCCGATCATGGCATTGGGCGTCACCGTCCTGGTGTTCTTCCTTATGTCGTTCTCCAAGACCGACCCCGCCTACACGGCGTTGGGTGACGGTGCCTCGCCCGAGGCGGTTGCCGAGTACCATGAGAAGTATGGTCTGGACGACCCCTGGCCCGTGCGCTACGTGCGCTATATGGGCGATTTGATCCATGGCGACATGGGCACCTATGGTGCTGCTCGCAACTCCGTTGCCAAGCGCATCTCCACGGCCCTGCCCGTCACGATGCAGCTGACCTTCATCGGCCTTGCCATCGGTGCGGTCGTTTCGTTTTTGCTCGGCGTCATCGCGGCACTGTATCGCGACAAATGGCCGGACCAAGTGATCCGCGTCTTTTCCATCGCCGGCTTGGCAACCCCGTCGTTCTGGCTTGCCGTTCTGTTGATCCTGCTGTTCTCTTCCTACCTTAAGGTGCTCCCGGCATCGGGTGCTCTGCCTCACTTCACCACGAATCCGGCTGGTTATCTGGGCCGCATGATTATGCCCGCCATCGCCTTGGCATTTCCGCTGACGGGCCAGATGACTCGTATCGTGCGTACCGCCATGGTCGAGGAGCTCGACAAGGACTATGTCCGTATGGCTCGCGGTGCCGGCGTTCCCGAGAAGGTCGTCGTCGGTATCAACGTCCTTCGCAATGCGCTGATCACCCCGGTCACCACCCTCGGTCTTAAGATCGGTTACCTCATGGGCGGCGCCGTCGTCATCGAGGTTATCTTCAACCTCCCCGGCATGGGCACCGCGATTCTGCAGGGCGTTCAGGGCAACGAGGCGAACCTGGTTCAGGGCGTCGTTATCGTCGTTGCTCTTGCCTTCATCATCATCAACATCGTGGTTGACATGCTCTACCTGCTCATCAACCCGCGCATCAGGACGGTGTAGATTATGGTAAAGATTCGAGAGAAGCAAACCGAGCAGCTCGAGAAGGCTGCCTCCAAGGGGCTCAAGCTCGGTGGCTGGAAGAAGATGACGCTGTCTTCTAAGATTGCCGCCGTCGTGCTGGCGCTGGTCGCCCTGACTGCGATTCTGGCGCCCCTTCTTGCCCCCTATAGCCCGGTCGAGATCTTTACGGCTCGCCAGGCTCCCGGCAACGGATTTATCTTCGGTACCGACGATAAGGGTCGCGATATTCTGTCGCGTATGCTCTACGGTGGTCGTTACTCGCTGATTATCGGCTTTGGCGCCACTGCCATGGCTCTGGTCTGCGGCTCGGTCGTGGGCGCCCTTGCAGCGGTTTCGCGCAAGGCCGTCTCCGAGACGATCATGCGTATCTTGGACATCATCATGTCCATCCCGGGCATCGCCCTCGCGGCCGTCTTCGTCTCCATCCTGGGCAACTCCGTGCCGTCGATCATCTTCGCCATCGGCTTTATGTACACTCCGCAGATTGCCCGTATCGTGCGCGCCAACATCGTGTCCGAGTACGGCGAGGACTATGTCCGCGCGGTCATCGTTTCCGGCGCCAAGGCTCCGTGGATTTTGATCAAGCATGTTCTGCGTAACTGCATCGCCCCGATCATGGTCTTCACCGTTACCCTGGTCGCCGACGCCATCATCTTCGAGGCTTCGCTGACCTTCATCGGCGCTGGTATCCAGGAGCCCACCGCTACCTGGGGCAACATCCTAGCCGACGCCCGCGGCGGCGTGCTCGCCGGCCGTTGGTGGCAGGCGCTGTTCCCGGGCCTGGCCATCATGATCACCTGCCTGGCGCTCAACATCCTCTCCGAGGGCATTACCGACGCCATGGCCGCTGCTCCCTCCGCCGCCCTGGATCCGACCGATTCCTCCAAGCGCCGCGAGGCCGACCTGCTGGTCTCCGACCCCGTTCGCGCCTACAAGGAGCAGGCCCAGTCCCTCTCCGCTCGCCTTGGAGCCCTGCGCGATGTCGAGCTCAAGCGTGACGATCGCCATGTGCCCGACGAGTCTGTCGAACCGATCCTTTCGGTCCGTGACTTCTGCATCCAGTTTGAGCACCACGGCGATATCAACGTCGTCGACCATGTCAACTTTGACGTCCGTCCTGGCCAGACTATGGGCCTGGTGGGCGAGTCCGGTTGCGGTAAGTCCATCACCACGCTGGCCATCATGGGCCTGACCGACGATGACGAACATCTTTCCGGCGAGGTCCTCTGGGAGGGCCGTGACCTGCTCAAGATGAGCAAGAAGGAGTGGTTCGGCCTGCGCGGTACCGATATCGCCATGGTCTATCAGGACGCCCTGTCCTCGCTCAACCCCTCCATGCTCATCTCTGCCCAGATGAAGCAGCTCACCAAGCGCGGCGGCACCCGTAGCGCCGAGGAGCTCCTGGAGCTCGTGGGCCTCGATCCCAAGCGTACGCTCGAGAGCTATCCGCACGAGCTTTCCGGTGGTCAGCGTCAGCGCGTTCTGATTGCTATGGCCCTTACCCGCGACCCCAAGCTGGTCATCTGCGACGAGCCCACGACCGCCCTGGACGTTACCGTCCAGAAGCAGGTCATCAAGCTGCTCAACGATCTTCAGGCCAAGCTCGGCTTTGCCATGATCTTCGTCTCGCATGACCTGGCGCTGGTCGCCGAGGTCGCCCATAACATCACGGTGATGTACGCCGGTCAGGTTATCGAGCAGGCGCCCACCAAGGAGCTGCTCACCAACCCGATCCACGAGTACACCCGCGGTCTTCTGGGTTCCGTCCTGTCCATCGAGAGCGGTTCGGGCCGCCTGCACCAGGTGCCCGGCGCCGTTCCGAGCCCGCGCGATTTCCCCAAGGGCGATCGCTTCGCGCCCCGCTCGAGCCATCCGCGTATTGGCCTGGACACCCGTCCGGTCTTCAAGCGCGTGCCCGGCACCGAGCACTTCTATTCCGAGCTCCCCGACGAGGTGCTCAAGGCAAATGGTTTGACCCCTCACGCGGAGGTGATGTAGATGAGCGAGACCGCAGTCAACGGCGTCGAGCCGATCATCTTCCTTGATGACGTCCACGTCACCTTTAGGACCCGTACCGGCTCGATTCTGCACCCTAACCTGGTTCACGCCGTCCAGGGTGTAACGATTAGGCTCATGCCCGGTCAGACGATCGGCATCGTCGGCGAGTCCGGTTGCGGTAAGTCCACCACCGCCAACGTCATGTGCGGCCTGCAGGCCCCCACGAGCGGCAAGGTCTACTTTAAGGGCAAGGACGTTACCAAACGTACCGCCGAGGACCGTCGCCACATGGGTCGCGTCATCTCGGTCGTGTTCCAGAACCCGGCCACGGCACTCAACCCCCGCATGGTCGTTCGCGAGCAACTGCTCGATCCCATGCGCGTCCACAACCTGGGTACTGAGGCCGAGCAGGAGAAGCGCGTCAAGGAGCTCTTGGAGCTCACCGGTCTGCCCAGCTCCGCCGCCGAGGTTCTTCCCGGCCAGCTTTCGGGCGGCCAGCGCCAGCGCGTCGCAATTGCCCGTGCCCTGTCGCTGAACCCCGATGCCATCATTGCCGACGAGCCCACCTCGGCTCTGGACGTTTCGGTCCGCGCGCAGATTCTGAACCTGCTGACCGACCTTAAGAAGGAGCTCGGCCTGGCCATGGTGTTCATCAGCCATGACATCCAGACGGTCCGCTATATCTCTGACGACATCATCGTTATGAATGGCGGCAAGATCGTCGAGCAGGGCGAGGCCAAGCAGGTCTTCCAGCACCCCCAGGACCCCTACACCAAGATGCTGCTCGGCGCTGCGCCGTCGCTGCTGCATCCCAAGCTCGGCGAGTAGCCTCGCTTTCCCTCCCGTGCGCCCGGTTCCCTTGCCGGGCGCACCTCCGTTGCGATTTCGAAAGGTTGGGTTCACGAGCCATGCCAAGTGCTCAGGAGCTACAACATCAATTTGGTGAATATCGAGGCGCCATGCCCCGTCCATCAGATTTCGATCTCTTTTGGAATGACCGCATGGCCGAGGCCGATGCCGTCGAGCTCGACTATGCGATCGAGGCGGCATCGGTCACCGATGCCGTGACCTGCCAGCTTTTCGACCTCTGGTATACCGGCATGTGTGGCGCTCGCCTGCATGCCAAGTACCTTAAACCCGTCTCGGACGAGCCCGTGCCATTGGTACTTCAGTTCCATGGGTATCCGGGTGCAAGCCGCAGCTGGTTTGAGCAGGCGTCGTTTGCGGGCATGGGCATGGCACTCATCGCCCTCGACTGCCCCGGCCAAGGAGGTCCCTCCGAGGACATTGGTGGATTTGAGGGCACAACGGTCGCGGGCCATATCGTCGCCGGTATCGACGGTGATCCGGCCAACCTCTACTATGTCCGCTTGCACCAAGATATTCGCATCCTGTGCCGCATCGTTTGCGAGCTCGAGGGCATCGATCTTGCCCGTGTGTTTGTGAACGGCGCGTCGCAGGGTGGCGGTTTGGGCATTGCGACCTGTGCACTTAACAGCGAGCTTATCAATCGCGCCGCCATCCTCTATCCCTTCCTGTCGGATTTCCGCCTGGTCTGGGATTTGGATGCCGACGACATTGCCTACGAGGGCCTGCGCTATTGGTCTCGCTGGTTTGACGAGGACTCGACTCGTATCGACGAAGCCTATGCCAAGCTGGCGTACTTCGATTCCAAGAACTTTGCCCCTATGGTCAAATGCCCCGTGCTGTTTGGCACCGGCACAGCCGATACCGTCTGTCCGCCAGCGACGCAGTTTGCGGTCTATAACAACCTGACCTGTGAAAAGCGTCATGAGTTCTTTGAAGGCTTTGGCCACGAGGAGATTCAGGATTTTGACGATCTGATCATTCCGTTTTTCTGCAAGGGAGGGAAGGCTCATGTCTAAGTGCGAGAGCAATGTCGGCGAGCTGATTGTCCCCGACCTTGTGGGGATTCCCGGAACGGTTTCGTCAAGGCTCTCTGAATATCGGGACTGGCACGGTGATGTTCAGGCAGATGTTTCTGATTTGGAGACATGTGCTATGGATCTTGAGATTCAAGGCCTGGCCATTACGGCGATCGATTTCGCCAATCCGTATGCCCGCTACTCCGAGGTTTCCTTTGAGCTTGGTGGCGATGTGGTCCACGCACGTTTGATCGAGCCTGCCGGTCGCGCCCGAGCATCCGAGCTTGTGCCGCTATGTCTGATGTTTCACGACATCGACCGACCCGTGCGGGGATGGCATCACATGACGAGGTTTGCGGCCATGGGATATGCCGTGCTTGCGCTGGACGATGAGGCGATTGGACCCAGCGATCTGCGGCAGGGGATTACCTCGCCCGCTTTTGTCAGGCGCGTCCGTTGGGGCTGCGCGTTGGCGGAGGTCGCGCGCAATCTTGATGGCATGGACCCCGAACGCATCTTTGCATGGGGCGAGGGTCTTGGCGGCGGAGTCGCGCTGGCGGTTTCTGCTCTGGACGAGCGGGGCCTCGCCCGCACGGCGGTTGCCAATCCGCTTCCTGGCGGTCTCGAGGTGCTGTCGTCTCGGGTGCGCGGATCGGTGCTCATGGGCACATCGCTTATGGATACCGTGAGCGATCCCAAGGATCAGTTTGCCGTATTCAACGGTCTTGAGTGTGACCGGAGGCATATCATCTATGCAAAATACGCTCACGAGCGCATCAATGCGTTCGAAAACGAAGTCGTAGACTTTTTTAACCAAACGTTCTACTCGTGTTCTTTGGCCTAGACGGCCTGGACACTGCCAACAAGAGTGGGTGGCATAGGGCCGCCCGCCAGACAACTAAGGAGATTCTTGTGGCAACTCAGAAATTCACCGGCGTTATCCCTCCCGTCGTTGTTCCCGATACCGAAGATCATCAGCTCGATGTTGCCTCCTTTGAGCGCAGCATCAACCGCATGATCGATGCCGGCGTCGATGGCCTGTTCTTCTTGGGCTCTTCGGGTGAGGTCGTTTTCTCCACCGACGAGCGTCGTCGCCAGATCATCGCCGAGGCCGTCCGCATCGTCGACCACCGCGTGCCTGTTCTGGTCGGCATCATCGATACCGAGACCGAGCGCATGATTGAGCACGGCAAGGTCGCTCAGGAGCTGGGCGCCGATGCCCTCGTCGCCACCTGCCCGTTCTATGCCCTGCAGGGCATGACCGAGGTCGAGGAGCACTTCCGCATCCTGCACGAGGAGCTTGACCTGCCCATCTTTGCCTATGACATTCCCGTTTGCGTTCACACCAAGCTCCCCTGGAAGCTCCTTGCCAAGCTCGGCGCCGAGGGCGTCCTTGCTGGCGTCAAGGATTCCTCGGGTGATGACATCTCGTTCCGCTACCTCGTTCAGGAGAACGAGAAGAACGGTCATCCGATGAGTATCCTCACCGGTCACGAGGTTGTCGTCGACGGCGCTTACCTCGGTGGCGCCGACGGTTCTGTCCCGGGCCTTGCCAACGTTGAGCCCGAGGGCTACGTGCGCCAGTGGAAGGCCGCTCAGGCCGGTGACTGGGCTACCGTCAAGGCCGAGCAGGATCGCCTCAACGAGATCTCCCACATCTGGGATGTCACCTCGGGCGTCCAGGGCTATGCCGGTGGCGTCGGCGCCTTCAAGACCGCTATGAACCTCATGGGCATCTTCGACAGCCCGACCATGCCGCGCCCGGTGAAGGCCATGACTGGCGAGAACGTCGAGGCTATTAAGAAGGTCCTCCAGGACAACGGTCTCCTGTAAAGCTTTCCCAGGCACCCGGCCTCGCCGTTCAACCGTGTGGCCATGACCCGTTAGGTCAATGGCCACACGGTTTCTCGGCGATCTCGGG
Source organism: Collinsella sp. AF16-8 (assembly GCF_003462695.1). Taxonomy (NCBI): domain Bacteria; kingdom Bacillati; phylum Actinomycetota; class Coriobacteriia; order Coriobacteriales; family Coriobacteriaceae; genus Collinsella; species Collinsella sp. AF16-8. The sequence goes on from NZ_QRXX01000008.1 coordinate 26,129, forward strand.
CACCTGGATAACCTTTACTGCGCTGTGACGGCTAGCCTGACGGCGCATTTCCTGTAGTTGTTTTTATCTCCGAAGGAGAGCGACATGGAGAACAAGTACGTCTGCTCTGTCGATATCGGCGGAACTAAGATCGCGACTGCCATCATGGAGTACCCGGCTGACGGTGGTGTGCCCCATCCCGTTTTTGAGGCCGAGGTTCCCACAGAGGCCCAAGAGGGCGGCGAGGCCGTCTTCCAGCGTATCGAGGCATCCATCAAGGCTGCTCTCGAGGCGAATCCCGATGTCGAGGTCCTTGGCGTCGGTATCGGTGCCGCGGGCGTCGTCGATCCCAAGACGGGCGCCATCGCGTATGCCAATGAGATCATGCCCGGCTGGTCCGGCGTTCAGTTGGGGCCGCGTCTGCGCGAGGATCTCGGTCTTCCCGTTGCCGTTGTAGGCGACGTGCAGGCTCATGCTCTGGGCGAGGCCCACTGGGGCGTCGGCAAGGGCAAGTTCTCCGTTTTGTGTCTGGGCATCGGTACGGGCATCGGCGGCGCATATGTCGAGAACGGCCGCGTGATGCAAGGCTTCCACGGTGCTGCCGGCCATATGGGCCACATCGAGTGCTCGGCTGCCGCCGGCATTCCCTGCGCCTGCGGGCGTTCTGGTCATCTTGAGTCGATAGCCTCGGGCACCTCGATTGGCCGTATGTACGATGAGCGCTTTGGCCGCGTCGACCCCAGCCGTCCTTCGGTCGGTCGCGACGTGAACGACCTGTGCCGTGCTGGCGACGCAAAGGCGACCGAGGTCATCCATGACGCCGGCTTTGCGCTGGGCGCCAGCTTGGGCTCGCTTGCCAATATTCTGGATCCAGAGGTCATCGTGCTTTCGGGCGGCGTAATTCATCAGGGTCCCGATTGGCGTTCGCAGACGTGGAAGGATTCGGTGCACGAGGGCTATGCCAGCCAGGCGCTCGATCCGCTCCAGGACACGCCGATTCTCATCGGGTCTCTGGAGGGCGATGCTCCGCTCATCGGTGCCGCCGAACACCTTCTTGCGTCGTTGAAGTAAACATAACTACCAAGTGCGCCTTCTGAGGTGCCGCAGATTGACGTGAAAGAGGAGCGAAGCGTACTTCGGTACGCGAGCGACGGTTTGAACGTCAAGGTGCGGTGTCTCAGAAGGCTGTTTTGAGAAAGGTTGAGTCGCACATGACCGTTGATCCTTTGATTCAATCCCTGAAGGGCAAGCTCGTCGTGAGCGTTCAGGCGTATATGGGCGAGCCGCTTCGTACGCCCGAGACCATGGCTCAAATGTCTCGCGCTTGCGAGCTTGGCGGCGCCGCCGCCATTCGCTGTCAGGGCCTTGCCGACATTGCCGCTATTAAGGGTCGCTGTGAGGTTCCCGTCATCGGCCTGTGGAAGGATGGACACGAGGGCGTTTACATCACGCCGACGCTGCGTCACGCTCGCGCCTGCGTTGCTGCCGGTGCCGATATCGTGGCGATCGACGCCACTGATCGTCCGCGTCCCGATGGCAAGACCGTCGAGGATACCTTCCGCCCGCTGCACGAGGAGGGTGTGCTCCTGATGGCGGATTGTGCCACCATCGAGGACATTCGCCGTGCGGTTGATATGGGCTTTGACCTGGTATCCACCACGCTTTCTCACGGCGTCGCCGCCATCGACTGCACCATGGCCGATGGCCCCGACCTGCCACTCCTGCGTCAGGCGACCGAGGAATTCCCCGGTCTTCCCATCATCTGCGAGGGCCGCGTGCACACGCCCGAGGAGGCTCGCGCTGCGATCGATGCTGGCGCCTGGGCCGTTGTCGTCGGCACCGCCATCACGCACCCCACGAGTATTACGAGTTGGTTCAAGGCTGCGCTTGAGGCGTAAGACAGGTCTCGTATCCGCTCGGGGCGGTATACTCAATATAGGCAATTGACCGCGCGGGATCCGGGTTGCTGGGTCCCGCGCTTGTTTTTGGGAGGCAGCACATGCAAAAGGGAGATGCCATGGATGCGGCGGAGCGCTCGGAGCGCATCCCCGATATCGTCATCATCACCGGAATGTCCGGATCGGGCCGCACACAGGCCATGCACGTGTTCGAGGACATGGGCTATTTTTGCATTGATAACCTACCTCCGCGTCTGATCGCCCAGCTTGCCGAGCTCGTCGGCATCAATACGGGCGTGGGCAGGCATCTCGCCGTCACCTGCGATTTGCGTAGCCAGGGACTGTTTGACGAGTTGCTCGATGCGGTCGCCGCGCTCGAAGAGCGCGAGATGAGCTGCGACATCGTGTTCCTGGAGGCTTCTGACGAGGTGCTGATTCGTCGCTACAGCGAAAATCGCCGCCGTCATCCCATTGCCAAGCCGGGGGAGACTACGGCCGATGCCATTCAGCGCGAGCGCCTTCAGCTGCAGGGCGTGCGCGATCGAGCCGATATGATTATCGACACGAGCCGCCTGCGCACCTCTGCCCTGCGCAACAAATTGCGCATGGCGTTCTCCGAGTTGTCCGACCAGCAGCTCATGGACGTTCACGTGTTCTCGTTTGGCTTTAAGCACGGTATGCCCGTCGAGGCGGACATTATGATCGACGTTCGCTTCCTGCCCAATCCGTTCTACGATCCCGAGATGCGTACCATGACCGGTCTCGATAAGAAAGTCTCCGACTTTGTTCTGGACCATCCCAAGACCCAGGAGTTCTGGAAGGCCTGGACGCAGCTGCTCGATACGGTGATGCCGGGCTATATCGCGGAGGGTAAGCCGCAGCTTTCTATCGCCATCGGCTGCACGGGCGGACAGCACCGTAGCGTCGCCATTGCCGAGGCCACGGCCCGTTACCTGGAAGGCGCCCAGTATCACGTGAGCATCTCCCACCGCGACCTGTCGCGCGCCAACACGAAGGCATAGGCCTGCATGTCGTTTACCGCTGAGGTGCGCGACGAGCTTGCGCGCTGCGAACCCGAATGTGAATACTGCGATTTGTCGACGCTTGCCGCCCTGACGCGTGTGAGCGGTACGCTTTCGTTGGCCGGCTCCGGGCGGTATCGTTTGACGGTCGCGACCGAGACGGGAGCCGTCGCGCGCACGATGATCACGCTGACGCATCGCATCCTTAAGCTCAAAACGGAATTCACCGTTCGTAAATCGGTCTTGCATAAGGTCCGTAACTATCTCATTACCCTGCCCGATCAACCCGACCTGGACAAGGCTCTGGTGCTGCTGGGCATTCTAGACCGCAGGGGAGGGCTCGTTGCTGGTGTTCCCCGACACATCGTTGCCCGTCCCTGCTGCAGGCTTGCCTACATCCGCGGCGCGCTCATCGCGGGCGGCTTCGTGGCCGATCCACGCGGCGATTTTCATTTGGAGATCGCGGTGCAGGGCGAGCAGTATGCCCGGGGACTTTGCGATCTATTGGAGCAGATTGGGGTCCATGCGCGCGTTAACGCGCGGCGGGGGTCATATGCCGTGTACATTAAGAGCGCCGAGGAAATCGAGCATCTATTAAAGCTGATTGGTGCCAAGCGCAGCGTTGCCGAGATTGAGGAGGCGCGCGCGGTCAAGTTGGTTAAGAACGATGTGAACCGTCGCGTGAACGCCGAGCTCGCCAACCAGACCAGAAGCGCCGGTGCTGCCCAGCATCAGCTTGCGCTTATCGATGAGCTCGAGCAGCGCGGCCTTCGCGATGCGCTTCCGGATGCCTTGGCGGTCTTTTGCGACCTGCGCGAGCGCTATCCCGATCTGTCGCTGCGTGATTTAGGGGAGATGGCTGACCCTCCCTTGTCGAAGTCGGCCCTCTACCATCGAGTTTTGAGGCTTGAAAAGCTCATTGAAGCAAACCGGTAGTTTAAAGTATCGACTTATATACGGATTTAGCTGCTATTTTATTCTTTAAAACGTTTTAACGTAAATTTGATTTTCAATTTCGACTATTCTCGTGAAATTCAAGTCAAAAAAAAGGTATATTAGGCGAGTGGTTAGTTTGTGGGCCTCAACGGCGGGCGCTGTAGCTTGCGGGGGCCTTACGAAAGGAGACACAATGGCAGTAAAGGTTGCTATTAACGGCTTCGGTCGCATCGGTCGTCTGGCTTTCCGTCAGATGTTCGGTCATGAGGGCTCCGAGATCGTCGCTATCAACGACCTCACCTCTCCCGATATGCTCGCTTACCTGCTGAAGTACGACTCCACGCAGGGCAACTACGCTCGCGATCACGAGGTCGTTGCTGGCGAGGATTCCATCACCGTTGACGGCAAGGAGATCAAGATCTACAAGGAGGCCGACGCCAACAACCTGCCTTGGGGCGACCTCGACGTCGACGTCGTTCTCGAGTGCACCGGCTTCTACACCAGCAAGGCTAAGGCTCAGGCCCACATCAACGCTGGCGCCAAGAAGGTCGTCATCTCCGCTCCGGCCGGCAGCGATCTGCCCACCATCGTGTACAACGTCAACCACGAGACGCTGACCGCTGAGGACAACATCATCTCCGCTGCTTCCTGCACCACCAACTGCCTCGCCCCGATGGCCAAGGGTCTGAACGACTTCGCTCCCATCGTGTCCGGCATCATGACCACCATTCACGCCTGGACCGGCGACCAGATGCCGCTCGACGGCCCGCAGCGCAAGGGCAACAAGCGTCGTAGCCGCGCCTGCGCCGTCAACATCGTCCCCAACACCACCGGTGCTGCCAAGGCTATCGGCCTGGTTCTCCCCGAGCTCAACGGTAAGCTCATCGGTGCCGCCCAGCGCGTCCCGACGCCGACCGGCTCCATCACCAACCTCTACGCTGTCGTTGACAAGAAGGTCACCGTCGACGAGGTCAACGCCGCTATGAAGGCCTACGCTTCCACCATCTCCGAGACCTTCGGTTACAACGAGGACGATATCGTCTCCACCGACATCATCGGCGAGACCCACGGCTCCATCTTCGACGCCACTCAGACCATGTGCTCTGACCTCGGCAACGGCCAGACCCTCGTTCAGGTCACCTCTTGGTACGACAACGAGAACTCCTACACCTCTCAGATGGTCCGCACCATCAAGTACTTCGAGAAGTTCGTTGCTTAATTTAGCTTTTAGCGAATAGCTCGTTGAGCGTCTAAAGAAGGGCGCGGCCTCATAGGGCTTACACCCTAGGGTCGCGCCCTTTTTATAGGAAATCGTCTGCCGTAATGGGAGGCAGACACGTACGAAAGGTAGAAGCAAACATGGCCTTTACCAAGAAGACCGTCCGCGACATCGATGTCGACGGCAAGCGCGTTCTCGTCCGCGTTGACTTCAACGTGCCTATCAAGGATGGCGTCGTTGGCGACACCACCCGCATCAAGGCTGCCCTGCCCACCATCAACTACCTCGTTGAGCACAACGCTCGCGTCATCCTCATGAGCCACCTCGGCCGTCCCGATGGCACCGGCTTCCAGCCCGAGCTCTCCCTTGAGCCTGTCGCCAAGAAGCTCGCTGAGCTCTCTGGTCTCGATGTTGCCTTTGTCGCCGACACCTACGGCGAGAAGGCTGCTGAGGCTGTTGCCGCCGTCGAGCCGGGCAAGGTCCTCGTTCTCGAGAACGTCCGTTTTGACAAACGTGAGAAGAAGAACGATCCCGAGATCGCCAAGAAGCTCGCTTCCTATGGTGACGTCTTCGTTCTCGATGCTTTCGGTACCGCTCACCGCGCCCAGGGTTCCGTCGTGGGTCCCGCCGCTTACCTGCCTGCCGTCGCCGGCTTCCTGCTCGAGAAGGAGGTCGACACGCTGACCGGCATCTTCGCCGAGCCCGAGCGCCCCTTCGTCGCTATCGTCGGCGGTTCCAAGGTTTCCTCCAAGATCGGCGTTCTCGATCACCTCATCGACTCCGCTGATACCCTGATCATCGGTGGCGGCATGGCCTACACCTTCTTCCTGGCTCAGGGCCTGACCGTCGGTCAGTCCCTCAAGGAAGAGGACTGGGTCGAGCGCGCTGGCGAGATGCTCAAGAAGGCCGAGGAGAAGGGCGTCAAGATCCTGCTCCCCATCGACAACCGCGTTGCCGATCACTTTGGCGAGGACGCTGTCCCCGAGGTTGTCGCTTCCGACGCTATCCCCGACGATCGTGAGGGCATGGACATCGGCCCCAAGACCGAGGAACTTTACGCCGAGGCCGTCAAGGGTGCCAAGACCGTGTTCTGGAACGGCCCCATGGGTGTCTTCGAGTTCGACAACTTCGCTCACGGCACCCAGGCTATCGCCGAGGCCGTCGCCGAGGCCGACTGCACCTCGATCATCGGCGGTGGCGACTCTGTCGCGGCTGTCAACAAGTTCAACCTGGCCGACAAGATGAGCTGGATCTCCACCGGTGGTGGCGCTTCCATGGAGCTCGTCGAGGGTAAGGCCCTGCCCGGAGTGGAGGCGCTTCTCGATGCCTAATCGCACCCTTCTTATCGCTGGTAACTGGAAGATGAACAACGACGTCGCTGAGGCCGCCAAGCTCGCCGACGAGCTGGCTCAGGCTCTGCCCGAGGTTCCGGCTGGCGTCGAGGTGCTCGTCTGCCCTCCGACCATTGACATCACCACGGTTCATGACCGCATTCAGGCTGCCCCCATCGCCCTCGGTGCACAGAACGTGTACTGGGAGGCCAAGGGTGCCTTCACCGGTGAGTCCTCTTGCGACATGCTCAAGTCCGCTGGCTGCACCTACTGCATCATCGGCCACTCCGAGCGTCGCGACTACTTCCACGAGACCGACGAGGACCAGAACAAGAAGGCCAAGGCCCTCGTTGCCGCCGGTCTTGTTCCCGTCTTCTGCTGCGGCGAGTCCCTCGAGGTCCGCGAGGCTGGCACCTATGTCGAGCACGTCGTGAACCAGGTCAAGGCTGGCCTTGCTGGTCTTGAGATCACCTGCCCCAAGCAGGTCGTCGTCGCCTACGAGCCCATCTGGGCCATCGGCACCGGAAAGACCGCTACCGCTGAGGACGCCCAGGAGGTCTGCGGCGCTATCCGTGAGACCCTCAAGGAGATGTTTGGCGAGGAGCTCGCCGACGGTATCCGCGTCCTGTACGGTGGTTCCGCTAAGCCCGGCAACATTGCCGAGCTCGTCGCCAAGCCCGACGTTGACGGCGCCCTCGTGGGCGGCGCTTCGCTCAAGGCTGCCGACTTCGCCTCTATGGTCGTCAAGGCAGGCGAGTAGGACATATGGCACAGCGTCATCTTCCTGCACTCCTGATCATCATGGATGGCTGCGGCCTTGCTCCGGCCGATGGCGAGAACGCCGTCGCCGCTGCCAAGACGCCCTTCCTTGATAGCCTGTACGAGAAGTATCCTCACACCACGCTCGGTGCTTCGGGCGAGGACGTGGGCCTTCCCGACGGTCAGATGGGCAACTCCGAGGTAGGCCACCTCAACATCGGTGCCGGCCGCATCGTGTTCCAGGAGCTTTCGCGCATCAACAATGCCATCAAGGACGGCTCCATCGCCAAGAACGAGGTCTTCGTCAAGGCTATGGACGACGTCAAGGCTGACGGCAAGACTCTCCACCTCATGGGCCTTATGAGCCCTGGCGGTGTTCATTCTCACATGAACCACGTCGAGGCTCTGGTCAAGATGGCTGCCCAGCATGGCGTCAAGACCGTTCGCGTCCACGCCTTCATGGATGGCCGCGACGTTGACCCGCAGTCCGGTGCCGGCTACATGAGCGAGTTCTGCGCCTTCCTGGCTAAGATCTCCGAGGAGACCGGTTGCGACGCTCGCGTTGCCACCGTTTCGGGCCGCTATTGGGCCATGGACCGCGACAACCGTTGGGAGCGCATCCAGCGCGCCTACGACGTCATGGTTAACGCGTCCGATGCCGATACCGACCCCGTTGCCGGTATCAAGGCCTACTACGAGAAGGATCCGCGCGGCGACGAGTTCGTCGAGCCTTTCGCGGCCCACAACGAGGGCATCCACGAGGGCGACGCGGCCATCTTCTTCAACTTCCGTCCCGACCGCGCTCGTCAGATGACCCGCGTGTTCACGGACAAGGAGTTCGATGGCTTTGAGCGCGAGCAGATTAAGCTCTCGCACTTCGTGACGATGACCGAGTACGATCCGACGTTTGACGTCGAGGTCGCCTTCCCCAAGACGTTCCCCGAGAACGTCCTGGCCGACGTTATCGCCGCCAATGGCCTGAAGCAGCTGCACACCGCCGAGACCGAGAAGTACGCCCACGTGACGTTCTTCCTCAACGGCGGCATCGAGGAGCCCAAGGAGGGCGAGGAGCGCGTGCTCGTCGCTTCCCCCAAGGTCGCTACCTACGATCTGCAGCCCGAGATGAGCGCTCCCGAGGTTACCGAGAAGCTTGTTGCCGCTATCAACGAGGATCGCGCTGATTTCTACATCGTGAACTTCGCAAATTGCGACATGGTTGGTCACACCGGTGTCTTCGACGCTGCCGTTAAGGCCGTCGAGGCTGTTGACGATGCCCTGTCCAAGGTTGTCCCGGCGATTCTCGCCAAGGGCGGCTTTGCGCTGATTACCGCCGATCACGGCAACGCCGATCACATGTTTGACGTTGCTTCCGACGGTTCCAAGCATCCGTTTACGGCTCACACCACCAACCGTGTGCCGTTCATCATCGTTGATGAGAAGGCGCAGCTCACCGGTATCGAGGACGGCCGTCTTTCCGATATCGCTCCGACCATGCTCACCATGGCTGGCATTGAGCCTTCCGCCGAGATGACGGGTCGCGTACTCGCCACCGAGGCCTAATAGAAAACAAATACCGTTTTCTAGTAAGGGGGTTGTCCACAACCGGACAACCCCCTTTTTGGTATTTCTGCCATTTCTACCCCGTCCCCAAATGGCAGGTGGGGGAGTGCTGGGGGTTGTGGTACAGTACTGGAGTTTGAATTGTTCTATTAAGGAGCTTATCTATGGGTCCGTTTCAGATTCTTCTGTTTGTCGTTTGGGCTGTCTCTGCCGTGGCGTTGACGATTCTCGTCCTGATGCATTCCGGTAAGGGCACCGGCGTTTCGGATATGATCGCTAGCTCGCTGTATAACTCCAGCTCTGCCACGGGCGTCATGGAGCAGAACCTCGATCGCCTGACCGTCATCATGGCTGTCGTATTTGCCGTGTGTGTCGTTCTGTGCATGTTCTTCTTCCCGCAGGGCATCGTCGGCTACTAAGCATCGGCGTATATACGTTTGTAAAGGGTCCCGCACGTGCGGGACCCTTTTTGTTTACAGACTTGTAACAGAGCCAAAATATCCCCACATACTTCGCCCAACTAAAGAAATTCTCGACCGTTAACCGGAATCAGCGCCAAATTGTGCATAAAATGCGCTACTGTATTGCAAAACGTTGGCCCGCATTGCATAACCAGCCATAACAGCGGACCGCGTTTGAATGGTTCGATTGGGCTGTCTCGACGTTGCCCGGCCGAATTCACTTTGTCCTATCTCATAAGGAGGATGGCATGGCTGATTCTATGTTCCACCAGCCCGTTATGGGTCGTCGCGCCTTTGTTGGCGGCACCCTCGCTGCGAGCTCCATGGCTTTTCTTGCCGCATGCGGCAAGAAGGGCGGCGACGCTTCCGGTTCTGAGTCCGGTTCGACGCTGAACTTCTACATCAACAACCCGGTCTGCATCGACCCCTACAACGTCCAGGAGGATCAGGGCACTCAGGTCGAGTACCAGCTCTTCGACGCTCTGACGGAGTACGATAACGAGAAGGGCGAGATCGTTCCGCTGGCTTGCGAGTCCTTTGAGGCTAACGACGACGCCACCGAGTTCACCTTCAAGATCAAGAAGGCTAAGTTCCACAACGGTGACGACGTTACCTCCAAGTCCTTCAAGCTCGGCTGGGAGCGCCTGGTCAACACTAAGTCAGCCATCGCTACCGAGTATGGTCCTTCCGAGGTCTCCTACCACCTTTCCATGGTCGAGGGCTATGACGATCTGCTTGCCGGTAATGCTACCGAGCTGTCCGGCGTTACCTGCCCGGATGACGAGACCCTCGTCGTCAAGCTGACTTCCGCCTACGCCGACTTCCCGTTCGTCGCCTCTCACCCGGCTCTGTCCCCGGTTCCCGAGTGCGCCGAGTCCGATGTCAAGAGCTTCTATCTTGCCCCGGTCGGTAACGGCCCGTTCATGATGGACGGCAAGTGGGAGGATGGTCAGGAGATCAACCTCAAGAAGTTTGACGATTATTATGGCGACAAGGCCAAGATCGACGCCATCCACTTCCAGGTCATCAAGGACGTGGAGACCGCTTACAAGGAGTTCCAGGCCGGTAACCTTGATGTCTGCGACGTTCCCGTTGCTCAGATCGACGCCGCCAAGAAGGACCGCGGCGAGTCCAAGGATGGCTACACCATGAGTGATGGTGCGCGCATGCTGCTCGGTTCCGAGCCTTCCACGTACTATCTGACGTGCAACACCACGGCCGAGCCGTTCAATAACGCCGACCTGCGCAGGGGCATCTCCCTGGCTATCAACCGTGAGGCCATCTGCAAGACCATCTTCAAGGGCACCCGTACCCCCGCTGACGGCATCGTTCCTCCGGGAATCGCCGGCTACAAGGAGGGCGCATGGGAGTTCTGCGCCTACGACGTCGACAAGGCTAACGAGTACCTCGACAAGGTCGCTCCCGCTGGCGCTAACGGCGATCGTGGCATCAATGTGACCCTGTCCTACAACCAGGACGGCGGCCACAAGGAGATCATGGAGTCCATCATCGGCGACCTCGCCAAGGTGGGCGTCACCGCCGTCTCCGATACCCCTGAGTGGTCTGCCCTGCTCGAGCAGTATCAGAACTTCAACTATCAGTTCGGCCGTCTGGGCTGGATCGCCGATTACCCGATCATGGACAACTTCCTGTATCCGCTGTTCCACTCCGACTCCCTGGGTGGCGACAACCGCTCCGGTTACAGCAACCCCGACTTTGACGCCAAGGTTGACGAGGCCCGTGCCACGGTTGACGACGACGAGCGTATCGCCAAGATGCAGGAGGCCGACGCCATGGTCGCCGCCGACTGCCCGGTCATCCCGGTGATGTTCTACACGCACACCATCGCTGGCTCCGACCGCGTCAAGTACCTCTACGTTGATCCGCAGAAGCACGCCGATCTGGGTACCGCTGAGCTCGCCTAAGAGTTTGCAGCTTCCGTGAGGGTCAAGTATTTACGTAGACCTCATGGGAAACATACAGTTCCCCCTAACCTGGGGTAAACTGGCTGATGGTAATTTTGGGATGCCGGTCTGGCGATCGGCATCCCATTTAGGTTAATCCCTAGATAGGGGAGTGGTATGGGTAAGTACATCGTTAAACGTGTGCTTCAGTTCATCCCGGTGTTTTTGGGCGTCACGCTGATTCTGTTCGCCCTCCAGAATATCGTGCCGGGAGATCCGATCAAGCTGATCGGTGGAGACAAGGCTCTGTCCCCCGAGGTAGAGCTTCAGCTTCGCGTACGCTATCACCTGGTCCAGACGGACGAGGACGGTAACGCGATCCTTGACGAGAACGGCGATCCCGTTCAGACGTCGCTTGTAGACCGTTATCTGTATTACATGAACGGTCTGCTTCATGGCGATCTGGGTAATTCGTACCAGCGCAAGCTGCCGGTTACGGAAATCTTTGCCCAGAAGTATCCGTATACGGTCAAACTCGCCGCGTGCGCCATCGTGCTCGAGGCGATCATGGGTATCGGTGCGGGTATCATTTCGGCGGTAAAGCGTTATTCCTTCTGGGATATTTTGGTAACGCTGACCACGTCGATCCTCGTTGCCGTTCCCGCCTTCTGGCTCGGTATGCTGCTGCAGCTGTTCTTCGGCGTCATCCTTAAGGACCTCACCGGCGGCGCATTCTCCATGCCGATTTCGGGTGCCGGCGGTTCCAGCTCTCAGTATCAGGATTGGATGCACTATGTGCTTCCGACCATTACGCTGGCTTCGGTTTCGACCGCCTATGCTGCCCGCATTATGCGTTCGCAGCTGCTTGACGTCATGAACCAAGATTACATCCGTACGGCAAAGGCCAAGGGTCTCTCCAATCGCGCGATCATCATCAAGCATGCGCTTAAGAATGCACTCATCCCCGTCGTTACCTATATTGGTGTCGACTTTGGCGGCATGCTTTCGGGTGCTATCCTGACCGAAACGGTCTTTAACTGGCCCGGTATCGGCTATGAGGTCTATCGCGCCATCAGCATGCGTGACTGGCCCATCGTTATGGGCGGCGTTACGCTCATCGTCGTCGTCGTCATGGTGATCAACCTGCTCGTCGACATTAGCTATGCATTCCTCGACCCGCGCATCCGCCTTGGCGGTCCGTCGGATAAGGCCTAAGGGAGGTACGTCTCATGCAGGAAACTGATTCTCAGTCTCAGGAGCAGGCTACCGCCACCAAGGCCGCATCTGCTCCCGCCAAGTCCCGCACGCTGTGGGGCGACGCTTTTAAGCGTCTTCGCAAGAACAAGCTCGCCGTTATCGGTGTCTGCTGGATCATCGTCGTCGTTTTGGTTGCCCTGACCGCAGATCTGTGGGCTAAGCCCTGGCTCGGTTCGCCGACGGCTTCCGACTCGACCACCATGGCCGAGACGTCGCTGCTGGCTCCGTGTGCCGAGCACCCGTTTGGCACCGACGCCCTTGGCCGCGACATTCTCGTTCGTGTTATCTACGGTGCACGTGTTTCGCTTTCCGTCGGTATTATGGCCACCGCCATCTCCACGGTGATCGGTCTGGTCATGGGCGCCCTTGCCGGTTTCTATGGCGGCATCTGGGATACGATTATCATGCGCTGCGCGGACATCTTCCTGGCGTTCCCGTACGTGCTGTTCGTCGTCGCCATGATCGCCGTTATCGGTCGTGGTCTTCAGAACGTCTTTATCGCCATCGGTATTCTCGGCTGGCCTTCGATTGCGCGCGTCTTCCGATCCGCGATCCTGACGGTCAAGGAAAACGACTATGTTGACGCTGCGCGCGCGATGGGCGCATCCGATGCTCGTATCGTCGTGCGTCACATCTTCCCGAACTCCGTCGCCTCCATCGTGGTCTACGCGACCATGAACATTGGTGGCGCCATTCTGACCGAGTCCGCTCTGTCCTTCCTCGGCATGGGCGTTATTCCGCCTACGCCTTCGTGGGGCTCCATGATTCAGGACGGTCAGCAGTATCTTCTGACTGCTCCCTGGATGATGATCATGCCCGGTCTGGCAATTCTCTCGACGGTGCTCGCCTTCACCCTGCTGGGTGACGGTTTGCGCGACGCCCTCGACGTCAAGATGAAGGACGCATAAGGATGAAGAAGAACAAGAACTATGTGGACCTGAAGGACCAGCCGGTTCCCGAGGGCCAGCATCTGCTCGAGGTCGATGACCTTAAGATGTATTTCCACACCGAAGATGGCGTTGTTCGCGCTGTCGACGGTGTCTCCTACACGCTCGATCGCGGCGAAACCCTCGGTGTCGTCGGTGAGTCCGGCTCCGGTAAGTCCGTGACCGCCATGACCATCATGGGTCTTATCTCGATGCCTCCGGGAAAGATTGAGGGCGGCGACGTTCGCTATCGCGGCCGTTCTATCCTCGAGATGACCGAGGAAGAGATGCAGCACATTCGCGGTAACGACATCGCGATGATCTTCCAGGATCCTATGACCTCCTTGAACCCGGTCTATAAGATCGGCAAGCAGGTGGGCGAGGGCCTTCGCTTGCACCGTGGCTACTCCAAGCAGGAGGCGCTCAAGCGCGCCACCGAGCTCTTGGACCTCGTGGGTATTCCCGAGCCCGAGAAGCGCGTCAACGAGTATCCGCACCAGTTCTCCGGCGGTATGCGTCAGCGCGTCATGATTGCTATGGCCCTTGCCTGCGATCCCGATATCCTGATTGCCGACGAGCCCACGACGGCTCTGGACGTTACCATTCAGGCTCAGATTATCGAGCTCATGCAGGAGATGCAGCAGAAGAACGGCAACGCCATTATCATGATTACCCATGACCTGGGCGTTGTCGCCGATATGGCCGACAAAATCATGGTTATGTACGCCGGCCGTCCCGTCGAGTTCGGTACTGCCGAGGAAATCTTCTACGAGAGCCGCCACCCCTACACCTGGGGCCTTATCCGCTCCATCCCGGAGCAGGCCATCGAGGAGAAGAAGCCGCTGACGCCGATTCACGGCAACCCGCCTTCGCTCATGAACTTGCCTGAGGGCTGCGTATTCTCTCCTCGTTGCCCCTATGCGACGGACAAGTGCCGCAAGCAGCGCCCCGAGCGCGTTGTCACCGAGTCCGGTCACTATTCTGCGTGCCATTATTCCGGTGACCCCGAGTTCCTCAAGAACGCCCCCGAGACGTCCCGCACGCGCAAAGATTCCAAGAAGGGAGGCGAGGCGTAAATGGCAGACAATAACGAGCGCACTCCGCTGCTGAAGGTCGAGCACCTTTCTAAGGAGTTCCCCGCAGAGTCCGGCATGTTCGCCAAGCGCTTCTCTAAGCGTGTCGTCTCTGCTGTGAATGACATTTCGTTCGAGATTTATCCGGGCGAGACCTTTGGCCTGGTCGGCGAGTCTGGTTGCGGTAAGTCCACCACGGGCCGCACCATCATGCGTCTGACCAAGCCGACGGCAGGTAAGGTGTTCTTCCAGGGCAAAGATGTTGCCGAGATGAGCAAGCATGAGATCAAGGACATGCGTCGTGAGATGCAGTTTATCTTCCAGGATCCTTATGCTTCGCTCAACCCTCGTATGACGATTGGTGAGATCGTCTCCGAGCCCATGACCATTCATGGTGTGGGCACCAAGGAAGAGCGTATCGAGCGCGTCCGTGAGCTGCTGGATGTCGTCGGTCTGAACCCCGAGCACATCAACCGCTATCCGCATGAGTTCTCGGGCGGCCAGCGTCAGCGTGTCGGCATCGCCCGCGCTTTTGCGCTGAAGCCCAAGCTGATTATCTGTGACGAGCCGGTATCCGCTCTGGATGTTTCCATTCAGGCCCAGGTTCTGAACCTGCTTAAGGAACTGCAGGACAAGTTTGGTACGGCGTATCTCTTTATCGCCCACGACCTGTCCGTCGTGCAGCACATCTCCGATCGCGTTGCCGTTATGTATCTGGGTAAGATGGTCGAGGTTTCGGATTGGAAGACGCTCTATAGCGAGCCTCACCATCCGTACACGCAGTCGCTGCTGTCTGCCGTGCCGGTGCCCGATCCGGATATCCAGAAGACCCGCAAACGCATCATCCTCGCTGGCGACCCGCCGTCGCCGCTGGATCCGCCGACCGGCTGCCGTTTCCACACGCGCTGCCCGATCGCGCAGGGCATCTGCTCCGAGAAGCTTCCTGAGTTTAAGGAAGTTGCCCCGGGCCACTGCTGCGCCTGTCACTTCGCGGAGCCGTTCCCGATCAAGGAATCGCACATCGACCTGTAGCCGGTTGTTATCGTCCGGGCCCGTGCTGGACTTAGTTTTTAGAACGTCCTCGACCATGGGAACCCCCTTATCCTGCTCCTTCGGAGCTGCGGATAAGGGGGTTTCCTGGTCTGCGGAATGTTCTGAAAACTAAGTCCAGCACGGGCCCTGTGTTACCACTGTAGAGGGGTGAGATTCCTTGATCGCTCACTTAATCTAATAGGAAATTGAGCGAGGCCGGAGCTTTAGCTCCGGCCTCCCCATATAAGGGCTCGGCTTTGCCGAGCCACCAAATTTGCATCAGCCCCAGAACATGTTTGAGAACTGTGCTTGGAGTATGTGTTGGTAGGCCCCGAATCGGTGCTGCCTCCCGGCGCATTCCGCAGGGGGAGCGATATTTTGCAGCACGAAGTGCGCAGCAAAATATCGCTCATGCCCGAGGACGCGCCGGGAGGCAGCACCGATTCGGGGCCGGACATGCGGATCTACCTGCGCAATTACAAATTCGTAAACTTTTTTGAAAAAAGTGCTTGCACAGTTCTCGAATCATAGGTTATTATCTTTCTCGTTGAACGCGCGGGTCCAACAAAACGAAGCGCGAATCAACAACATAGCATGTCGGAGTGGCGGAATTGGCAGACGCGCTAGCTTGAGGTGCTAGTGACCGCTTTTTGGTCATGCGGGTTCAAGTCCCGCCTCCGACACCATCGCATTTGAGAAGCCTCTTCGGAGGCTTTTTTGTTACCGATAGACGGTGGGGTCCACGATGGAAACGCTTGAACGCAACGAGTGGGCAGACGTTGCCCAACTAGTCGAGATCACGAGCGATGCTGTCATCATCTGCGAGCTCGACGGAACCATTCTGCATGTGAATAATCGCTTACTTGGTTTGATGTGCGAGGAACGCGCCGACGTCATCGGTGGAGATGTTAAAGACGTCCTGTACTCGTCCTCTTTTGAACGTGCGACGGAACATCGTCTGCCATTTGAAACTGATGGCTCCGAGAACGAACTGATGCTCAAACTGAGTGACGGCTCTTTTATTCCCGTCTTGGTTCGTGCGGGCTCCGTAACGCCTCCACGCATCTTTGGGCGCCGCGCACCACGTGTCCTGGTGGCGCTTCACAGTATCGAGGAACAGTATTCTCACGACCGGCAACTCAAGCGTGCGTTATCGGAGCTTAGAGTGGCGAACAAGCGTCTCTCTGGCACGCTCTCGGTCATTATGAGCACTGTGGGCTCCGATGAGTTACCCAGCCTGCTTGATACCGTTTTGAACCAGCTTGTAGGAACGCTCGATGCTTCGGGTGCCGCTATCTATTTTTCTGAGAGCGGCGGCTTTAAGCTTCGCGGTGTTTCCAAGGAGCTGCTCGACAGCTACCTGCCCGAGTTTTTGCCGTATGGCGCTGGCATTCCGACGTATGTTCTTCGCGAGTCGCGTGCTTGTCGCTTGTCGATTCAACAGGACCTTGAGGGCGATAAGGCCGCCTCCGGTATGTTCATGGACCTGGATAATCGTTCTAAGCACCTGTTGCGCATGCAGGATATGCCTCCGTACCGCAGTGAAATCTGTCTTCCCGTTTTTTACGGTACGCAGATCCTTGGCGTGCTGGAAGTTGGTTGGAAACGCCCCCAGGCACCGCTCGCCTATGACGTTAATGTGCTCGAGGTCATTTGCGATTACCTGTCTATCCAGCTGGTCGGCATGGCATCGAGCCTTCGCTCCCGTCGCACGGCCGAGCTTGGCCGCTCGCTCAATGTCTTGCGGGATGAGTTGTTTACCTTTCTAGACGATTCCGCCGCGGCTACCCAGGCGGTATCGTCCGAGATCTGCAATATGCTCAACTGCCATTTTTGCCCTATTGAGTATGACGCCAGTCTGGATTCCTACGTCATAGATTTTGAAGGCGGCAGTCGCGTTGCTTTGCCGGACGATCCCGAGAAGCTTTTCTTTTCCACGACGGCGCCAGCGGCACGTTTGGGGGCTGCCCCTGATGGCTTTGAGGCATCTGTTTTGGGCGGCACGAGTGCCGAGGACCTTAAACACGTCCGTATAACTCGCGTTGACGAATCGATGCCTATGGGAGGCTGGCTTAGAGCGCATGGCCTGCCTTGCCAGGGTCTCTACGTCGACGCCGGCATCGAGGCGGGGCGCCCGCGCTCTGAGGGCGATGGCAAGCACAGTAACGACGCGATCGTTCCTGCTTCTGTTGCGAAGGGCCCGACGACGCGCGCGCTGCTGCTTCGTGATGGTAGCCAAGAGCCGATTGATGACCTTGAATATGATTACTTGGTGCACTTGGCTCATGACTTTGAACTGATCTATGAAGGCGAATCTCAAAAGCGTGAGGAGCGCCATATCGCTCAGACCCTCCAGATTGGCATGAGAAATTCACTGGGGGATGTTCCGGGAATCGCCGCCGATTCGGTGTACCTGTCGGCCACGAACTCGGCGTTGGTCGGCGGCGATTTCTATACGCTCATCCGTCTTCCCGACGATTGCGCCGTCATGATTCTGGGCGATGTGTCTGGCAAAGGCATTGAGGCCGCATCGATGTCCGCGCTCGTCAAGACGGCCCTGACGGCATATGCCTGGGAGGGCGCTGGACCGGCCCGCATGGCACGCTCCCTTAACAGCATGCTCATGGGCTTTTCGAGGGTCGAGACGTTCGTGACGGCCTTTATCGCCAAGATTGACCTTAAAGCCGGACGCGCAACGTATTGTTCGGCGGGCCATCCTCCGACCATGGTCATCAGGCCAGAGTCGATGCCGCTGGGTGGCGGCGAGGCCCGTGGGGGGGAGGTCGAGCTGCTTGGATGCCAATCGGGGGTAATCGGTGCCTTTGAGAGCATGGTATACGAGACAGGCGTGTTTACGTTCGCTCCTGGTGACATGCTATTTATGTACACCGACGGAACAATCGAAGCGCGTGACCGCTCGGGTGCTTTCTTTGGCGAGCAGCGCCTTCGCGACCTTCTGCTCTCTGTCTCGGGTGAGGGCGTGTCGGGCATTTGCGGCAAGGTCTTGGGCGAGCTTGACCGATTTACCGAATCGGCGCTGGACGATGACATTGCATTGGTGTCCCTTGAGTTTTTACGGGGTCGTTCATAGACGACGCTGGGCGGGCTGAATCCGTACGGTTGGGGAAACGAATGCATCGAGTGGGCTTTTTTGGGGAATCATGGTCGTATGAATGAGTGGAATGACATAGCGGTTTTGACGCCACCAGGCGATATCGACATCGCCACGGTGCCTGCGCTGCGTCGGCGGTTGGATGCTTTGATTGGCCGCGGCGTGCGTCGTGTCGTCATCAACTGTCAGGCTGTTAGCTTTATCGATTCGACGGGCTTGGCATTCCTGCTTACGCGCGCTCGTGAGCTCATGAGGCGAGAAGGCCTGCTTTCGCTCGTCAATGCATCGGGTGAAGTTGTTCGCTTTTTGGAGATTGCTCGGCTTGTCGATATCCTTCATGTCGCGGGGCCGGCACGGGAGTCTGTTCCCGCCATTCCGGTGGGGGAGCTGCCTCGCTGGAGTAAGAGCGTCGAGGTCCGTCAGGGTATCGAGAATCTTCCATACTACCGACATCGCATCGCCGAACTCCTTGAATCGCTTCCGTTGCGCCGTGACGAGCGCTACGATGTCGCATTGGCGTCGGGGGAGGCGCTGGGTAATGCCTATGACCATGCGGGCGGTATCGGGTGCGTCCTGACGGTTCAGGCCTATGGCGATCGCGTTGTGGTTGAGGTGCTTGATCGAGGTGCCGGCTATTCTATCGATGAAACGAGCGAACCGGTCGCATCAGAGGAGCGCGGCCGTGGTATCAAGCTTATGCGTATGCTCGTCGATAACGTGGAGGTTGCTCGTCGTACGGACGGCGCCGGCACGCGCGTGCAGATGGTGAAGCTGTTTAGCGGAGCGCTGGAATCGTGTGCCTAGCCAATCGCTTTAGCGCGTTTAGCTACTAAGAACATGCGGCAGACAAGTTTTTTGAAAAAAGTACTTGCGTCTTTTGGACAACTCGCGTAAATTAATAACCCGCAAGCGGACATGGCTCAGTTGGTAGAGCACAACCTTGCCAAGGTTGGGGTCGCGGGTTCGAGCCCCGTTGTCCGCTCCATTGCATTTCCGGACCGTTTAGGCGGTCCTTTTTCGGCGAAGTGGCCAAGTGGTAAGGCAGAGGCCTGCAAAGCCTTTACCCCCGGTTCGAATCCGGGCTTCGCCTCCAGGCAACATCCGGGCGCTCCGGCGCCCGTTTTGTTTTAAATATGCGGACATGGCTCAGTTGGTAGAGCACAACCTTGCCAAGGTTGGGGTCGCGGGTTCGAGCCCCGTTGTCCGCTCCAAACGTAACAGCCCGACTACTACGGTAGCCGGGCTTTTTCGTACCCGGCGCATGGGCTCGAACCCGAGAGGGAGCGAGCGTTAAGCAAACGCGGAGCGTTTGTAGCGAGCTGGCGAGGACGCCGGCAGGCGGCCGAAGCCGGTGCGGATCCGCGAAGCGGATACGCGGACGCCCCGTTGTCCGCTCCAACTATCTTACGCGGTTCTAACGAACCGCGTTTTTTGTTGACGCTGCGCGAGCCCCGGGCACCCCATCTTGCCCCTCAATCGTCGGTCGCGTACATAGAGTACGCTTCCCTCCTCTTTCGCGGCAACCTGGGGCACCCGGAGCCCGCTCGCTGTCGTGGCCGGGGAAGTGGGTTTTCCGTTCTTTTCACTAATCGATTGATTCGCCCCAGGAGGCTCGAGCCCGTGAGGGAGCGAGCGTTTTGGGGCGTGGCTGTGGCGTTGTTTGCCGCGAATGTCCGCTTTGGGCGTATCATCGTGGGCATCTCGCAAAACCTCGTTGCAAGGGAGTCGCACCCCATGGCTACAGAAAAGTCCTCTTCGCGCCCATGGATGTCCGATGCCGCGATTTATCAAATCTACCCGCGCTCGTTTAAGGATTCGACTGGTTCGGGTCTGGGCGATATCGCGGGCATTACCCAGCAGATGGACTATCTTGAGCGGCTGGGTATCGAGGCCATCTGGCTGAGCCCGTTTTACCCATCGCCTCTCGTCGATGGCGGCTATGATGTGGCGGACTACTGCGATGTCGACCCACGTCTCGGGTCGCTTGACGACTTCGATGACATGATCACTGCGGCTCACGCGCACGGCATCAAGGTCATCGTCGACATCGTGCCCAATCATTCGTCCAACCAGCACCCCTGGTTCAAAGCCGCTCTTGCCGCCGGCCCCGGATCGCCCGAGCGCGCCCGTTATATCTTCCGCGATGGTCGCGGCGAGCATGGCGAGCTGCCTCCCACCAATTGGAATGCCAACTTTGGCGGCCCCGCCTGGACGCGCGTCGCGGACGGTCAGTGGTATCTGCACATGTTTACGCCCGAGCAGCCGGACTTTGACTGGTCGTGCCCCGAGGTTCATGCGTTCTTTTGCGACGTCCTGGCGTTTTGGAGCGATCGAGGCGTCGATGGCTTTCGCATTGATGTGGCGCACGGTCTCGCCAAGGATCTCGACCGCGATGACCTCGACCGGTGGCATCTCGCCGAGGGCGATGACATGGTTGACGACGGCACCCATCCGCTGTGGGACCGCAACGAGGTCCACGAGATCTATCGCGAGTGGCGCCGCGTGTTCGACCGCTATGATCCGCCACGCAGCGCCGTTGCCGAGGCGTGGGTGCTGCCCGAGCGCCAGTATCTCTACGCGCGTCCCAGCGAGCTTGGCCAGACATTCAACTTTGAGTTTGCCAAGGCCACTTGGACCTATGATGACATGCACGCTGCAATCGAGGAGGGCTTGAAGGCAGCTATGGAATCCGATTCCGCCTCGACCTGGGTGCTCTCCAACCACGACGTGCCGCGCGTGGCGACGCGCTATGCCCTGCCGCAGATCAAGGCGACGCGCTACCACCAGATTGCGCTCGACTGGCTCTTACGCGACGGGTCGTCTTATGACGAGGACCGTGAACTCGGCGAGCGCCGCGCGCGGGCGGCCCTTTTGCTCGAGCTGGCGCTTCCGGGCTCGGCATACGTGTATCAGGGTGAGGAGCTCGGCCTTTTTGAGGTGGCCGATATCCCGTGGGCCGCACTCGAAGATCCTACTGCGACCAATACGCACGGACCGAAGCGCGAGAAGGGGCGAGACGGCTGCCGTGTGCCCCTGCCGTGGGTGGCGGCGGACGATCCCGCGCAGGGCGGATCGTTTGGGTTTTCACCGGCGGACGCCGATGCGGCGCCCCATCTGCTGCAGCCTGCATGGTTTTCCGATTACGCTGCCGATAGGGAAGAAGCGGACCCGACATCGATGCTTGCGCTCTATCGTGACGCCCTCTGGCTGCGGCGCAAGCTGCGCGGGCGCGCCAACGATCTTAAGTGGCTTGATCTTGACGGACGCACCGGCCTTGCGGATGGTGCCGAGGGCGCTGAGGGTGGCGTCATCGCCTATCGCCGCGACAACGGCTGGGCGTGTGTGACGAACTTCGGTGCAGCACCCGTGGAGCTGCCGGCGGGCAGGGTCCTGCTCACCTCATCACCGCTTGTAGACGGCAGGCTCGCGCAGGACAGTTCTGCCTGGATCATGCTCGCTGAGTTGTAGGGGCCTCTTGCGGCGAGTTTGCGTTTGCCTGTGCTTTCCGTGGTGGCTGATGTCTTTGCGAGGTTCGCGAGGGCGTCGCAAAACTTTTCAAAAAAAGTTCTTGCATAGGATGCGGGTATCACGTAAGATTAATCCTCGTAAGCGGACATGGCTCAGTTGGTAGAGCACAACCTTGCCAAGGTTGGGGTCGCGGGTTCGAGCCCCGTTGTCCGCTCCATTTGGGCGTTTAGCTCAGGGGGAGAGCGCTTCCCTGACACGGAAGAGGTCAGAAGTTCAAATCTTCTAACGCCCACCAAATGTTCGCAGCCCAGAGACTATGTCCTCTGGGCTGTTTTGTTTTGGTCGCCAAATGGGTCGCCAAATCGTCGGCAAAAGGTACCTCGATTCATGAAAGAGCGGTTCTGAGCGTCAGTTTAGCCTTGTCATCTCAATCGAGTGGGGTTGACCATTTTGAACATAACCGTGCACCTCGTTGACGTTTCTGCGATCGATCCCGGCGAGACCGTTGATATGGCATCAATCGCGGGACGTTATGCCTCGCGTGCCTCCAATGGAGATCTCCCCATTGCGTCTCGGAGGGAAGCTGCGGGCGTGGGTCTGCTGCTTCGCGACGCCCTGGGTGTCTTCGACGACACCCAGCTTGCGCGTTCTGCTTTCGGCAAGATCGAGCTTGCGGATGGGGAGGCCCCCTCTATTTCCATTTCACATGGCGGAAGCGTGGCCGTCCTCGCTGTTTCCGATGTTGCTCGGTCGGTCGGAGGACCTATTGGCGTGGATATCGAGGCGGTCGATGAGATTGTACCTATTGCGGTTGAGCGTATGGCGAGCTCAAGGGAACGGGCGTGGATTGACGCTGCGGCAGATTCGCAGGAACGCGCCTTTCGGCTGTGTCGGGTTTGGACGCGTATCGAAGCCGTCCTGAAGGCGGAGGGGTCCGGCTTTTCAATCGATCCCCGCAAAGACGGGTTGCCGAGCGGATGGTTTACTTCCTCGGTGGTGTTTGGCCAGTGTGTCATCTCTTGTGCAGCGCGTTCTATGCCCCATATCGCCATTGAGGAGCATGCCTTTCGGGTAGCATAGTAGCCAATCGCCAACAGGGGAGGCCTTCTATGTCACTGAACGCTAAAAACGATATTGCTTCGCGGATCGAAGGCGCCGTCTTTGAACTTATGGCGACAACGCCTGTGCAATCGATTAAGGTCACCGACGTACTCCGTCTTGCCCATACATCAAAATCAACCTTCTATCGTTGTTACCGCTCTGTCGATGATGTGGTCAAGCGCTTTGAAGATGAGCTGCTCCAGAACATGCAAGACATTAACGACGTTGCCCTTGAGGCTCGTTTTGGTGATGCGCAGCTTGATCCCACGCCCACGATGATCAAGCGCATGGAAATCCTCAAGGCCAATCGCTCGAAAGTCCTGGCGCTTAACAGCGATAACGGTGATCCCGTGTTTGCACACAAGGCAACGATCTTCATGCATGACTATTTTCGCGATCGTTTGCGGTCGACGTTTTCAGATGAGACGGACCTCGATCTGTATCTTGCTTTTGCGCTTGCGGGCCACCATAACCTCATCCAGTATTGGCTCGAAGTCCGGCCTGACCTTGAGGCACGAACCGTTGCCGCCGCGCTCAATCGCATGTTCTACGCACCGCTCTTTGTCGACGATGCATCGCGCCATTGGCATCCGCGGATCCCTGATTTTGAAAAGCCGCTCGGGTGAGCGGCTGTTTTTTAGGGATGAACGGTTGCGCATGCAGTGAACTCAAAGCGTTCCAGCCCTATGAATCGGCTTTAAGCATAGTCATTTATCTGCTATTTGGAACGAAATTTAGCTATGCGTACCAAATGATGGGACACATAGCGGCATTTTGTCCCACGGCACCAAATAAACCACTCTTACACTAAAGCTACGTTCAAAAGAACCACTGCAGTAGTTCAACGTGTGACGGCACAGAAAAGCCGCGAGCGCTCTCTCACCTTCGCTCGCGGCCGGACTGCGCCATCATTTCGTACACCTTCACATGATTAGGATGTGATATTCAGTGGTTACGCTCGGAAAGAACATGCGCAGCGTCTCGATTGTAGGCGTAGGCTGCACCCCGTTCAAGGATTTTGAGGAGCATCCCGAGACCCAGGGTATTGGCGAGGGCGAGGCGTTTGGCTATGCGGCCCTCGAGGCAATTGCCGATGCCGGTCTTGAGCCCCGCGATATCGACTTTTTCTATCACGGCAGCGCCAATCCCTATCTCGTTGGTGATTGCATTACCCCCAACATGCAGGTTGCCGATTGGTTTGGCGTTCGTGCCAAGGGTTCCGTCCATCATTCCGAGGCTTGCTGCACGGGCTACGTCGCCCTTGAGCAGGCCGTGATGGCAGTCGCCTCCGGTGCCTACGATGTTGTCCTTACGGGTGCCTGCGATTTGGCTTCGACCCTTCCCGTTGAGCACATGCCCTCGCATATTCGCCAGGACTTTACGCTCGATGTCATGATTCCCTCGCTCGATAAGATCTATGACCGCGCGTATGGTCGCCCGCTCGATGGCGCCTTTGGCGTGTCGTTCGACAACTGGATCAACGAGTATTCGATGCAGTACGACCTTACCGCCGATCAGATCGATGACGCCCTGAACGGCCTTACCAAGAGCCTTCGCCGCGGTGCCGTCCTGAATCCCCTTGCGTGGTATGAGACCACGGTCGAGGAGGATGCGAAGGCAGCTGGGTTCGATACCGCCGACGAGTATCTCAAGAGCATGTACAACCCGCGCGTTACGCAGTACCTGCGCGTTACCGGCTTTGAGAAGAAGTGCGACGGTGCCGCCGCTGTTGTCGTGATGCCCACGGAGAAGGCCAAAGCCATGGGCATGCCGTATGCGCCTATTGAGGTGCTGGGTACGGGCGCCTCTGCCGTCGAAGCCGGCCTGCTTCACAACGAGCACTGGGCTACCGAGCTTGCTGCCAAGCAGGTCTACGACCTTACCGGCGTGAGCCCCGATGAGATCGACCTGTTTATGTGCAATGACTTCTTCCTGGCTTCCGAGATCGTCTCGGCCGAGGAGTGCGGCTATATTCCGCGCGGCGAGGCTTGGAAGTATGCGATCGATGGCCGCACCGCTTTTGACGGCGATAAGCCCATCAACCCGCACGGTGGCCGTTGCAACTTCGGCCACGCTCATGGCGCATCCGGTATCGCCGATATCGTCGAGGCCGTCAAGCAGATGCGCGGCGTCGCCGGTGCAACCCAGATGAAGAAGATTCCTGAGACGGCCTTCCTGCGCGGTTTTGGCGGTTCTCAGAATGTGCGCTGCCAGATTCTTCGTACCGTCGCCTAAGCGACCGCGGTTTTCGATTTCCCATAAGGAGTATTCTCATGCAACTCAAAGATATGGAGCCCGTGGTCAAGAAGTTCTACACGGGTCTTGAAGAGGGCATCTATTGGGCACGTCAGTGCCCCGAGTGCGGAGCCGTCGAGTTTCCGCCTCACCTTGCCTGCAATGCCTGCGGCTACCACAAGACCGATTGGGTCCAGGTTTCCGGTCACGGCCATCTGATCGATTTTACCCTGCCTGGTCCGCAGAACGACAAGCCCTACCTCAAGGAGTATGGCAAGTACGCCTACGGCGCCGTCGATATTGACGAGGGTTCTCAGTACACCTACGTCATCTACGGCATTACCAAGAAGAAGGCCCCCGAGATCCGCGCCAAGCTCATGGCGGGCGAGACCGTGGGCGTCCATGCCAAGGTCATCGACCGACCGGGCTACAAAGAGCTCACGTTCGAGCTTGACGACTAGGCTTTCACACTAGGCTTTCACCCCTATAACAATTCGCTTCCTCTCTTAGGCCACGGCGGGACCCATGTCTCCAGCCCGCCGTGGCTACCCCTCTTTTTAATTAGAAAGGCGCCATCATGAACGAAGAACTCACTCAGCAGATCTGCGATTTTGCCAAGTCCGCTTACAACTATGACGGTGATGTGACCCCCGAGACGACGTTCGAGACCCTGGGCAAGGGCTCGATGAAGATGATCGCCCTGACCTCCATGATCGAGAACGAGCTCGATGCCGAGGTCCCCGTTCGCGAGGTCATGGTCATGAAGACCGTCGGCGAGCTTATCGAGCGCACTGCCGAAGAGATGGAGTAGCTGCCATGGACCTGATGCAGACCCTGCGCGAGCGGGCTGCCGCCAAGCCTATGCGCGTTGCTTTTCCCGAGGGCGAAAACGAGACCATGATGCAGGCGGTCGCAAAGATCGCCGCCGAGCATCTTGCCGAATGCGTGCTGGTCGGCGACGGCAGTAAGCTCAAGGAGCTTGCCGACGAGCGTGGTATCTCCCTTGACGGCATCGAGATTGTCGATGTGACCGACGAGGAGGCGAACGCCGCTTGCTGCGAGCGCTATCTTTCGCATCCGGATTGCAAGTTTAAGCCCAAGGGCGCCGCGCGCCGTATGACGCGTCCGCTTGAGCGCGCCCTGATTTTGCAGGTACTCGGCGATGTCGACGTAATGTTCGCCGGCATCGATAACGCCACGGGCGATATTATCCTGGCGGGACAGACTATCGTCGGCCTTGTCGATGGCGTCGATACCGTAAGCTCTTGCGGCATTGCCGATATTCCCAACTGGACTGGCGGCGAAGGCGGCCTTTTGGCTTTTGGCGATTCTGCCGTTTGCGTTGACCCCACGAGCGAGGAGCTTGCCTCAATCGCGATTTCGTCGAGCGAAACGGTGCGCTCGCTGACCGGATGGGATATCCGTTGCGCGCTGCTTTCGCATTCGACTGACGGCTCGATGGATAACGAGCTCGTCGACAAAGTGCGCCGCGCTCGCGAGATTGCCAACGATCGCCGTCCCGACCTTGCCATCGACGGTGAGTTCCAGTTTGATTCGGCGATTAACCCCAAGGTTGCGGCCAAGAAGGTACATCGTGAGTCCGCTGTTGCGGGACAGGCCAACGTGGTCATCTGGCCTGATATCAACGTGGGCAATATCGGCGTCAAGATCATCCAGAACCTGACCGGCGCCAATGCTTACGGCCCCATGCTTCAGGGCTTCAAGAAGATCGTGTGCGATTGCTCGCGCTCTGCGCCCGTCGACGAGATCGTCGGCAACGTGGTGATGAGCTGCGTGCGCGCCCAGGCGCTTAAGGAGGCTTAGGGTATGTCCGATAAAAAGACTCCCTGGCGCGTCCTGGTAATCAACCCGGGTTCCACTTCCACAAAGGTGGGCGTTTTTGAGGGTGACGAGTGCAAGCTCAGCAAGAACGTTGCACACGACGCGAAGGACCTCGCCCAGTTCGATGGGGTTTCGGCTCAGATGCCGTATCGCTGCGATCTGATTCTTGGAGCACTGGATGAGGCGGGCCTGAAGCTCGAGGACTTTGATGCATTTGTCGGTCGCGGCGGCGGCTTGCTTTCGCTGCCCGGCGGCACGTATGCCATCAATGAGGTCATGCTCGAGCATGCCCGCGTCGGTGCGAACGGCATTCAGCACCCGGCGCAGCTGGGTCCCCAGATTGCCCATGAGTTCGCTTCAAAGACGGGCAAGCCCTCTTTTGTGGTGAATCCTCCCGATACCGATGAGCTATGCGACCTCGCACGTATGACGGGCATTAAGGGCGTGTATCGAAACGTGCACCTGCACGCCCTTAATCTTAAAGAGACCGCCATCCGCCATGCGGCAAAGCTCGGTCGCGCATATGACGAGTGTAACTTTATTGTTTGTCATATCGGCGGTGGCATTTCGATTTCCGCTCACCTTAAGGGCAAGATGGTCGACGGCAACGACATCGTCGGCGGCGAGGGCCCCATGGCGCCGACGCGCTGTGGCTCGGTCCCCGCAATCGAGGTCGCGAAGTATACGGCGGAACATGGCCTCGACGTTGCCCGCGCCCATTGCATGAAGACCGGTGGCTTCGTTGACCTTTTGGGTACGTCCGATGCCATCGAGGTGTGTGAACGTGCCGCTGCGGGCGATAAGGCTGCAGCACGCGCTTGGGATGCAATGGTTTACCAAATCTGCAAGTGGATTGGCGAGATGGCCTGCGTGCTGAAGGGCGACGTCGACGGCATCTTGCTCGGAGGCGGCATGGTCCACAGCAAGGAGCTCGTTGCTTCGATTGAGGAATGCTGCTCTTGGATCGCTCCCGTATCGGCTTATCCCGGCGAGTTTGAGCTCGAGGCGATGGCGTCTGGCGCCTGCCGCGTGCTCGATGGTGTCGAGGAAGCGCTCGTGTACAGCGGAGAACCCGTGTTCACCGGATTCAACGACTAATAGTGCTGTGTTTGGGGCGGCCGCTGGTGATGTCTGGCCGCTCCGACCCTTTTCTTTAAGTGTAAGGATGGATCATGGATAAAACCAAGATCAAGTACCTGGTGGGCATTTACGCAGCCGCCATGTGCATCATGGGCATGCTCGTGCCCGTCCCTATCGTGGCCTCTGTTGCGGCGGCATTTCCCAACGAAAACATCGCTGCCGTCCAGATGATCATCGGCATCATCCCGTTGATGATGGCGTTGTCCGCCATGCTCGTCTCTTCACAGCTTGCCTCTCGCGTGTCCAAGAAGAAGACGACGCTCGTCGGTCACATTATCGTGATGCTGGCAGGCGCCTCGGTGCTGGTGTTCCACGACTCGCTCGGCCAAGTCTTAGCGGCTTCTGCTGTCATGGGCCTTGGTCTCGGCGCCGTGCAGAATTCAACGGACGCTCTTATCGCGGATTACTTTGGCGGAAAGCAGCGCTCGTTTGTCATGGGCATCTACTCCACTTTTGTTGCACTGGGCGGCATTATCTGGACGATGGTTTCCGGCATCTTGGGTTCTGCCGAGTGGTTCCACAGCTATGCGGCGTACTTCATCATGATCATTTTCATCGTAATCGAGGCTGTTTGCCTTCCTGAGGGTCGTCTTGAGCCCAAGCGCAAGGTCAACGTGTTTGCCAATATGCCTAAAGAGGTCGCGATTATCACGCTCATGAGCTTTGTGTTCGTACTTACGTTCCAGCTCTTCAGCTCCAACGTTTCGCTGCTTGTTGTAGGTCGCGGCTTTGGCGGTACCGTGGAGGCCGGTCTTGCCTCTACCGTTATGACCGTTGCCGGTATTGCGGCTGGTCTTTTGGTCGGTCCGCTGTTTGCCAAGTTTAAGAACCTGGCTATGCCGATCGCGTGGGGCGTGACGCTCGTCGGCCTGGGCCTGACGCTGGTTGCGCCCGCCTTTATGGTGCTGTGCGTTGCGGGTTTTGTCGTTGCGCTGGGCAAGGAGACCTACGTGCCGCTGGAGGGCAATTTTGCCGCCGGCAACTCTGCCCCCGAGGGACGTGCGTTTAACCTCGCCATTGGCATGGCAGGTATCAACTTTGGCATGGCATTGTCTCCCATTGTGTTTGAGGCCGTGACGTCGCCGTTTGGTGCAACGATTGACCAGAAGTTCATCGCCGGCATGATCGTCTGTGCGGCTTGTGTCGTCTTTGGCGCCATTAAGTATCGCAAGCTCACCCCGGCCCAGCTTGCCGAGGCCGAGAAGATGGCGGCCGGCGGCGAGGCGGAGTAGCCGCTCGAGTAGTTGCTTTGCCGTACATCATGTTTTATCGGGGCCGCCGACATATGCCGGCGGCCCTCTTTCTATCAATGACTTTGAAAGGCTTACGGCTATGAAGTTACCTGTCAGGCGCGTTATCGGTATTCTCAACGGCTTCTTTAACCCGCTATTGCTCTGCGCGTTTCTCCCCATCATTGAAGGGGCGCCTGGCTTGGATCTGACGGGCCCCACGGGCTTTTGGGGACAACTCATCGTGGCCACGGTGATCGCCGAGGTTCTGAGCGCACTCCCGCTGTTTGGCAAAACGGTTGGTATGTGCCTGGACTTTTTTGGTTTTGAGCAGGGGAGTGCATCACACAAGATCGCCGGTACGGTCATCGGTGCCACGCTCCTTTTTATGGTGATCGGTTTTGGCGAGATTGCCTTCCAGGGAGGATTCGGAACGATTGAAGGCCGTACGTTCTTCGCGCGTTGGGCCGGCCTCGTCACAAAGGGATGGGTCTTTGTGGTTATCGCCGGCGTGCTGCTCGATCCCTTTACAGCGGCTCTCGGCCGCATGATGGTTCGCGAAGAGAGGTAATAGATCCTCGCCTATCGAATGCCGGCGGACGGGGCGCCGGGGCTGTAGTCTTCCGAGCGTTTACAGTCCTGTCGCTCCGTCCGCCGGCATTCGACCGCAACATGTTGGTCAAGCATAATCTTTTGGATTCTTTTGGCGTGAGCGGCTTGGTTTTGGTAGGATTTGTCAGCGGCGCGGTTGAGGGGGTTTCAAAACTGCCGTGCAGGTAGTCGAGCTGATAACGTTTTAGCACTCTGCCAAGAGCCCTTCATTTTTAATGCGTTTGCAAAATGACTAATTGCTTTGACCTGCTGAAACACTATATGTTGTGTTTGACCTAAAAAAAGAATACAGGATATAGATGCCTCTTTGTCGTATGATAGATGGCGGACAGAGAACGAAGACCTTAACTGCCTCTTTTGAACGTGTCCTTGAGCCGCTTGATCGGCTTCTGGGAATGTCCGCATGGAGGCTTATGGTTTATCGAGAACACAGATTGCGCGACGGCGCCGCAAGACAGGGACAGGCCCTGCCGGGCATCGTTTGGCTCTGAAGCGCAATGAGGCTACGATGCGAAAGAGGCAAGAGGATGAAGATCATCAAGCGCAGCGGCACCGAGGTTGTCTTTGACATCGATAAGATCGTCAATGCCATCCGCGCCGCCAACTTGGAGGTCGAGGAGAGCTCTCGTCTAACCGACCGCCAGGTGGTTTACGCGGCACAAAACGTCGCCGAGGCATGCGAGAACGCGGGCCACACCGTTTCGGTCGAGGAGATCCAGGATTTGGTCGAGGACGAGATCATGCGTCTCGACTGCTACGAGGTTGCCCGCCACTACATCATCTATCGCTATGTTCAGAGCCTGAAGCGCCAGAAGAACACGACCGACGACAAGATTTTGTCGCTGATCGAGTGCAATAACGAAGAGGTCAAGCAGGAGAACTCTAACAAGAACCCGACCGTCAATTCCGTCCAGCGTGACTATATGGCCGGCGAGATTTCCAAGGACCTGACTCAGCGTGTGCTGCTGCCCCAGGAGATCGTGGATGCCCACAATGAGGGCCTGATCCACTTCCACGATTCCGACTACTTTGCCCAGCACATGCATAACTGCGACCTGGTGAACCTGGAGGACATGCTCCAGAACGGCACCGTTATCTCGGGCACGCTGATCGAGAAGCCGCACAGCTTCTCGACTGCCTGCAACATCGCGACGCAGATTATCGCCCAGGTTGCTTCCTCCCAGTACGGCGGCCAGTCTATTTCGCTGACCCATCTCGCCCCCTTTGTTGAGGTGAGCCGTCAAAAGATTCGCGGCGAGGTTGCCCGCGAGCTCGAGGAGCTCGGTGTTTCGGCATCTGCCGAAAAGGTCCGTGAGGTCGTTGAGGACCGTCTGCGTGACGAGATCCGTCGCGGCGTCCAGACGATTCAGTATCAGGTCGTGACCCTTATGACCACAAACGGCCAGGCGCCGTTTGTGACGGTCTTTATGTATCTCAACGAGGCTCGCTCAGCGCAGGAGAAGCACGACCTTGCCATGATTGTGGAGGAGACGCTTCGTCAGCGCTATGAGGGCGTTAAGAACGAAGCCGGTGTGTGGATTACCCCGGCATTCCCCAAGCTTATCTATGTACTCGAGGACGATAACGTTCACGAGAATTCCCCGTACTTCTACCTGACCCAGCTGGCTGCCAAGTGCACCGCCAAGCGCATGGTGCCCGACTACATCTCCGAGAAGAAGATGCGCGAGCTCAAGCTGTCTAAGGGCGAGACCGCCGGCAACGGCGATTGCTACACCTGCATGGGTTGCCGTAGTTTCCTGACGCCCGACCGTTCGGGCAACGGCTTTAACAATGTCGCCAACGCGCTGAACTATGACCCGACCAAGCCTAAGTACTATGGTCGCTTTAACCAGGGTGTTGTGACCATCAACCTGCCCGATGTCGCGCTGAGCTCGCATCAGGACATGGACAAGTTCTGGAAGATCTTCGATGAGCGCCTTGAGCTGTGCCATCGTGCCCTGCTGTGCCGTCATGAGCGCCTGATGGGCACGCTTTCGGATGCCGCGCCGATTCTTTGGCAGTACGGCGCCCTGGCGCGTCTGAAGAAGGGCGAGACGATCGATAAGCTGCTCGTGGGCGGCTATTCCACCATCAGCCTGGGGTATGCCGGCCTGTATGAGTGCGTCAAGTACATGACGGGCCACAGCCACACCGAGAAGGAGGGCACGCCCTTTGCCATGGCCGTCATGCAGCGCATGAACGACAAGTGCGCCGAGTGGAAGGCCGAAAGCGATATTGACTTCTCGCTGTACGGTACCCCGCTTGAGTCGACGACCTACAAGTTCGCCAAGTGCCTGCAGCGTCGTTTTGGCATCATCCCGGGCGTGACGGACAAGGGCTACATCACCAACAGCTACCACGTCCACGTGTCCGAGGAGATCGACGCATTCGACAAGCTCAAGTTCGAGGGCATGTTCCAGCAGCTTTCGCCGGGCGGTGCCATCTCCTACGTCGAGGTTCCCAACATGCAGGACAACCTCAAGGCTGTCATCCGCGTGATGCAGTACATCTACGACAACATCATGTACGCCGAGCTCAACACCAAGAGCGACTACTGCCAGGTGTGCGGCTACGATGGCGAGATCAAGATTGTCGAGGATGACGGCAAGCTGGTGTGGGAGTGCCCCAGCTGCGGCAACCGCGACCAGGAGAAGATGAATGTCGCCCGTCGCACGTGCGG
The DNA here is from genome assembly GCF_003462695.1 of Collinsella sp. AF16-8. Lineage (NCBI taxonomy): Bacteria > Bacillati > Actinomycetota > Coriobacteriia > Coriobacteriales > Coriobacteriaceae > Collinsella > Collinsella sp. AF16-8. Next base: position 58,905 of record NZ_QRXX01000008.1, read on the forward strand.
CTACATCGGTACCCAGTTCTGGAACCAGGGTCGAACCGAGGAGATCCGCGACCGCGTGCTGCATCTCTAATAACCATCCCAGGCTGCCCCGTAGCGAGGCCCCGGACCTTTACTCGCTATTTCGGACAGTCCTGGCTCACGACGGAGGCGCCACTGGCGCCTCCTGTTCGTGCGGAACTCATATCGAGCAAAGGTCCGGGGCCTCGCTACGGGGCAGCCAAGTTGACGTAGCTGAGATGCAGTACGCGGTCTGCTCACTCCTCGAAGTTCTTAGCGGAAATAATTCGGGCTGCAGCTGCGATTTACTTGCGATGGCGGTTGAGCCGCAACTCAGTTTTTATTAGACCACGAACCCTATACTCGATGTTCGCTTCGTTCATTGAGTTACCCTTTGCATGAGGTCGGGACATATCGTCCCGCCCGCAGTTTCGCAGGCCGAAGGCCGAGAATGTTTGAGGACGGGATGATATACTCCAGACCCCCAGGAAGGTTACCTATGAACTACGCGAACATTAAGTATTTCGACATTGCTGATGGGGAAGGCGTTCGTACTTCTCTGTTTGTGAGCGGGTGCCGTCGTGGGTGCAAGAATTGCTTTAACTCTGTTGCGTGGGACTTTGCTGCGGGCGAGCCCTTTGATCGTGCCGTCGAGGACAAGATTATCGAGAGCCTCGATCATCCCTTTATTGACGGCCTGACGATTCTGGGCGGAGAGCCCATGGAACCCGAGAACCAGGCGGGGCTCGTTGAGTTTGTCGAGCGTGTTCGTGCCGCTTATCCTGCGGGGTCAGGAAAGACCATTTGGTGTTTTACCGGCGACGCGCTCGAGGAGCTTATGCCGGGTGGTCGTCACCATACTGAGGTGACGGACCGTATCCTTGCCTGCCTCGACATGTTGGTGGATGGCCCGTTTGTTCAGGATCTTTATGATATCTCGTTGCGCTTTAGGGGCTCGAGTAACCAGCGTGTGATCGATATGAACGCTACGCGCGACCGCGCTGTGCGTGAGGGCGTTGCGCTTTGCGACGCTGTGCAGCTTTGGCGGGACGATCCAGTCTATTCAACCCATACTATGTAGCTTGTGGTCGATGCCGGAGGGCGTGGTACCATAGCGCGAACGTGAAATCGGAAAAGTGAGGCCCAGATGGTCGATCAGGAAAAAGTCGAGGCCGCCATTAAGCTGTTGCTTGAGGGCATAGGCGAGGACCCAACTCGTGAGGGCCTGCTGGAGACCCCGGCGCGCGTTGCCCGTATGTATGGTGAGATCGCCGGCGGCATGGGCCAGAGTGCCGAGGAGCACCTGTCCAAAACCTTTGCCGTCGCTTCGAACGATTTGGTTATCGAGCGCGACATTACGTTCTACTCGCTGTGCGAACACCATCTGCTGCCGTTTTATGGCAAGGCCGCGATCGGCTATATCCCTAACGGTCGCGTGGCGGGTCTGTCTAAGCTTGCTCGCACGGTTGAGGTTTATGCCCGTCGTCTGCAGCTACAGGAGCAGCTGTGTGCACAGGTTGCCGATGCCCTCATGGATTATCTCGCTCCCCAGGGAGCGATTGTGCTCATGGAGGCTGAGCATATGTGCATGACCATGCGCGGCGTGCAAAAGCCCGGCACCAAGACCGTGACGCTCGCTCGCCGCGGCGTCTTTGAGACCGATCCCGCGCTCGAGGAGCGATTCTTTAGGATGCTGAGCCGTTAACCATGAAGGTCGTCAACGACTTTGCATCGAAGACCGATGAGGGGACGTCGCGTCGCGGCTTTATGGCTTCGGGCCTGACCCCCTTTGGCGCTATGCCTCGCATTGATTACATTTGTGCCAACGGGCTGTTCCGGCGGCACCTGGGCAACATTGCACAGTTGGAATCGGGGCGCATCTTTTGCCGCCATGGTATTGACCATCTGCTCGATGTCGCTCGCATTATGTGGATCAAGAATCTCGAGGAACGGCTCGAATTTGACCGCGAGGTCATCTACGCCACGGCACTTCTTCACGATATCGGCAAAGATGAACAGTATGAATCGGGTATATCCCATGATGTTGCAAGCGAACGCGTCGCTGATGCGATTCTCGGCGGCATGCCCGATGACGTGGCGTTTGAGCCGGCCGATGCTGCAGCCATTAAGACGGCCATTCTGGGCCATCGAAAGCTGCGCGTGAACAGCCAACCGCTTGAGCGTCTGCTCTATGCAGCCGACAAAGCGTCGCGTGCCTGCTTTGCATGCCCCGCGCGCAACGCTTGCAACTGGAGCGATGATAAAAAGAACCTGTCGATTCGCGTGTAGTTAGTTTGCGCGGTCGGGGTTCTAAACGAAGGAGACGATCGCGTTGAGTAACAAGAAACTGCCCGAGAATGCAACCAAGACCGAAGGCGCCGAGCTCGCCCGCCGTGGAAGGGGCGAAATATCCACCGCAACGGCGGTGCCTCACGTGAGCTATGACGATTTGCGCCATGCCGATCGTATTGTCATTGACGGCCTTGAGGTTTTTGCCAACCATGGCGTGTATCCCGAGGAGAACGCGCTGGGTCAGAAGTTCATCGTTTCTCTGGTGCTCTATGCCGACCTGCGCGCGGCGGGGGAGCACGATAACCTGGACGCCTCGATTGACTACGGCTCGGTGTGCCACGATGTCGATGGCTATCTGCGCGAGCATACGTTTAAGCTCATCGAGGCGGCAGCCGAGGGGACAGCCCAGATGCTGCTGCGCCGTTATCCCTCGCTGCTTGGTGTGCGCATAAAGCTCGATAAGCCGTGGGCTCCTGTTGGCCTGCCCCTGGCAAGCTGCGGCGTCGAGATCGAGCGCGTGCGCTAGTCGACGCTAGAGCTTGTTGAGGGGTGGCTGCTTGAGCCGCTGAGACAGTGCTCTATTGTTGGGACAGTACGTGTCGAGCAGGGCGTGAAAGCGCTGATTGTGGCTCGGCTCGAGCAGATGGACGAGCTCGTGGGCGACAACCATGTCGAGGCATTCGACAGGGTAGGCGGCGAGCTCGCGCGCGATGCGAATGGCGCCGGTTTTGGGTGTGCAGGAGCCCCAACGCGTTTTCATGCTGCGCACGGAGACGCGGGCCACGGTGACGCCCATTGCGATTTCGTACGCGTGCACGATGTCGCGTAGCGCTGCGGTGACCTCGGACGCGTAGAGCTGGTCGATGTGGGCTTGGAGCTCGTCGGACGTTAGGCCGTCGAGGATTGCGTGCCGCTTGGCCTGCGGGCCTTCGTCCGATTCATCGGCACCCATAAAACTTGCGAAGGTGGCCTGTTTGGGTCGCGGTGCGGGTGATGCAAAGTTGTGATCGAGTGCATCCTGTACCGTGATGGGCTTGCCCCAAAGTGCAATGATGGACGAGGGGCTGAGCGGCTCTCGTGCCGTCGCCTGACGTTGCTCGCGCTGGGCAAGTCGGCTGATAATCCAGGCGCTGTTGCGCTTCACAAACGCTTCGATACGCTCGCGGCTGGCGCCGATCGGTGCGCTGGCGTGGACCTCGCCGCTCGATGTGACGCGTAGGTTGAAGTTCTTGACGCGCTTTTTGGTAACGACGACGGGGATGGTCGTCCCATCCGGTCGGGATGCGGAAATCGTAAACTGCTGCGTCAAAAGCGGTCCTTCAGATCGGGGACGGGCCGGCATGTCGACCGTTCGGCATGCCGGCCCGCTCAAGGGATGTGAAATTAATAACGCTCGAAGAAGGCAAGCGCGTTGTCGCTGCAGAGCTTTTGCATCACGGTCTTGCCAAAATGCTTGGAAAGCATGTTCTGGAACTCGGGCATCTTGCTGGCATCGGAGAGGAAAGCGGGCACCGTGGCGCCGTCCCAGTCGCCGCCGAGCGCGATGACGTCCTCGCCGCCCAGGTCGAGCCAGTGCTCGATATGCGCCGCCAGCTGGTCGAAGGTGACGTCTGCGGCGGTCTTGTCGGTTGCGTCGTTGGAAAGGAACTCGCTGCAGTAGTTGAGACCGACGATGCCACCCATGTCGCGAATGGTGCGGAACTGGTCGTCGGTAAGGTTGCGTTTGGCGCCGCAAACCGCACGGGAGTTGGAGTGGCTGGCGACGAAGGGACGCGTGGCGCGGGCGGCGACCTCGTCAAAGCACTCATCGTTGAGGTGGGAGACGTCGAGCACCATGCCGGCGTGCTCCATCTGCGTAAGCGCCTCGATGCCGGCGGCGGTGAGGCCGGCGTGGGTGTCGTGGCCGCTCGCGAGCGGTCCCTGCGCGTTCCAGCTGAGTGACGACATAAGCACGCCCAGGCTCTTGAGCACCTCGATCAGCGCGGGGTCCTCGGCAAAGAACGTGGCGTTTTCGATGGTGTGGATGCAAGCGACCTTGCCGTCCTTGAGCGCGGGGCGAATGTCTGCGGCGCTGCGCACGTTGACCATACGGTCGTGGTTGAGCATTGCCTGGCCGCTCATATGCGCCATGATCTGCGCCTGGAAGCGCGCGGCGTGGGCGGTGGGAATCTCGTCGGGGACAAACGTGGCGAAGCACTGTGCCCACGGCGTGTTGCCGATCTTTGCGAGCGAGATGGCACAGGCGTTACCCTCGATGAGGTCGAAATCTTGCGGATGCGTTTCGTCGCCGGGGAAATAACCGTCGGTGCCGGCGGTAAAGCGCAGGTCGAGATCGAGCGTGGCCCAGCCGATTCGGTCGGCAGTGTCGCAGTGTAGGTCAAATACGGGATATGCCATGGTTCCTCCGGTTGCAGCGTTTCTTTGCAAACTGTCATTGAATTGTATGACTAGGGTATAGTTAGCGCCATATGTTCACGGCGGCCCGCGTTGTGCGCCGCCCTTATCACGGAGGTTACCATGTCCAACCAGGGCAAGAAGGTCAAGACCCATTATCGCGGCACGCTCGATGACGGCACGCAGTTCGATAGCTCCTACGATCGCGGCGAGCCGCTGGAGTTCACCTGCGGCGCCGGTCAGATGATCAAGGGCTTCGACGCCGCTGTTGTCGACATGCAGGTGGGCGAGAAGAAGACCGTGCACATTCCTGCTGCCGATGCCTACGGCGAGCACAATCCCGAGATGGTTCTGACCTTCCCGGCCGAACAGGTTCCCAACATCGAGCAGATCGAGAAGGGCATGAAGCTTTTCCTGTCCACGCCGAGCGGTATGCCCGTTCCCGCCGTGGTCATCGACGTAACGCCCGAGGCTGTGACGCTCGACGCCAACCACGAGCTGGCCGGCAAGGACCTCAACTTTGATATCGAGCTCGTTGAGGTCGAGGGTTAGAGTATGCCTGAACGCTTGGTTTCGACGACATGCTTGGGAAATCTCAACGATCCGTCCTATGAACTCCTGCTTCGCCGGAAGTTGGGCGGCGTCTTTGAAGTTGACGAGCTACTGTTCGATTGGGACCGGGCTGATGTATGCGCGTTTGCGGGCGTGACGGAGCTGGGGCGCACGATCGATGTTCGGCTGGATGCTGCCGACGGCGGTCGTCTTGCCGATGGCGACGTGCTCGCCATCGACCGTTCGGGCATGGTGCCCGTGGCGGTTGTCGTGCGCCTGCGCAGCGCCGAGGTTTATTTGGTCGAAGTCGACCGCACGGATCCGATTGCGCTCGCGCATGCGTGCTGGGAGATCGGCAATATGCACGCGCCGCTTTTCCGAGGCGATTCGGACGAGCATACCGTGCGCATGTATACGCCGGTGCAGCCTGTTTTGGGCCGCATGCTCCGGGGCGTCGAGGGTGTTCGGCTCTCGGTGGTTACCCGTGAACTCGATGCGGACCGGCGCTTTGCATCGAGTACGGCGGAGGTCGTCGTGAGCATAGCTCCCGACTTTGCCATCGTAAAAAAGACGCGCGGCTAAGTGCGCGTATGCGCAAGACGGGCTTTGAGGGGCGACCAATCAAAGTCCGTCTTGCTGTTGATAAGAGGCTTTGGGGGAAAGCATATGGGTCTTGAGGGAATCAAGCTGATTGCATGCGATTTGGACGGCACGTTGCTGCATCCGGGGGAGCGCGAGCCGCGTTCCGAGGCCTTTGAGCTTATCGATGAGCTGCATCGTCGCGGTATCGTGTTTATGCCGGCGAGCGGCCGTCAATATGCGAGCTTGCGCTACCTGTTTGCCCCGGTGGCCGATGAGCTCGCCTACGTATGCGAAAACGGAGCCCTGGTGATGAGCGAGGGGCGTGCCGTTGTCAAGCGTTCCATGGAGCGTTGCCTTGCTATGGATATCGCGAATGCCGTGGTTGCGTATCCCCATGCCGACGTGACCCTTTCGTGTGAGGGGCGCCTCTACACCATGAGCGGCAACGACGCGTTTGTTGAACACCTGCGTTATGAGGTCCACTGCGATGTGGCGGTGGTCGACCGTCCCGAGGACATCGACGAGGACGTCATTAAGATTGCCTTCCAGACGCCCGAGGCAGAGCAGCCGGCGGCGCTGGAGTATTTCGAGCGCCACTTTAGCGACTGTGTCGACGTGATGACGTCGGGAACCGAGTGGACGGACTTTATCGGCTTTGATTCGGGTAAGGGTTCCGCGCTTGCCGATTACGGTCGTGCCCTGGGAATTTCGCCCGATGAGATGATGGCGTTTGGCGATAACGAAAACGACCGCGACATGCTCAACGTAGTGGGCCATCCCTATCTAATGGAGAGCTGCAATCCCTCTATGCGTGGCATCAACGACCGCGTCCGTTACGTACGCACGGTCGAAGAGGAGCTGCGTCGCCTGCTCGCCGAGTAGATATTTGGGACATGCCTAGAAATGTACTGTTTGCTGTAGCGGATGGGCAAGTAGATTTGCAGGCATGTCCCAAAGGCTACTGGCAGTCGGGGCAGAGTCCCTCAAAGATGGTGTAGTGCGAGCTGACGCTCCATCCGATTTGTTCGGATGCCCTGGCGTCGAGCTGGGCGTCGAAGGGGAGTGGCACGTCGATGACGCGGCTGCACGAGGTGCAGATGATATGTGCGTGCGGCTCGATGGTGCGATCGAAGCGGCTGCCGCCCGGCGTCTTAATAGAGAGAATCTCCCCTGCGTCGGCTAAGAGATTGAGGTTGCGGTAGACCGTGCCGCGGCTGATCTTGTCATCCTGTTCGCGTACGGCGTTGTAGATTTCGTCGGCGGTGGGATGGTTATAGCTTTGGCGCACAGCGTCAAGAACCAGCTTTCGCTGCCTGGTATTCCTTCTTTGCACCGCCATGCGCCTCGCCTCTTTTCTATCAACGGTTGTAGGTAAATGATACCGTATTTAGCACACAATACTAATAACGAGGAATGAAACCGTCTTCATTGGCAAGTGGGGCTCGGGCCTGGGCGTCTACGAGGCGAAAACGCGTTCCCATGCGCTCGTAGGAGGCGTGAAGCGCCTCGAGATGAGATAGGATGTTTGCCGGAGCTCCCTGTATCTCCATCTCGACTGAACCGTCTTCCATGTTACGCACCCAGCCGGTGAGTGCGCGTGCCTGCGCGAGGTTGGTGTTAGTAAAGCGAAAACCGACGCCCTGGACTTGCTCCGCCCAGCGCAGGAAATAGCGCAGGGGAGTGTCTTGAGTGGCCTCGTCGCTTGCGAGCACAGTAAGCCTGCGGCGCAACTCGAGCTCAATGTTTGATGGTTTTTGAGGCTCTCGACTGCCGCCGGTGACGCTGGAGAAGAACGCATCGAAGAAGCCCATCGCTAGGCCTGCTTGCCTGCGTCGGACGGGAAGGTGATGCCGGCCTGCTGGCGCACGGCATCCATGATGCGCAATGAGACGAGCGTGACATCGCGGTAGTGGCCAAGTTCGTGACGTCCCGCCGGGGTCTCCCAAATCTCTTCCTTAACGTTATCGATGCCGCCGATGGCGGTGATAAAGTCTGTGAGTTCGTATTCCATAGTGTTGCTCGATTTGGGCAGGTCGAGCACGCGGCCGTTGTCGCCCTGTTCGCGCGGTGCCTCGGTCGCCGAGCCGCGTACGACATCGCCGCGATAGTCGATGCGGACATTGCGGGGCGTGGACAGATGGTCGATCTGGATAGTGCCACGCTCGCCTTCGATCTGCGAGGGCAGCAGGTCATTCGTTATTTTGGAGTGCGCGAGCTCGACGGAGATACGGCCACCGCCGTAGCTGGCGAGAATGGAACCGCAGCCGTCGATGGGGCCGTGCGTGAGCTGTCGCGTGGCGGGGTCGAGCAGAGTAGCCATGCTCGTAAGGCCGGAGGGCATGCCGAAAATCTCGACCATGGGCTCGACGGTGTAGACGCCAATGTCCATGAGGGAACCCGATGCCATATTGCAGTCGAAGATATTGGTGGCGCGTCCCGCGAGAATCTCGTTGTAGCGCGAGGAATATTTGCCAAAGCGCAATGAGGCGCGGCGGATGGGGGCGATCTCGCCCAAGGCGTCCTCGATGGCGTGGAAGGCGGGGTCGTGGAGGGGACGCATGGCCTCGAGGGCCACGACACCTGCTGCCTCGGCAGCGCGGAAGACTTCCAGCGCCTGCGCTTCGGTGGCGCAGAAGGGCTTCTCGACGATGACGTGCTTGCCACCGGCGATGCAGGCAAGGGCCTGCTCGTAGTGAAGTGCGTTAGGGCTGCCGATATAGACGGCGTCGACGTCGGCGGCTGCCGCGAGCTCATCGAGTGAAGTAAAGTTTCGCTCGCCACCGCGCTCGGCGGTAAAGGCGGCACCGCGATTGGCATCGCGTGAAAGCGTGCCCACAAACGCGGCTTGGTCGTTGGCGTTGACGACTTGGATAAAGTCGTCGGTGATCATGGATGTGCCGATGGTCGCGATGCGCAGCATACGTCCCCCCTTGCGTTGTTTGGTCTACAGGATGAGTGTAGCGCGTGGGGATATAAAGCTGCGCGAAAACGCTATTACAGGTCGCTCTCGTTAAAGCCGGCGTCGATATCGAGGTTGCTGCCGTCGGCCGCCGTGGTGGCGAGCTCATCGCAGCGCTCGTTGAGCTCGTGACCGGCGTGACCCTTAACCCAGATGAAATCAACCTTGTGCTTGCTTTTGGCGGTGAGTAGGCGCTCCCACAGGTCGCGGTTCTTGACGGGTTGCTTGTTGGCGGTTTTCCATCCGCGCTTTTTCCAGCCGTCGATCCAGTGCTTGTTAAAGGCGTTGACGACATACTGCGAATCGGAATGGACTTCGACCTCGCAAGGGCGGTTGAGCGCCTCGAGCGCCACGATAACGGCCATGAGTTCCATGCGGTTGTTGGTGGTCTTGGCGTAGCCGCGCGAAAGCTCGGAGGTAAAGGTCTTGCCGGCGGGGTTGGTGTATTTGAGCACGGCGCCGTAGCCGCCGCGTCCCGGATTTGATCGGGCCGAGCCGTCGGTATAGATGATGACCTTCACGGGCTTCCTTTCGTTGGGTACGTTTCGTGTGAGCGACCATTGTAGCGCCATGCCCGCCGGGGGCCAGCAATCTACGATTTCTACCCCGTCTTCGGACTGTTAGTTGGCATGGATGATGCGGTTGAGCTCGTCGAGGTATTGCTGCAAGAGGAGAGAGGGCTTGCGCTCGTCGTGCATGATGTAGCCAACGTGCATCGTTGGGGCGTCTGCTAGCGGGATCGATGCCATGCCCCATTGCATTTCATTGGAGAGGACACCGGTCGACAGGGTGTAACCGTTCGACGTGATAAGTAAGTTGGTAAGTGTTCCGCGGTCCGAGATTCGTATGTTGCGGTCGCAAGGGATATAGCTAAAAGGTTCCTCGGCGTAATAGAAGGAATTTGAGGTTCCCTGCTCAAAGCTGTAGCGCGTATAGGGCGTGAGGTCGGCAAGGGACAGCTGCGGGCGGCGTGCGAGCGGGTGGCGCTCGCTAACGAAGACGTGGACCGTCGCGTCGAAGAGGGGATGGAAGCTTGCGCGGGCATCGGCGAAGGCCTTCTGCAAGACACGGGTATTAAAGTCGTCCAGATAGAGGATGCCGATGTCGCTGCGAAACGCGCGCACGTCGTCGATGATCTGCGATGTGGTGGTCTCGCGCATGATGAACTCGAACTTGCTGTCGCGGCAGCGCTCGACTACGTTGACAAAGGCCTCGACCGAAAAGGCGTAGTGCTGGGCGGAAATGGCGAGGCGGGCTTGCGGGATGCCGCCGTCCTCGTAGCGTGCCTCGAGCATGTCGGCCTGCTCTACGACCTGGCGCGCATAGCCCAAAAGCTCGGTGCCGTCGTTGGTGAGCGTGACGCCGCGGCTGGAGCGCGTAAAGATCTCCAGATGGAGCTCCTGTTCCAGGCTTTTGACGGCGTTTGAGATGTTGGACTGAGCAGTATAGAGGCGTTGAGCTGCGGCGTTGATTGAGCCGGACTCTGCCACGGTGATCAGAAAACGAAGCTGCTGAAGGGTCATCGACGCCATCCTTTCGATAGTTATCTATAAAACAGATAACAAGTTAGCGCTTTTAAGTGATTGACCGAGGGAGACAATGCCCGTACTATTCAAAACACACAAAGGCGGTAGGTTATTAAGCCGACCACGGAATCGGGACGCGAAAGGAGGCCCGCATATGAATTGCTTACCAAGACGAATGCCGGGCTCCTGTTTGCGCCCGTCGGCGTGATCAGGAGACAGCGACTTACTTCTCTCTTTTTACTTACTTTCGTTCGATCAAGGAGATCATCATGAGCCAGTTCATCAACAACCCCGAGCACACCTTTGGTTTCGATACCCTGCAGCTGCACGTTGGCCAGGAGAGCGCCGATCCCGCTTCCGACTCCCGTGCCGTGCCGATCTACCAGACCACGAGCTATGTGTTCCGCAACTCCCAGCACGCCGCCGACCGCTTTGGTCTTGCCGACGCCGGTAACATCTACGGCCGTCTGACCAACTCCACCCAGGGCGTCTTCGAGGACCGTATCGCCGCGCTCGAGGGCGGCGTGGCAGGTCTTGCCGTCGCCTCCGGCGCTGCTGCCATCACCTATACCCTGCAGGCTCTTGCCCAGGCTGGTGACCACGTGGTGGCTCAGAAGACCATCTACGGTGGCTCCTACAACCTGCTGGAGCATACGCTCTCCCAGTTTGGCGTCGAGACCACGTTTGTCGATGCCCATAACCTGGAAGAGGTTGAGGTTGCCATCAAGGACAGCACCACGGTCATCTATCTCGAGACGCTCGGCAACCCCAACTCCGACATCCCCAACATCGACGCCATCTCCGAGATTGCCAAGAAGCACGGTCTGCCGGTTGTCGTCGACAACACCTTCGGCACCCCGTATCTGTTCCGTCCGCTGGAGCACGGCGCCAACATCGTCGTCCACTCCGCAACCAAGTTCATCGGAGGCCACGGTACCTCGCTGGGCGGTGTGATCGTCGACGGCGGTAACTTCGATTGGAAGGCGAGTGGCAAGTACGCCCAGATCGCTGAGCCCAACCCCTCCTACCATGGTGTTTCGTTTGCCGAGGCTGCCGGTCCCGCCGCCTTCGCAACCTATGTCCGCGCTATCCTGCTGCGTGACGAGGGCGCCTGCATCAGCCCGTTCAACGCCTGGGTCCTGCTCCAGGGCACCGAGACTCTGTCGCTGCGCGTCGACCGTCATGTCGAGAACACCAAGAAGGTCGTTGAGTTCCTGGCTGGCGACAGCCACGTCGCCAAGGTGAATCACCCGAGCCTGCCTGAGCACCCCGATCACGAGCTCTATCAGAAGTGCTTCCCCCGTGGCGGTGCTTCGATCTTTACCTTTGAGATTAAGGGTGGCCAGGAGGCTGCATGGAAGTTCATCGATCATCTGCAGGTGTTCTCGCTGCTCGCCAACGTGGCCGACGTCAAGTCGCTCGTCGTGCACCCGGCTACCACCACGCACTCCCAGCTCTCTGCCGAGGAGCTCGCCGAGCAGAACATCACGCCCTCCACGATCCGTCTTTCCATCGGTACCGAGAACGCCGAGGATATCATTTGGGATCTGAAGCAGGCCTTTGCCGCGCTGGACGAGTAAGGCGACTTGTGCAAGGACCCCTTGCGACTCGATAGGTATAACTGCATAAAATGCCTGCTCAAGGCGCCTGTGCGAACAATGGTTGCACAGGCGTCGTTTTTGCATAGAGAGGGTGCAAAAACAGGGTTTTTGGCATGCTTTATGCATTCGAGTTGTGGAAAACTCCTGTTGAGAGGATGTGAGTTTTACGCAATTGACGTGCGCCTTTTGAGTAAAACCGCAGGTCGCGATTTGCTCGGGGTACTATGCAGCGCGATTAAATCACACGCAGCTCACACGCAGCAAAAACGCACTACGGAGGTTTCCAGCTACATGAGGATCGATTCACGAAAACCGAAAGCCGCCGCCCTTTCCGCCGCTCTGACCGTGGCACTTTTGGCGGGCGCCGGCGCAACTGATGCCCACGCGGCGACACTATCCGATACGGTCGGATCAACGCCGTCCGAGGCGACGCTGGTGCAGCCCGTTGACTACCGCGGCGACGGTTATGGCTCTATGCAGGAGTGGAACGCCTCGATGGGGGCAAAGCGCGATTCCCTGGAGATGCGCGCTCAGATCATTATGAATATGTATGGCGACTATGCTACCGATGACGAGCGCGCTGTGTTGCAGGGCTGCATCGACGGTGCGGGTAGCCTGTTGACGATGGGGGAGGTCGACGCTAAGTCGACCGAGCTCGACGAGCTTCGCTCTACGCTTGAGGATGCCAAGCGCGAGGCGCTCGAGGCTGCCGCAGCCGAAGCCGAGGCCGCCGAGGCCGTTCAGGCTTCATATTGCAACGCCGGCTCCGGCTCATCTTACACGTCTGCTGCGTATTACGCGAACGGCTCGGGTCTGACGCGCTTGAGCGGCGTCAATAACTATAACGGCCGCCGCGAGACTTATTACAGCAGCAACGTGTTGTATCACCACCGCACGGGCGAGTGGACGCAGGATTCCGAGGGCTTTTGGCGCGATTCCGATGGTTACTACGTCGTTGCCGCGGGCGATAAGGCCCAAGGCTCTACGTTTACCGGTTCCAAGGGCGAGTGCAAGGTCTATGACTCCGGCTGCGCTGCCGGAACCACCGACTACTATACCGGTTGGTAATCTGCCATCAGAGCAAAATAGGCACATGATGGGCGGGCGTCTTTGCTGAGCTTTTAGGCAACGTAAAGCCGCCCTTTCTTTATGTGCGTTTGAGTTAACAGAGCCCTTACCGTGGCGGTACGCTGGGCGTATGCATGCGGGGCACACTGGTTCATGAGAAATAAGGTCTTTCTCGTGGAGGAAGTGGTCTCATGAACGCTCGAGATATCGCTATCGCCGCCGTCGCATTGGTACTTGGCTGTCTTGGCCCTACAGCTGCGTTTGTCGCAGGCATGCAGGGCTCGTGCGGGGCTGCTCCTATTGTGGTCGGCGCGCTCATCGCAGCAGCGCTGCTGGGAAGTGCGGGCGTGACCCTTTGCCGCGATGACGAGGACGAGACGCCGCAGGTGCGGCGCTAGCCGTTGTGAAGCTGGTTTTGCCCATAGATGAAGAAGGAAGCCGCCGCAAGGGGAGTGCCCTTTGCGGCGGTTTTTGCTATTGAGACTGTTGGATGCGGTACGGCGGCGTTACCAGCTGGCCTCGATTTCGCGGATGCGCGAATAGAGCCATTCGTTTTGCGGCACCTGGATACCGTGCTTGGCCGCGAGGCGGCAGATGGTACCCGCAAATTCCTCGACCTCGGTTCTGCGTTGAGCGATGCGGTCTTGCGCCATCGAGGGCATGCCGGCGGGATCGAGCCCTTTTATGAGACGCACCATCTGCGTTAGGTCTGCCTCGGTGAGCTCGATGCCCTCGGCATTGGCGACTGCAAGCGTCTCGCGCATGGCGGAGACAAAACTGCGGAGCTGCTCGGAGCCCTGCTCCGTAGCGCTTCCGTAGGTGCCGCCGTAGGCCATACAGGTCTGGTTGATGCCGTCGTTGAGCATGAGTTTGGCCCACATGCGATGTGCGATGTCGTGCTCGACGGTATGGGCGATGCCGCAACGCGTGTAGAGCTCGTCGATGGCGATAACGGTTGCGGGGTCGGTGCCCGCTGCCGCACCAAAGCGGATCTCGCCGGCATTGGTATAGGTGAGCTCCCCGTTGAGGAATACGGCGTCCATGCCCTGGCAGATACCAAGGACGGTGTGCTCCCAGCCAAAGCGCTCGGCAATCTTCTGCTCGCTCGTGATGCCGTTGCACAGCGACGCGATCAGCGTGTCGGGTCCCACGACGCTTTCCAGGGTTTTGAGCGCCACATCGAGCCCGGTTGTCTTGACCGTGAGGATGACCAGGTCGACGGGCGTCGCCTCGCTCGCGCGGACGGACTTGAGCGCGCAGGGCTTGCCGTTGACGGTGAGCGCATCACCCGCGTGGCGCTCAAAGCGCGCGTCGTCCATAACGTATTCGACAGCGTCGTTGCCGAGCGCTTGGGCGATCATGCTGCCGTAGAGCAGGCCCACGCCGCCCTTGCCGATGAAGGCGACCTTGTTGATCTGCATGTGAATCATCTCCCCATAAAAAGGCGCCCGCGTATGGGGCGCCTGATGGATTGTATGCCGCCGGGCCATGTCGCGTGCACCGGATGGTCGTATTTAGAAGAACAAACGCATGGGAACTTATGACGCGGGGCAGACCGCAAAGACACGTGCGGGATATCCGACGCCATCACGCACCTTGGGGAAGGTGCAGAAGATGACGGCGCCCGTGGCGGGAAGCTCGTCTAGATGGTCCATGACCTCGATCTGATAGCGGTCGACCGAGAGGATGTACTGTTCGCCGGGGTAGGGGTAGGCGTCCTCACGCGTGGTCACGCTCGCCGGGTCGGTGTCAGCCGGCTCGTGGCCGATGGCGCCGATGTCGCGCTCTTCAACGAGCCACTTGATGGCGCCGAGGTCCCAGCCGGGGTAGTGGGGCTAGCCGTCCTCGTCCTTGTTCTCGAGGTCGGCGAGCTTGGACCAGTCGGAGCGGAAGGCGACGAAAGCGTCCTCGGGAATGCGACCGTGCTCATCCTCCCAGGCTTTGAGGTCCTCGATGGTCAGGATAAAGTCGGGATTCGCGGCGCACTCCTCATGCTTGTCGATCACGCAGAGCGGATGCATAAACTCGATGGGTTCAATCTCTCCAAGGGAACGACCCTCGACATGGAAGTGGCGCGGTGCGTCGACGTGGGTGCCGTACTGCGAGGCGACCGAATACTGGAAGCAACGCATGGGCGCGAGCATGTCCTCGGGCGTGCCGGGCAGGTAGTCGAAGAGCTTGGTGGACTCAAATGGCTTAAAGCCAAACCAGTGCGGGGTGTCGCATGAGAGCGTGTGGGTGAGGTCGACCCAGCGATAATCGTTGCTTTTGAGCTGGGAGGCGAGGTTCCAAAGGTCGAGCGCGGGCATGGGCGGCTCCTTTCATCGGGCTTTTTGCTGATGTTAAAGCGGTGTCGTGACGGCTCGATTTCTGCTGCGTTACGATACGTTCTCGATTGCGATTCCACGATGTTTCGGTCGCGTGACCATTGTGTTTCGTCTTGCCGGGGCGCTGATGGCGAAAGGAGGGGCCGTGCAATACCGCGTTGACCCCAAAAGTGGTAACCGAATATCTGCTCTGGGTCTGGGCTGCATGAGATTTCCCGGTGCGCCGGGACACCCCGATGCGAAGACGGCCGATGCCATCATTTCCCGTGCGGTGGAACAGGGGATTAATTATCTGGATACTGCGTATCTTTATCCCGGTAACGAGGTGTGCGTGGGCGCCTCACTTGAGCGCTTGGGGCTGCGTGACCGGGTGTTGCTGGCGACTAAGTTGCCGCACGCTTCGTACAAATGTGCGGAGGATTTCGACCGCTTTTTTTGACGAGCAACTGCACCGTTTGCGGACCGACCATATCGACTACTACCTTATGCACAACATTA
The DNA here is from genome assembly GCF_003462695.1 of Collinsella sp. AF16-8. Taxonomy (NCBI): domain Bacteria; kingdom Bacillati; phylum Actinomycetota; class Coriobacteriia; order Coriobacteriales; family Coriobacteriaceae; genus Collinsella; species Collinsella sp. AF16-8. The sequence goes on from NZ_QRXX01000008.1 coordinate 74,701, forward strand.
CCTCGCCCGCCCAGTGGGAGCGCGTGGTGGCGTTGGGCATCGAGGACTGGATTGCGCACCAAAAGGCTGCGGGGCGTATTCGCCAGATAGGTTTTTCGTACCACGGCAGTGCGGCGGACTTCCTCACGATGCTTGACGCGTATGACTGGGATTTTTGCCAGATCCAGTACAACTACGCTGGAGAGCGCTACCAAGCGGGAACGGCGGGACTTATAGCAGCCGCCGAGCGCGGGCTCGCGGTGTTTGTGATGGAACCGCTTTTGGGCGGACGCCTGGCGGGCAAGCTGCCTCCGCGGGCCCGCGCCGTGCTCGATGACGTACGCGATCCGTACCTGAAGACGCCGGCTGCTTGGGGCCTTTCGTGGGTGTGGAACCATCCTCAAGTCACGATGCTGCTTTCGGGCATGACCGATACCGCGCAGGTGGACGAGAACGCGGTGCTGGCCGATCGGGCCCTGCCGGATTCGATGACAGCCGCTCGGCTCGATACCATCGCACGCGTGCTGGCGGAGTTTGAAAAATCGAATCGCGTGCCCTGCACGGGATGCGGCTACTGCATGCCATGTCCCAAGGGTATTAACATTCCCGGCTGCTTTGCCGCTTACAACGCGAGCTATGCGCACAGCTGGTTTACGGGGCTGTCGCAATACTTTACGGCGAGCGCGGTGCGCACGAGCGAGCCCAAGCTCGTGAGCAATTGCGTCAAGTGCGGCAAATGTGCGCGTCACTGCCCGCAACACATCGATGTCCCCGAGCGTCTCGACGATGTGCGCCGACGTTTCCAGCCTGGCCCCGTAACGGCTGCGCTTAAAGCCTTTTGCAAAACGCGCTCCTCATGACCCTTTTATAACTTGCGGTGGAATAGTTCCTGTTTGCGGCAGAATGGGGCTTAAACAGGAACTATTCCACCGCAACTGAAGGGGGCTGTCGTGGGCCATCGGGATTCATGTGATGATTTGCGCGAGGTTCGTTGGGGCGTTTTGGGCGCTGGGCACATTTCGCATCGATTTGCATCGTCGCTCAAGGAGGTGGACGGGGCGCGGCTTGTGGCTGCCGCCGGTCGCGCCCCTTCTCATGTTGAGGAGTTTTGCAGGGCGTTTTCGATTGATGCCGCGCACAGCTATGCCACGACTGACGATAGCGGCGATGCGGCTTATGATGCGCTGATTGCCGACCCCGATGTCGACGCAATCTACTTGGCTCTTCCACATGGCATGCATGCGCATTGGGTCTGTCGGGCACTGCGCGCGGGAAAGGCCGTGCTGTGCGAAAAACCGGCCGTTTTGAGTGAGGAAGAGGCTCTATCGATTGCCTCCACCTCTCGCGAGCGCGGCGTACTGTTTATGGAGGCGATGAAGAATCGGTTTTGTCCGATGCATACTCGCGTGAAGGGTTTGCTTACGTCGGGCGAGCTTGGCCGTATCGTCTCGATCGAAAGCGTGCAAAAACTCGATTATGGTCAGCCGCCTTCGAGTTATCTGCTCGATCCGTTGCAGGGTGGCTGTCTATATGACATGGGCTGCTACGCGGTCGGGTGGTTTGAGGATCTTCTTGCGGGTGCGTGCGATGTTTCGTCTCGTGAAGTTCGCTGGCGTGACGTATCGGGTGGCCGCGTGGATTGGGCCGATGAGATCCATATGAGTGTCGGCGGTATACCCATTCATATGGTGTGCGACGGCAAAGCAGCATATGAAAGCCGCTTAATGATTGCCTGCGAACGGGGTTCGGTGGAAATCGAGCGCCTCCATCGCCCCGAGCTCGCCCATGTGAAGTACTCCGACGGACGAATGCTCGAAACTAATGCCCCGTTTGAGGTCGATGATTTCTACGGCGAAATTCAGCATGCGACGCAGCTCGTCCAGACGGGAGAGCTTGAAAGCCCCGTTATGCCTCTTGCCGCCACGCAGCGCTGCGCGCAGATTATCGATGCGATTCGCTTGACGCTCTAGGCTGCGGTGCTGGTGCTCAAGGGGGCTCGGCGGACCTTGCCCCTGATGCCCCTTTTATATCTTGCGGTGGAATACGGTCTGTTTGCGCCAAAATAAGGCACCAATAGACCGTATTTCACCGCAACTGATGAGGGGGAGTTGGAGATGCTAACGATCGGGTGTCATCTTTCGACGACGAAGGGCTATCGGGCAATGGGGGAGACGGCGTTGTCCATTGGTGCCAATACCTTTGCGTTCTTTACGCGCAACCCGCGCGGTGGCAAGGCAAAAGACCTTGACATGGATGACGTGGCGGCTCTGCGCGAGCTTATGGCGCAAAACGACTTTGGACCGCTAGTGGCGCATGCCCCGTATACCTATAACCCCTGCTCCGCTAAGGAGCGGGCGCGGGAGTTTGCCTTGGAGGCTGTGGCGGAAGATTTGCAGCGTCTGGAAGCACTGCCCGGCAACTACTACAACTTCCATCCCGGTGCGCATGTGGGACAGGGGGCAGACGCCGGCATTCAGATGATTCTCGACACGCTGTGCCAGGTGATGTTTGAGGGACAGCAGACGACGGTATTGCTTGAGACCATGGCGGGCAAGGGCACCGAGGTGGGCCGTAGCTTTGAAGAGCTGGCGCGCATTATCGAGGGCGTTGCCGCCAAGTGCCCGGAGCTGTCCGATAAGCTGGGCGTTTGTTTGGACACCTGCCATGTGAGCGATGCTGGCTACGACATCATCCATGACCTGGACGGCGTACTCGACGAGTTCGACCGCGTGGTGGGTATCGAGCGCTTGCGCGCCGTGCATATCAATGACTCCAAGAACCCCTGCGGCGCCCATAAGGATCGCCACGAGTGCATCGGCAAGGGCTACCTGGGTAGTGAAGAGTTTGGCGGCGGTATGCAGGTTATGCAGAATATTGTATCGAATAGCCGCTTGCGTGCACTTCCATTTATTTTGGAGACGCCGAACGAACTTGCAGGTTATGCAGCTGAAATCAAACTGTTAAGGTCATTGCAGCAGTAATGACTGTTGCTAAGTGGAGTATTCCATTCACGTTATGGGTTTGTTTCAATCAGTTTTCTCATTGCAGATTCGTAATTCCGGGTGCATAATAGCCAACAGTTTTTGCAGACCTCTGAATCAAACGGGGTCACTGGAAGGAGACTGATTATGAAGCTCAAGAAGCTTGGCGCGTTTGCAGCCACGGGCGCCATGGCGCTCGCTCTTGCACTGACGGGCTGTGGTTCGTCCAACGCCACCTCTGGTTCCGATGCCGGTTCCAGCAGCTCTGACAACGCGAAGGTCGAGAAGGTCGACGGCTCCAAGGAGTATGCACTCGTCAAGGACGGTACGCTCACCGTCGGCACCTCTGCCGAGTACGCTCCGTTTGAGTACAAGGATGACAACGGCGATTATCAGGGCTTTGACCTTGAGCTCATCAAGGCTATCGGCGACAAGCTGGGCCTGGATGTCGAGTATGTCAACAATGACTTTGACACGCTGGTTCCGGGCGTCGCTTCGGGCGCCAAGTATGATGTTTCCATCGCGGCTATCACCGACACGCCCGAGCGTGAGAAGGAAGTCACTTTCTCTGATTCCTACTACATGGACGATCAGGCTATCGTGACCAAGGTCGATAACACCGACATCACGGCCGACAACTACAGCGAGAAGCTCAACAACGCCGACGCTACCATCATCGTCCAGTCTGGCTCGACCGCCGAGGCCTTTGCCCAGGAGAACTTCCCCAAGGCCAAGATTGTTCCCTACAAGGACGCCACCGAGTGCTTCAGCGCCCTGCAGTCCGATAAGGGTGACGCCGTGGTGACCAACCGCTCCGTCGCCAGCCAGCTGACCGCCGAGCAGTTCAACACCTGCCAGACCATCAAGCAGATCAGCACCGGCGAGGAGTACGCCATCGCCATCAACCAGGGCAACACTAAGCTCAAGGACGACGTCAACCAGGCCATCAAGGACCTGACCGACGACGGTACCGTCGACGCCCTCATGGCTAAGTACAACATCAAGTAAAATAACTACTTGATTGCGCGCGGGCCCTTTCCGTTTTGCGGAGAGGGCCTTTGCGCTTCTCTTGACGGAGAGCGTTTCCGTCTCGTTTTGCCGGCAACTTCTACGATAGGAGCCACCTTGTCTCGACTGAACAAAGGGGCCGCTGAGCAGCGTTTTCCACTGCCCGTCTTGCTCCAAAAGCTAGCCTGCGTCATGGCCGTGGCGCTCGCGCTGGTGTGCGCGGGGGCATATGCGCCCACGACCGCCCAGGCGCTTGAGACCGCAAAGATTACCGCCCGACCCAACACCGGTTCGGGCAGCGATGTGGTCGGCGGCACCGAGACGCGCATTACCTGGGAAGTTCAGGCCGATGCCGACGAGGAGCTGAGCGGTCTTTCTTTGACGTTTGTCGACGGCACGACGTTTGGTACCGATGACACGCGATTGACGATGCTCTCGGGCGAGGACCTCATGGATCGTACGCCCATGAAACCCACGTGCAAGGCTGACGGCCAGACGCTCAAGATTGACTTTGGCGAGACGGCGCCTGCCGGCGGCTTTTTCCGTGTCGAGGTTTACGGCGTGACCTTCCCCGTCGAGGGCGGCGATGAGGCCTTTAGCGGCACCTATACGCTCGCCGACGGGTCGACCAAGAAGATCTCCAAGATTCCGTCGGTGGAGATCAAGGGCGTGACGGCCTTCGATAACTTCTTGGCCGACCTTAAAGAGCAGCCGTGGGTCGAGGCCTGGAACTCCAACATGTTCCTTCGCCTGTTCCTGAACCCGGTCATTTTGGTCCAGAGCCTGCCGATCGTCTTCAAAGGCTTCCTCATGTCGCTCTCGATCGTGCTCGTGGCGTTTCCGCTGGCAATTCCCTTTGGCTTTGCCTTGTCGCTCATGCGCATCTCCAAGTCGCGCATCCTGCGTTGCCTTGCCGGCATCTATGTGAATATCATCCGTGGTACGCCGGCGTTCCTGCAGATCTATATTGCATTCTTTGGCCTGCCGCTTGCCGGCGTCAAGGTTGACGACTATGTGCTGGGCGTCATCGTCATGGCCATGAACTCGTCCGCCTACCTGTGCGAGATCTTCCGTGCCGGTATTCAGTCGATCCCCAAGGGCCAGAACGAGGCTGCGCGCTCGCTGGGCATGAACGCCTTCCAGACACTGCTCTACGTTATGATTCCGCAGACGTTCCGCAATGTCCTGCCTACGCTGACCAGCGAGTTTATCCTGCTTTACAAGGATACGTCGCTGCTCGCGGCCGTGGGCGTGGTCGAGATCGTCATGAACGCCCGCACCATCGTGGCCACGACGGGCTCTATTACACCGTACGTGGTTGCCGCCCTGTTCTATCTGGTCATCACCCTGCCGCTCGCTCGCTTGGTGAGCGGCCTTGAGGCGAGGCTTTTGGGCACGGCCGAAACTAAGAAGAAGCGTCCCGCCAAGAGCGCCGGACAGGTCGTCGCGACGCCCGCCGATCACATCGCCGGTCTGTAAGGAGGTCCTATCATGAGCGAAACCAATAACTCGAACGAGGTCGTCGTCAGCATCAAGAACCTCCAGAAGGCCTTTGGCGATAACGTGGTCCTGCGCGATATCGATCTGGATGTGCACAAGGGCGAGGTCGTCGTAGTTCTGGGTCCCTCGGGCTCGGGTAAGTCGACGATGCTTCGCTGCATCAACCGTCTTGAGCATCCCACGAGTGGCTCGATTGTCGTTGAGGGTGTGGACGTGTGCGCCAAGGGCGTCGATCTTAACAAGGTGCGCACGCATCTGGGTATGGTGTTCCAGCAGTTCAATTTGTTCCCGCACCTCTCAGTCAAAAAGAACGTCATGCTCGCGCAGCAGAAGGTGCTCAAGCGCAGCAAGGAAGAGGCCGAGAAAATTGCCGTCGAGGAGCTGACCAAGGTCGGTCTTGCCGAGCGTATCGACTTTATGCCGAGCCAGCTCTCGGGCGGTCAGCAGCAGCGCGTTGCCATCGCCCGCGCCCTGTCGATGAACCCGCACGTCATGCTCTTTGACGAGGCCACCTCGGCGCTCGACCCCGAGCTCGTGCGCGACGTCCTGGGTGTCATGCGCGACCTGGCACGCGACGGCATGACCATGATCGTCGTGACGCACGAGATGGGCTTTGCCCGCGATGTCGCCGACCGCGTCGTCTTTATGGACGGCGGCGTCATTGTGGAAGAGGGTACGCCGAGCGAGGTCTTCGACCACCCCAAGAGCGAGCGCACCAAGGCGTTCTTGGGAAATATCTCGTAGCCGGTTGATGTAACTGCCGTTACAAAAGAGCGGGGGCTGGACTTGAATCCAGCCCCCGCTCTTTTGTAGGGATGGGGATGCGCTGTGATACAGGCTCTTTTGGAGGCCTGGTTTCGTTACGCGAGCTCGGCTCCGAGGGCCTTGCAGGCCGCCTCGCCCTCATCGTCGGGCGCATCGTAGCAAATGACGGAGTCCACGACGTTGACGCCGGCCTCGTCGGCGTCGGCCTTCCAGTTGTCCATCCACTCGCCCTCGGCCCACGAATAGGAGCCAAAGAGGACGACCTTCTTGCCGCCGAGGGTCTCCTTGACCTCGTCCCACATAGGCTGAAACTCGTCATACTCAAGCTCCTCGGAGCCCATGGCGGGGCAGCCGAAGGCGAAGGCATCATATTCGGCGGCCTTGTCAGCAGAGAAGTCGGCGCAGGGGATGACCTCAGTCTCGGCACCCGCGGACGTGGCGCCTTCGGCGACGAGGTTTGCCATGGCCTCGGTGTTGCCCGTGCCGCTCCAGTAGACGACGGCGATCTTGCTCATGTTTTGTCCTTTCAGTTGTGCGGCAGGTTGCCGCGGCTTCTATGTTCTATCGGGTTGCCTGGGCAAGTTGCGCCAAGCTGCAGCCCTGCTGATAGACAAAGGTGAGGTATTGAGTGCAAGCGCGGTAGGCGTCAAACATCGCAAGCGCTTGCTCGACATCCGTGTAGACCTTCCAAGCTCCAAAGACCTTGTAGTTCTCGCCGCGCTGGACGATAAACTCGTGCACGTCGTCGTAGGGATATCCAAGGAAGTAGCCTATTTCGTGCGGAAACTCGCAGGTGCAGTCGTTGCTGCAGCTAGCTTGCTGGGGTAGTGCGCATCGAGTCTGGCTACAAGCGCATTCCGCGACGTTATTGCTCGCGAGCGTGATGCGTGATGCCAAATGCACAAGGCATGTCGAAAGGTCTCTCGTGTCGTAGCCTTCCGAGGCGAGCGCTGTTTGGGCGCGAGGGTCTGCGAAATAGGTGGCGAGGCTTTTGGCTCGGTACACGTACACGAGTGCTCCGCAGGGCCGCCAGACCAAAACACTCAGGTGGATGCCGAGCGGGTCAAGCTCGCGATTGCACTGGGCGATAACGTCGAGCAGGCGTGCTCGGCGTTCTGCGATGGTTTCGGTTGTGGTCGAGCCGTTCCCGTGGGCGTAGGTGCCTGGATAGGTAAAGAGCGATGCCGGCTTGATGCCCGCGAGCGTGGGGGAGCAGTTGCGCACGACCGCTGCCTGAAACGTTGGGATGTCTATGGTTCGAGTCACGGCGCTCCTTACGGATCTAAACTGTTAGCCTAGGAAAACTTATACACGAAAGTAAGCCATGGTCAACAAAAAAGTTTGAAGAGGGAAACTAATTGACCGAACAGACATGATTTTGGGTTAAGATGGGGACACCCCATGGGGGTATCTAGATAGTGCTACTTGAAAGGGGAGCGCATGAGTGACTTGCTCAACCCTGCGAATCTCATCGTGCTGGCCGTCATTGCCGTCGGCATGTTTTTTGGACTGCGTCGCATTGCCGCTTCGACACACGGGAAGAGTTGCTGCAGCGATGGTACGAGCGGCAAGAAGGCCAAAAAGGTTGTTGTGGTGGATACCGATGCGTCACACTATCCCTATAGCGATGAGCTGCTCATCGGCGGCATGAGCTGTGACGGCTGCGCTCAGAACGTAGCCAATGCCCTCAATGCGCTGGATGGCGTGTGGGCAACGGTGACGTATGCGGACCACACGGCACGCGTGCGCTCTAAGCAGCCGGTTGATCGTGGTGTCCTCGAGACGGCCGTGAAAGACGCGGGCTACTACGTCATGACGCTGTAAGCGCCGCCCTGGATGCGCTTCCTTGGCTAGGCTCGTCCGCGCAGTTCGATGTCTTGGATGTCGTCGAAGTCGATGGCGATGTCTCGGAGCTTGAGGAGCTTGAAGGCGGGGAGCGCCTCGTCGAGGATGCCGGTGCGGCTGCGATAGCCGTATGTATCGTAATAGGTGACACGAACCAAGTCGCCACGTTTGAGACCCTCGAGCTTTTTAGAAAGTACGAGGGCTTTTTCTTCCGTGAGCTCACGTTTTGACTCGACGGTGATTTCCTGCTTGCGCACGAGTTCGTAGTATCCCGTGAGGGCGGCAAAGGGCATAAACTGCGCGGCGCGGTTGGCGCGCACGGCACCGTTGGCAGTGAGCTTGGGGTCGGCGGCGCGGCGCCTGCCCTCGGGGTCCGCCAGGCGCTCGAAGGCGGTCGGCGGGCGCACGGGCTGTTGTTTGGGTTTAGGCACGGTGTCCTCCAACTTGGTCGTTGCGTTCGCGCGCGGTGGCGCCGGCGGTAAAGCTTAATCCCTTGACGAGCGCGTTCTTGCCGTACTTGCCTTTCACGGCCAGGACGGCGCGCGCCAGGTCGCGCTCGCGCTCATCGGCCTCGATATCGCTGAACAGATCGATGGTGGTAAATTCCTCGGGCATGAGGTTGCCAAATCCAAGGTTGATGCGCTTGACCGGTCGTTTGGGATCGACAGTCTGCGCCCAGAGCTCATCAAAATAGCCCATGATCTTCTTAAACGAGTTAGTGCGCTCGGGCAGCTTGCGCGAGGCGTTGGAGTGCGCAAAGAGTGCGGCATAGCCACCACGCGGTTTGCCGCCATGCTCTCCCACAAAGATGCCATCGATTGCCTGCGCTTCGCGCACCAGGCGACGCCTTTCGTCATCGCGCTGGACGGGCTTGGGAGCACGGGGCGCGAGCTCGGGGCCATCGGTCGCTGCGGGCTCGATGCCCGAGGTGCTCGAGCGCAGGTGTCCGCAGCCGTCTATATACTGCGCCGTGCCGCTGGCGTTGAGCCGGCGTATGTCGGCGCGCTCGCTCGCGTAGCCCACAAAGAGCGAGATGCTGTCGCAGACCACGTGCTTATCGACTAGATCCAACACGGCGTTGTCGACCATCTCGCGCAAGACGGTGTAGGCCTGCTCGTAGGCATAGCCCTTCGAGAGCACCTGTCCTGTGGTGGTCGAGGTCGCTTGCGGGCGATAGGCTTGGATATCGGCGATGGTTGTCGGCTCACGCCCGAAGGCGTGGTCGATAAGATATTCGGCATTGACGCCGAGTTCGTCGTAGAGCAGGTTCTCGTCGAGTGCGGCGACGCCCATCAGGTCGTAGACGCCGTATTTCTCGAGACGGGCCGCCACGCCGGGGCCGATGCCCCAGATGTCGGTGATGGGGCGATGGGGCCAGATCTCCTTGCGAAAGGTCTCGTCGTCGAGTGTGCCGATGCGACTGGGCACATGCTTGGCGGTGATATCGAGTGCTACCTTGGCCTGGAATAGGTTGGGGCCGATGCCGACCGTCGCCGTGATGCCGGTGCGCGCGAGGACCTCATCGCGCAACATACGGGCGAAGCCTTCCGCATCGGTGTGATAGAGGTCCAGATAGGGTGTCACGTCGATAAAGCACTCGTCAATTGAGTAGACGTGAACGTCTTGCGGACTGACGTATTCCAGGTAGATACCGTAGATCTGCGCCGACACCTCCATGTAGTGCTGCATGCGCGGTACGGCCTTAATGTAGTCGATACCATCGGGTATTTCGAACAGGCGACAGCGGTTGTGAATCCCTAGATCCTTCATAGCCTGCGTGATAGCGAGACAGATAGTCGTGCGTCCGCGCGATTCGTCGGCAACGACCAGGTTGGTGGTGAGCGGATCGAGCCCACGATCGACGCACTCGACGCTGGCATAAAACGTCTTGAGGTCGATGCAGATGTAGGTGTGCTGCTCGTGCGCCATCCGTGCCTCCCATCAAACACATGTTCTTATCGAATACCTGTTCGATAATACCTGCTCGACCGGACACCGTCAAAACCTGTCCCTCTTTGGCGGGTATGGTCGTGCGGCTGCATCGGGTTTTTAACGCAGCCCTAAAGAGCGCGAAACAGCTCGGAAAAGCTCGCTTCGTAGCATGAGGCTAACGATTGATGCCACCATAAAGCACGGAAGGGTTGTGGGGATAATGGTTAACTATGGGTTTGGTATGCCGACGCGCTTGGTTGCGGATGGGGACGTGGCTCGCTGGTGCGGGCGATTGGTTGCCCACTATGGCGGCACCAAGACACTGGTGGTGCTGGGCGGTGACAAGCATACGCGCGATGAGCTTGTCTCGGCGGCGCTCGGCTCGCTTGATCGAGCTCTGCTCGAGCGCGCGCTATTTCGCTGCGGCTCGGTCGAGGGCGACGGGGGAGACGAGCTGATCGACGAAGCCGTGGCCCTGGCGACCGACGAAGGCGTGGACTTTGTCCTGGCGATCGGCGATGCCGATACGGCGGGCTTTGCGCGCGAACTCGCTCGTCGCATGGCCGTGCTCGATGCCGGCGAGGACGGCTTTGTTCCCTACGGATGCATCGTCTCCGAGGGAAAAGTGCCCGCCGTTGTGGGTGCCGGCGAGGTTCCCGTTTTCGCCATCATCGCTCCCGAACTGCTGGAGGGTATCGGCTCGCCCTTGCGCGAGCTGCTCGGCAGTGTGTGCGCCGCGGCCTAATATTTACCATAAAGGGATAGGTTATTTTTGGTTGGTAAAGCGTTTGACCTGCCAAAATAAACCTGTCCCTTTTTGGTCGGTTGCCGTTGGGGGGCGGATTGGCAACGCTCGCTGATTGTAGTCTTGACCTGCGCTAGAATAGGACTATCTGATTATCCGGGCGCATGGAGGCTTGCGCCCGTATGCTGAGGAGGACTTTATGGCAACTGTTGCCGCACCTATCGACGCTACGTCGACCGCCGCTTGGAAGGCGCTCGAGGCTCATCAGGAGAAGCTCGAGGCCGAGGGTATCGACCTCAAGGCCTGGTTCGCCGCTGACGCCGACCGCGTGAACAAGCTGAGCTTTGACGCCGGCGACCTTCACTTCGATCTGTCCAAGAACCTGGTGACCGATGAGACCGTCAAGCTGCTGTGCGATCTTGCCCGCGAGGTGAAGCTCGAGGAGCGCCGCGACGCCATGTTCTCCGGCGAGCACATCAACACCACCGAGGACCGCGCCGTCCTGCACACCGCGCTGCGCCGTCCGGCAAGCGAGAAAGGCCAGCTTATCGTCGACGGCCAGGATGTCGTCGCCGACGTGCACGAGGTCCTCGATCGCATGTATGCCTTCGCCGAGCGCGTGCGCTCCGGTGAGTGGAAGGGCGTTACCGGCAAGAAGATTGAGCACCTGGTGTCCATCGGCATCGGCGGCTCCGATCTGGGCCCGGTCATGGCTTACGAGGCCCTGCGTCCCTATGCCGACGCCGGTATCGACTGCCGCTATATCTCCAACATCGACCCCAACGACCAGGCCGAGAAGCTCAAGGGTTTGGATCCCGAGACCACGCTCGTGATCATCGTCTCTAAGACCTTCACCACGCTCGAGACCCTCACCAACGCCCGCGAGGTCAAGACCTGGATGCTCGAGCAGCTCAAGACTCAGGGCGCCATCGATGGCTCCGATGAGCAGAACGCCGAGGCTGTTGCAAAGCACTTCGTCGCCGTTTCCACCGCACTCGACAAGGTCGAGGCTTTCGGTATCGACCCGGCCAACGCCTTTGGTTTCTGGAACTGGGTCGGCGGCCGCTACTCCGTCGACTCCGCCGTGGGCCTGTCGCTGATCGTCGTGCTCGGCCCCGAGCGTTTCCAGCAGTTCCTTGAGGGCTTCCACGCCATCGACGAGTACTTCTGCAACACTCCGCTCGAGAACAACGCCGTCGCGCTGATGGGTCTGCTCAACGTCTGGTACGTCAACTTCTTCGGTTCCAAGAGCCACGCTGTGCTTCCGTACTGCCAGTATCTGCACCGCTTCCCGGCCTACCTGCAGCAGCTCACCATGGAGTCCAACGGCAAGCATGTCCGCTGGGACGGCAGCGCCGTGACCTCCGATACCGGTGAGATCTTCTGGGGCGAGCCCGGTACCAATGGTCAGCACGCCTTCTACCAGCTGCTGCACCAGGGCACCGTGGTGGTCCCGGCCGATTTCATCGCCTTTGCCAACACTGCCAACCCCGCAACCGACAGCGGCCAGGATGTCCACGAGCTGTTCCTAGGCAACTTCCTGGCTCAGACCAAGGCGCTCGCCTTTGGTAAGACGGCCGATGAGGTGCGCGCCGAGGGCACGCCCGAGCAGATCGTCCCGGCCCGCTGCTTTGAGGGCAACCGTCCGACGACTTCGATCTTCGGTGACACGCTGACCCCGTTCGCACTCGGCGAGCTCATCGCCCTGTACGAGCACATCACGTTTGTCGAGGGCACGGTCTGGGGCATCGACTCCCACGACCAGTGGGGCGTTGAGCTGGGCAAGCAGCTTGCCAAGCAGATCACCCCGGCCTTCCACGACGACGCCGCCAAGGCCGAGCAGGACGCTTCGACTCAGGCGCTCATCGAGTTCTACCGCGCTCACCGCAAGTAGGATTCGCTGCGATAAGTAACGCATAGTAGGCAAGGGCCCGTATCCGTTGGGATGCGGGCCCTTTGCTATTTGGATAGGATGGAATGTATCGGGAGGCGCCTCGACGGGCATCGCAATCGTCGAAGGCGCGCCGTTCATGTTTGGGACAATATGACATTTTCCCCGTTGCAAACAGCGCCGCCGTGGGTGTTCTGTATGATGGCTCAGACAAGGTTGTTCAATGACAGGGAGGCATATATGGCAATCAAAGCCATCGCAATGGATATCGACGGTACGCTCACCAACGACCAAAAGGTCATCAGCCCGCGTACGCGCGAGAAACTGCTCGCGGCTCAGGAGTCGGGCATTAAGCTCATCTTGGCTTCGGGTCGCCCCGCATGGGGGCTGCACGCCTTGGCGCAGGAGCTCGACCTTCAGAACCATGATGGTCTGCTAGTTGCCTTTAATGGCGCGCATGTGGTCGACGCTCAGACCGATGAGGTGCTGTTCGATCAGGCTATGCCTGCCGACGAATTGCATCGCCTGATTGATCACCTGCGCAATTTCGACGTGATTCCCATGATCTCGCTCGGTCGGGACCTGCACGTCGTGGACTCGTATCGCTGCATGATCACACTGCCGGACGGTTCGCAGAAGAATATTGTCAAGTATGAGCGCGATGCGTGCGACCTTAAGATCCGTGAGGTCGAGAGCTTGCATGAGGTTGTGGACGCTTATCCCGTGGACAAGCTGCTGACGGCAGGCGACCCGGCCTACCTACAGGCGCATTACGAGGAGATGTATGCGCCCTTTACCCAGACGCTTTCGGGCATGTTTACGGCCGACTGGTACTTTGAGTACACGGCGCCCGGTATCGACAAGGCCCGCGCGCTCGAGGGTGCCCTGCCCAAGCTCGGTATCGATGCCAGCGAGGTCGTCTCGTTTGGCGATGGCCAGAACGACAAGTCCATGATTGAGTGGGCGGGTACCGGTGTTGCCATGGGCAACGCCGTCGATGAGGTTAAGGCGGTAGCCCAGATGGTGACCGCCAATAACAACGAAGACGGTATTGCAGTGGCGCTGGATAAGCTGCTGGGCTAGAATCGCCGATAATGCATGGTTCGGGCGCCTGCTTACAGGCGCCCTTTTGTTAGGGAGGGTGCCGTGTCCGCATTTCCGTTCGACGCCGTTATCTTTGACATGGACGGTGTCATTGTCGATACCGAGTATTACTATCTGGGCGAGACTGCCGCGTTTGCCAAGGAGCTTGGGTTGAACCTGACCCAAGAGGAGTTGAACGGGCAGGTCGGTACCTCGCATCAGTTCTTTCTCCACATGCTGGTCGATTGGTTTGAGCGTGCCGGTAAGGGACATTTTACTGGCGAGGAGGCGTTGGCCCGTTGGGATGAGTGGGCGCATAAACGTCCGCGCGACTATCAGACTTTGATTAACCCAGGCGCCGTGGATACGATTCGAGAGCTGCCGCGCCGCGGCGTTCGCGTGGCGCTTGCTAGCTCGTCGCCCATGGATAGCATCGAGGAAGTACTCAATGCGTGCGGGCTGTCGGATGCCTTTGAGTATGTGGTGAGCGGCGAGCAGTTTAAGGAGAGCAAGCCCGAGCCCGACATCTACCTGCATGCGCTTGACCTACTGGGGCTGCCCGCGAATCGCTGCTGCTGCGTTGAGGATTCGGTGCCTGGCATCACCGCTGGCAAGCGAGCCGGCCTGACAGTTATTGCCAAGCGCGAGGAGCGCTTTGGCTTTAGCCAAGATGCCGCGGACAAGATTATCGACCAGCTGCCCGAGCTGCTTGAGCTTTCTTAGGGAGTCTGTTGGAGGCTCTTTAGGGGTTCGTGGACAAAAAATGCCAAATATGAGTACTGTCACTATTTTAGTAACAGCGAAATTAAGCTTTTGAGGCCCTAGTTGAATGTCCGAGAGCGATAAAAGCCTGTTATACGCGGCTTTAGCCATGCTAAAACACCCTGATAATGAACGGTTGTGCATTATCAGGGTGTTGTTTTGTCGCAAAATGATGTGACTAGCTTTGCAACAGTACTCATATTTGGCATTTTTTGCCCACCGGGATCAGCGGAAGTCAAATATGGAGCGCGAATTTCCTAAAACGGTCGATTCGACGCTCTCCTCGGCGCAGTTTTTAAGTTCGGCGATGTGCAGGGAGGCGCTTTTTAGCGATGTGATGAGCTGTCGCGCGCTTGCATCTGCTTGCGGTTCGGCTGGAGCGTCGGTTTCGAGCAGCAGACGGTCGAGTGGAATCTGTCGGGCGTATTCACGACCGCGCTTGGTAGCGAGCATCCGCTCGTTCACGGAAAAATAGCAGCCTGCGTTTCGCGTACGGACGAACTCGTTCGAGGTGCCGCTAAACCAGTGAAAGATGATGGCGGGGGAGTTGGGGCTTGGGGTGAGTAATCCATATGACTCAAGGGCGTCCAGTACGGTTCCTGCTGAACGAACAGCGTGAATTGATATCACGCGCCCGGCGAGAGGGTGCTGCACGAGTGCATCGCAGAGACGGTCAAGTGCCTGTATTTGAAGCGGTTCGCTTCCGGCAAAGCGCGCAGAAAAGTCGAGTCCTACCTCGCCGATATAGCGCTCTTGGTCAGCAACTTCGCAAAGCAGATTGACTTCGGCAGGACCGCAGCGGCCGTCGGCGAGCCACCAGGGATGGAGGCCGGCGCCCGCGATAATGTTTGGGTATCGGCTGGCCCGCTTTTTTGCTGCCGCGAAGTCGCGTGGGTCGACCCCGCAGTCAAAGAGCCCCAGACCCAACGCCGCCGACTCACTGGCTGCAGCATCGGGGCTGAGCATCAAATCAAGATGACAATGCGTGTCAAAGAATCGCGGTTCCATCGCAGGGCATCCTGCTAGTCCAAGCGCTGGCCATCGGCGCGCACGCGCTCGCACCCGCGCCCGCTGATCTGGCGGATAACCTCGCCGGCAATCATCTGACCCATGATGGGCGGCATAAAACTGGCAGTTCCCAGCTCGGTGCGCTCGTGGATGTTGGAAGGGTCGCGGGGTTGGGTTTTAACCGATTCCTCGCAGCTAAACAGCACGTGCAGGCTCTTGATTCCGCGCTTCTTACATTCTTTGCGCATAATGCGGCTCATGGGGTCACGTACCGTATCGAAGATGTCGGCAAAGCGGAGGCACTCGGGATGGAGCTTGTTGGCCCCGCCCATGGAACTGACCAAACGGATGTCGTGGTCCTGAGCATATTTGGCAATGGTGAGCTTGGCCGAGATGGTGTCGATGGCGTCGACGACGTAGTCGAGCTTGCCACCCGTCTGCTCCAAAACGCTCGCGAAGAAATCATCGATGTTGTCGCTCAGCAGGTATTCGGTGCGCTTGATAACGGTGGCAGCGGGATTGATGTCGTTGATCATGGCTTCCATCACGTCCACCTTGCGCTTGCCGATGGTGCTATGAAAGGCGATGGCCTGTCGATTGATATTGCTGGGCGCGACGATATCCTTGTCCAGAATCACAAAATGACCGATGCCGCCGCGGGCAAGTGCCTCGCAGCAGTTGGAGCCCACGCCTCCACAGCCGAGTATCAGCACCGTGGCGTTGGCGAGCTTGTCGAGTGCCTCGCGGCCCATGATGATCTCGAGCTTGGTGTCGCGTGTCTCGTTGGGAGTTGCGGCTGTGGTTTCGGTCATAGACATCCTCCGATGGGGAAGCAAATCGTGTTTTGGCTATCGCCATTATAGGTAATCGCCCATAGGTTGCGATGGCGCTTACTTTGATGTGGTTTGAAGCATTTCGATTAGATAGTTAGACAAACATCTAAATATCGAGTATAGTGTGCGCGTCATGAGGGGTGCTGAGAGGAGGTCTTATGCCGGGAGAGGGTTTTAAGGCGCTGGCCGATCCTACGCGGCGGCGCATTTTGGAACTGCTGCGCGAGGGCAATTGCACGGCGGGGGAGCTTGCCAAGCATTTCGATATCAGTAAGCCGTCGCTGAGCCATCACTTGGCGACGCTTAAAAACGCCGGGTTGGTGACCGACGAGCGCCATGGCCAAAACATCGTATACAGCTTAAACACCACCGTCATGCAGGATTTAATTGGCTGGTTTATGGGTTTTACAAACAATGAAGGTGATAAGGATGAATAACGAAAACAAGGGCATTCACCCCACAGGGGTATCGTCGCGCGTGTGGATTGCGCTGGTCGCTCTGTGCGTCGCCAATGTCGTAGCGCACCTCATGGTGATGCCGAGCTTGCCTGCGCAGATTCCCACGCACTGGGGCGCGAACGGCGCTGTCGACGGTTGGGGTCCTAGCTGGATGGCCTCCGCGCTCGGCGTGCTGCCTCTGGCGCTTCTCGCAATGTTCTGCGTGGTGCCGCGCATCGATCCCAAAGGTGAGGCATATCGAACCTCGGGTAAGTTCTATCAGGGCTTCGTAATTGCCTTCACCTTGTTCATGTGCGCCATAAGCTGGCTGGGAGAGCTTACGGTCTGGGGCGTGGTGCCGGCGGTCGGTTCGGTCAACGTGCTGATTTCCGGTGCTGTCGGTTTGCTGTTCATCGGCGTAGGCAACTACTTGCCGCGTGTGAAGCAGAACTATACGCTCGGTATCAAGACGCCCTGGGCGCTTGCCGATCCCGAGAACTGGCGCCGTACGCAGCGCTTTGGCGGTGCCTGCTTTATGGTGCTGGGTGTTGGCCTGATTGTGATGGGCGTGGCGGGCAGCGTGCTTTCGAGTGAAGTCGTCGCCGCGGTGATTGCGGCTCTGGCGTTTGGTTCGGCCGGAGCTGCCTACGCCTATTCGTATCTGCTGTGGCGTAAATCGCAGCGAGCCGTTCGCTAAGGTTGCGGAAAACTAGCGTACGCAGTTCATAGTATGTTCCGGGGGACTTTTCCCAGGTAGTATTAGGGGGTGTGGGCAACCATGCCCCTTTTTCGTTAAGTTTCAGAGCTGGTTTTCTCATTTCGTTTCCACTAAAGCGAATCAAGAATAGGGAAACAGCAGGTAGAAAGGATAAAACAGGCAAATGGCAGAGTTTATCTACCAGATGTATCAGGCTCGTAAGGCCCATGGCGACAAGGTGATTCTTGACGACGTGACCCTGAGCTTCTACCCCGGTGCCAAGATCGGCGTCGTGGGTCCCAACGGCATGGGCAAGTCGACCCTGCTCAAGATCATGGCCGGTATCGAGGAAGTCTCCAACGGCGATGCCAGGCTTACCCCCGGCTACACCGTGGGCATCCTGCAGCAGGAGCCGCCGCTCGATGACGACAAGACCGTCATCGAGAACGTGCGCATGGCGTTTGGCGATATGATTGCCAAGGTCGATCGCTTCAACAAGATCGGTGAGGAGATGTGCGACCCGGATTGCGATATGGACGCCCTCATGGCCGAGATGGGCAAGCTCCAGGACGAGATCGACGCCGCCGACGGCTGGGATATCGATTCCAAGCTCGGTCAGGCCATGGACGCCCTGCAGCTGCCCGATTCCGACATGCCGGTCCACGTGCTTTCCGGCGGCGAGCGCCGTCGCGTGGCCCTGTGCAAGCTGCTACTCGAGGCTCCCGACCTGCTGTTGCTCGACGAGCCCACGAACCACCTGGATGCCGAGTCGATCCTGTGGCTCGAGCACTTCCTGCACAACTATCAGGGCGCGGTGCTTGCCGTCACGCATGATCGCTACTTCCTGGATAACGTTGCCGAGTGGATCTGCGAGGTCGACCGCGGCCACCTTTATCCCTACAAGGGCAACTACTCCACGTATCTGGAGACCAAGGCCGCCCGTATCGAGGCTCAGGGCAACCGCGACGCCAAACTCGCCAAGCGCATGGAGGCCGAGCTCGAGTGGGTACGCAGCTCGCCCAAGGCTCGCCAGGCCAAGAACAAGGCCCGTCTGGCTCGCTACGAGGAGATGGAGGCCGAGGCCCGCGCCAGCCAGAAGCTCGACTGGACCGACATCCGCATCCCTGTGGGCCCGCGTCTGGGCAACAAGGTGCTCGAGGCCCATCATCTGCACAAGGAGTTCGATGGCCGCGTGCTCATCGATGACCTTTCGTTCACCCTGCCGCGCAACGGCATTGTGGGCGTCATCGGCCCCAATGGTGTCGGTAAGACCACGCTGTTCAAGACGATTGTGGGCCTGGAGCCGCTGACTTCGGGCGAGCTCGAGGTGGGCGAGACCGTCAAGATTTCTTACGTCGACCAGAACCGTTCCGGCATCGACCCCGATAAGAACCTGTGGGAGGTCGTCTCGGACGGCCTGGACCACATGATGGTCGGCGAGACCGAGGTTCCGAGCCGCGCTTATGTGGCGAGCTTTGGCTTTAAGGGCCAGGACCAGCAGAAGCGCGCTGGCGTACTCTCCGGTGGCGAGCGCAACCGTCTGAACTTGGCGCTTACGCTCAAGCAGGGCGGCAACCTGCTGCTCCTCGACGAGCCCACGAACGACCTCGACGTCGAGACGCTGTCCTCGCTCGAAGCGGCGCTGCTTGAGTTCCCGGGCTGCTCGGTGGTCATTAGCCACGACCGTATGTTCCTGGATCGCGTCGCCACGCATATTCTGGCGTGGGAGGGCACCGACGAGAATCCGGGCAACTGGTATTGGTTCGAGGGCAACTTTGAGGCCTATCAGGCCAACCGTATCGAGCGCCTGGGCGAGGACGCAGCCCAGCCGCATCGTATTCACCGCAAGCTGACGCGCGATTAGTCGAGCTCAGGTGACCTAATGAGAAAGGGACGATAACCTTGAGGGTTATCGTCCCTTTTTGTTACTTGGTAGAAGGTTCGACTTTATCGATGGCCCAGGTGGCTCCGAGACCGCCGGTGGTGTTGCGGCGGATGCGCACGGTGACTTCGTGGCGCTCGCCGGCCTGCGTGTAGCGCAGGGGGAAGCTTGCGCGGTTTCGCGCGGCCTCGATGGTACCGCGCTCGCGGGCGATCCAGTAGTACTCGCCGACGATGCCGAGCGTGTCGGCGCCGTAGGGGAGATAGGTCGACAACTGGTGCAGAAGCGGGCCGGGGCAGAAGACCTCGGTTGCGAAATCGACGGGGAAGTCCTTGGGGATGGCGGGCGCTGCAGGTGCGGGGGCTGGGGCCGCTGCGGGTAGCGAAGCCGGTGCGGATGCGGGTATTTGGTCGCAAGCGGCGGCGGGCATGGATTCGATGACGGGTGCGGGCTCCGGCGTTACTTTCGGCTTGATCTCGGAATCTGCGGGCTTCACGGTGACGGGTGCGTCTGCAACTGCGGTTTCAACCTCAACCTGCGTCGCGTTCTCATTCTCGACGCTCGACTTTGCCTCGATGGGCGTGGATGCCATGGTGGTGATGCCAGCGTTGGCGTTCTCGGGGTCATAGACGACCGTAAGCGAGATGGCAGGCTGCGGCGTCTCGGGTTCCGGCGTCGACTCGGTAGCGTCTTGATCGGCGGACTCGTCGGGTTGATTGTCCTCGGCCTCGTCGCCAAAGACATCACTGTTTTGGAACGCAGGCGTCTCGGATTGGTCAGCGGCTTCTTCGGTTGTCGACTTGGGAGCCTCGTTGAGCTCCGCAGCGGCTTCCTGTTCTGACATGACTTCGGGATCGGTCATGGCGGCGATTTCGGTTTCGGCTTCTGCTGCCACCTCAATAGCGACTTCGATCTCTGTCTCGGGCTCGGGCTCCGGCACAGCTTCAACCGCGGCTTCTGGTTCGGGACGCTTAACGTGCTTGGGGCGTACAACCTTGAGGTCCTTCTCGCCGCGCTTTTTCTTTTTATAGGACTGCTTGGCTCCCTTGGCAGCCTTGGGCTTGTCCTCGCCCTTGGCAAGTGCGGCATCCCATGCCTCGTTGGCGATGACCGTGGCATACAGGCGACCGCCCTTAAAGACAGTCAGCTTAATGCAGTCGTCGAGTTCCTCGAGCAACTCGCGCGTGGACTCGAAGCCCAGGTCATAAGCAGTCATGTCGCCAACGGCGAGAGCCTCTTCGACCTGCGTCATAAACGTTTGCTTGCCACACCCAATCGCATCGCGCAGCAGGCGATACAGGTAGATGTGGTTGCCCAGCGAAAGCATGGGCCTAACTATTGTCTTGCTCATGGCAAATCTCCTCTTTACACATGTAAAGCATCTTACCATCGCATGGCGCTCGCCATGACGGCGCCCAAGGCAAACGGGCGCGAACCGCTGTCGATTCGCGCCCGTTGTACAGGTTGCCTATCTGGGGATGCAGTGCCTAGTTGCCCGATGTCGTGCCTTGGCTTGAACTGTCAGATGCCGTGCCGGACGCGGTTCCGCTCGAGCTGTTGGTGTTGCTGTTGTCGGTAGATCCCGTACTCGGTGTATTGCCATTCGCCTGGTCGCCCGTGCTCGGTTGAGAGCCGTCAGTCGTTTGGCTTGAGTCAGTCGTGCCGGATTGCGTGCCGCTGTTGTTCGCAGAGGAATCGACGCCCTGCGATTGGTTTTGGGTGTTCGAGGACGAATTGGCAGAGGTAGAACTGTCTTGCGTATCGTCCGTCTGTGCCTGCTGATCTTGCGACTGGGTGTTGCCATTTGCATCGCTCTCGGTCGTGCGCGACGACAGGATTGGCTCGGGACGCTCGCCCAGACCCTCACCGGCAGTGGTGATAAGGATGGCGCCGGCGCAGGCGATGACCGCGACGATGGCGATAGCGATCGAGAAGACGATGACCTTCTTTTGCGTCTGGCTGCGCTCAGCCGCCGCCTTGGCGCGCAGGCTGTTGGGAGCGACGCGCGCCGTGGTCGCGCGTCCCGCAACCTGGCGCATCTCCTGCGTGGTTGCGGCGCCACCTAGGTGCTCCTCGACATTGGGCTCAACGGGCTCGTAGGCGCCGGTAGGGTAGTCGACAGCGGCATGCGTGCCCTTGATTGCTTCGGCGCTGGCGGAGATAAAGTGGCGATAGACCTGCGAGGACACAACAGTGATGACTGAGCTCACGGCGGCACCAATCACCGAGCCGGCAATGCCGATCTTTGAAGCAAGCGCCACGCTCGTGGCGGCAGCTGCGGCGCCGGCGATGATCTGGGGAATGGAAATGTCGTCGAAAAGGCCCTTTTTGGGCGCAATGGCCATGGTCTGTCCGATGGAATGGTTCTCGTGCACGCCGTTGTTGAGCGATGCCGGTGTCATGACGCGCGTGCGCGGCGCGTCGGTATATTCAGTCGTCATACGGGGTCCTCCCGGTTCGTTTAGTGCTGCGACAGGTTGTTCAGCCCTCAGGGTACCCAGTCGGTGTGAACCGGAGATGGATTCGCCCGCAACACCATCAACTCACCAAAGCGCGAAACTTCTTCTCAGGCTGATCGAATGAAGACGGGGCGAATCGTTCGGATGTCGAAAGGAAGGTTGACCGGATTTGAAATCCCGTGGAATAATCGGGCTCGCGGCGCTGTTGCTTGCGCCGGGTAGGGAGCGTCATGAAAATCCTTAAGCGGATCAACAACAATACGGTTATCTGCGTAAACGCCAAGGGCCGTGAACTCGTGGCAATTGGCCGCGGTATCGGGTTTCCCAATGGCCCCGATGAGGTCACACTCGATAAGATCGAGCGAACCTTCTACGGTGTCGACTCGCGCTACCTAGCGCTGCTCGACGAGATCGATCCTCAGGTGATGGAGTTCTCCGCCCAGATTGCCGATATCGCTCGCTCCAACATCTCGCGCGAGCTCTCGGCAAACCTTCCCTTTACCATGGCCGACCATATCGCTTTTGCCATCAAGCGCTGCCGCGAGCATATGTTTGTGCAGATGCCGCTTTCCTATGACGTGCAGCAGATGTACCCCATCGAGTACAAGATCGCCCAGTTCGCGCTCGAGGGCATCAATCGCGGCTTCAACGTTAAGATGCCGCGGGGGGAGGCGAGCGGTATCGCGCTCTGCATCGTCAACAGCGTGGTCGCCTCGTCTTCAAAGGCCAAATCCAATACGGTGCGTAAGGACGAGGTGATGCTCGAGAACTTCACCAAGATCATCGAGTCCGAGCTGGGGGTTTGTGTGGACCGCGACGGCTTTGACTTTTGCCGCTATGCCACACACGTGCGCTACCTGCTGGAGCGCGTGCAGACAGGAGAGCCCCTCAACACGGAGAACGGTGCGCTCTATGGGCCGCTTTGCGAGCAGCATCCCGATGTGGCCGTGTGCGTCGACCGCATGGCCGCGCTTATCGAAGAACGCTTTGACGCCGCGCTCGCCGATGAAGAGAAGGTCTACCTGATGCTCCATGTCAATCGCGTCTGCGCGGGATCCAGGTCCTGATTGACCGCTCATCGCCGAAATTCGACCGTTTGCCGGTTTCGACTTTCGTAAAAGCATCTGTTGGATGTAGTTTCGTAGTCACATAAGGTGTTATTCGAGAAGAGCCTCGAAGCATGACGTAGACAGTTCCCTGTCCGCTTTGTGCTTTGGGGCTCTTCTGTTTTTGTCTTCTTCTTGCTTTTCTCGATTTGCCTCGTGTCAGGCCTGCCGTAATCGGTTCTTCGCGTGTGCGCAAACGGGAAGACAGAAAAGCAAGGGAGTTCAGCTATGACTGACAATAAGAAAATCGCCGCGGACGTGCTCGAGGCCGTCGGTGGCAAGGAGAACGTGACGTTTGTTGCGCACTGTATGACGCGCCTGCGTTTTAACCTCAAAGATATCGATGCCCCCGATATCAAAGAAGTGAAGAAGATTGGCGGTGTGTTGGGTGCTCAAATCTCCGGAGGGCAGTTCCAGGTAATCGTGGGCCAAAACGTGCCCAAGGTTTATGACGAGCTCTGCAAGATCGGCGGCTTTGCCAAGCAGGACGCCATCGACGAGAACCTTGATGCTCCTAAGCAGAAGCTCACACCTAAGGTTATTGGCAATAACATCCTCAACTACCTGTCAAGCTCCATGGTGCCTATGATCCCCGTCCTAATGTGTGCTGGCCTGTTCAAGACCGTAGCGGTGGTGCTGGGACCTACGATGGCGGGCGTGCTGTCCGACACAAGCGACCTTTATGTTCTGATGAACATGGTTTATGACGCAGCGTTCTATTTTATCCCCATCTACCTTGGCTATAATGCGGCTAAGAACATTGGCGTAACGCCTGTCCTCGGTGCCTTTATGGGCGGCATTCTTATCGACCCGACCATGATTCAGCTTGCGACCGATGGAGCTCAGTTCTCCGTTTATGGCATTCCTTGCGTCGCCGCAAACTACACAAAGACGGTCCTTCCCATTCTTCTGTCCGTGTGGGCGATGAGTTATATCGAGCGCTTCTTCCGCAAATATGTGCCAGATACCCTTTCAACGGTTTTCGCGCCTTTCATTACCATGGTCGTCGCTGTTCCTGTGTCTCTCTGCGCTCTCGCCCCTGTTGGTTCATGGGCCGGTAATGCCCTCGCCGCCGGTTTTGAGTTCCTTGGTACTTCCGGTGGTATCGCCGCCATCCTCGGAGGAGGTATTCTGGCGGGTCTTTGGTGCCCAATGATTATTACCGGCATGCATGTGGCGGTTGCGATGATTGCCATCGCTAACTATATGACTGTGGGAACCGACAGCTTTGTTTTGGTTGCGACGGGCGTTAGCCTTTGGGCGACCTTCGGCTGCGAGGTGGCGACCTGGCTCAAGCTGTGCGATAAAGACGAGAAGAGCATGGCATTCGGCTATTTGGTCGCAAACATTGTCGGAGGCGTCGGCGAGCCTTTCATCTACGGCATGATGCTGCGCTATCGCCGCGTGTTTGTCTGGAAGATTATCGGATCCTTTGTTGCCGGTGCGCTTGCAATCGCTCTCGGAGCCACGGTTTATACTGCCGGCGCGGCATCCAACTTCTTGGAGTTCCTCGCGTTTGCGGGCGGCGGGACCCAGAATCTCATCAACTTTGGAATCGCTGCTGGTGCAGGCTTCCTTGTGAGCGCCTTGGGCACGTATTTCCTGGGCTTTACGGCGGATGAGCTCGAGAATGGTCCCGTTTCCGAGCGTTAAGTTTTCTACGGCCTGCGTGTGGCAGGACGCATTGGAAGGGCGTCCATGACGCCCTTCTCTTTTTGTATTTCTATTTCCGATGTTTGGGCGGCGTGTGCCGCGAAGAGTTGGAGTTGGAATGAACATAGAGTTTGGAATCTCGAAGATTGACGTAACACCCCAGTCTCCTTGCCGCATGGGCGGCTACAACAGAAAAGGTGCCTGGACGGATGTTCTTGATCCTATTGAGGTCAACGCTAGCGCTGTCTGTGTTGATCTTGTCCCGTTTATTCTTATCGAGCTCGATTCAATAATGGTGTCGAAAGATTTTTCCCTTTCGGTCAAGAACGCCGTATCGTCAAAAACGGGCATCGATTCGAGCAATATCGTCGTCGCATGCATTCATACCCATTCTGCACCATGCTATTTTAAGCTTGCCTACGAGGACACGTTACCTGAAACCGAATTGACGAGTGATTTGATTGGCTTGGCTACCGAGGCGGCGGTATCTGCATGGGCGTCCAGGTCGAAGGCGACCGTATCGATGGAGATGTTAGGCATCGAGGGACTGTACGGGAATCGAAATGTTCAGGGCGGTCCGGCCGATAAACAGGTAAGTATTTTCTCGTTTGAGGACGCTCAAGGTGGTCGCCCAATTGGAAAAATGCTGTTCATGTCCGCTCATCCTACCATCCTTAATGGGAAAAGCGCCGTCCTCTCTGCTGATTTGATTGGGCATGTCAGGCAGCGTTTGGAGAGGAAATATGGCTGTCCTGTACTTTGCGTCAACGGAACGTGCGGGGATGTGTCGACGCGTTTCTATCGGCAAGGGGAGGGAGTTGCCGAACTCGAGCGTACGGCTAACGAACTTTGCGCTCAAATTGAATCCAAGCGTGAGCGCGCGGCACTCAGAGTTGATACCCCGCGTTGGGGCTCTATCAGCATGAAGAGTGTCTACGATGCAAAAACAGATCCGGATTGGATCGAGATGACCAATCGGATAGAGGCTATGGATGCGAGCCCGATGCGAGACTTTCTCCTTAAGCGGCAACAGCTTAAGCTCTCGATGGGGAAAATCGAGCTTGAGCTTCCGAGCCAGTTTGCGGTAATTGGTAACTGCATTTTTATCACGATGCCATGCGATACGTGTAGCACATTAGGCTTGGATTTTAAGAGGGCGTTTAGCCAATACAACGTCTTTGTTATCGGCTATGCGAACACGTACTGCAACTACCTTGTGCCTCAGGAAGACTACGGCAAGTATTTTGAAACCTACAACTCGCGAACGCCGCGCGGGGTTGCCGATGCGTTCGTTGCGCGAATCATTCAGGCGGTCGGTGCCGCGCTATAGCAGGCGCTATAGACCATCGTGGTAGATGAACCGGTCAGGATTATACGGAGCATGTATTGTGTCAATCATTGAACCTCTCATCCAACAAGTCCTTATCATGTTTTTGCTCATGGGAATGGGCTACGCTCTAAACCGCTTGGGCATATTGAGCGAGCAGGCTGCAATAGAATTCGGAAAGTTGCTCATCAACCTTGTGATTCCCGCAATCATTCTCAAATCATTTTGGATCGAGTATTCGTTTCAGAGGATGTATGAGTTGGGAATGACCTTAATGCTGTCGGCGGCGATGTTGTTGCTCGCTTGCGTTGTTGCCCGCCTGTTGTTCAGGGGCCGTCCCATCGACATTTTTGCTGCGGCATTCTCGAATGCTGGATTTGTGGGAATACCCCTTGTTGAAGCGGCGCTTGGAAAAGATGCCGTGTTTTTCATCACGTGCATGATCGCTCTTCTCAATGCCATGCAATGGACATACGGGCAGTATCTGCTGTCGGGGTCTAAAAAATGTATGAGTCCTAAAGCGATCCTGACAAGTCCAATGGTCATGGCTTTATTGGGCGGTTTCTTGATTTTTATCCTTCGTGTCCCAACGGTCCCTCTGGCACAGTCAGTGCTTTCGTATATCTCGGGGCTCAACACTCCGCTAGCAATGATGACTCTCGGTATCTATCTTGCTCAGTCTGATTTGATGGCGCTCCTGAGGGCGAAAAGCTTGTTTGCCGTCTCATCGGTCAGGCTGCTTGTCATTCCGATTCTTTCGCTCCTGTTCCTATGTCTCTTTCCATGTGATAGGTCAATTAAGATGGCGCTGCTGATTGCGGCTGCGACCCCCACCGGCGCGAATGTAGCTATCTTTGCCCAGCAGCATAATAAGGACTATCGATATGCATGTGGAACAGTCTGTGTTACCACCCTTCTGTCTATGTTCACTATGCCAGCGATAGTGTCCTTGTCTCAGCTAGTGTTCTAGGCGCTATGCCACGCACCTGCGGATGAACGCTTCGTGGCGGTCGATTATGGCCGGGGCCCAACAATCCGGACCGCCGTCGATCGTGCTGGCAACAGATGCCATCAACTCATCAAGGGGGCTTGCTATCATTGGTGCACTAGCTTGATGCTAAACTGAATTAATGATTGCGAGGTGGTTTACGTGATGTACCCGTATATGACATTCGAAGATGGTACCGAGGTCATTCATTCTGACCTGATCACAGATGGCGATATCGAAAAGGTCATCGTGCATTTTGAACGACCGACGGCAGAGGGTTTCGACTCCGCTCGTTGCGAGCTGCCTTCTTACAATTGGACCATGTGGGAGGGGCGTTTTACCGACGAGGAGAAGCGAGGTTTTGAGACTTTTCTGAGCAATAACGCCCATCTGCTGTATCGCTACGCCGCAAACGGAGGAGCTAAAGTTGCCTAGCCTTTTTCTTATTGGCGGCTATCGGGTCTTCTTTTGGTCCAATGAAGCGGGCGAGCCAATCCATGTCCATGTTTGCAAGGGGGCGCCTTCAGATAACTCGGCCAAAATCTGGCTGACTCGAAGAGGTGGCTGCATTGTCGCTAATAACAAAGCGAAGATCCCCCGGAGCACGCTTGATGACCTCTGTGAAATCATCGCCGCTCAGCATGAATTGATTTGCTCTAAATGGAAGGCATTTTTCCTTGTGGACGAGATCTCGTTCTACTGCTAAACGTCATCCCGGCTTCTCTTTTCCAATTTTAATCATGAGCTTGTCCCATCTGTGCTGATTGAACTTGACAGTACAATGGAGGCGGACTATATCGCCGCCGCTCGTTGCGGCTAACGGATGTGCTGGAGCTCGCATGAACGATTTTCTAAACGGTCAAGTTGAGAACGACGGTTTTTTGCGCGTGGCAGCGGCCTCGCCCAAGATTCGCGTGGCCGATGTTGAGGGCAATGCCGAGGTTGCGCTGACGGCTGTTCGCGAGGCTACCGAGCGCGGCGTTCGCGCGCTGGTGCTGCCCGAGCTTAACCTGACCGGCTATACCGCGGCCGACCTGTTCCATAACCGCACATTACTGCATGCCTGCGAGACCGCACTGGCACATATTCTCGATGAAACTCGCGAGCTGCCGATTGTCTTTACCATCGGTCTTCCCGTTGCAGTTGCCGAGAATATCTACAACTGCGCCGCCGTGTGCTGTGCAGGTGAGCTTTTGGGCCTCACGGCCAAAAAGTATCTGCCTAACTATGGCGAGTTCTATGAGCGCCGCTGGTTTGCTCCGGCGCCTGCGGATCCCGTGTGGGTTGAATTTGCCGGTCAGGGTCCGGTCCCGCTGGGTTCGGGGCTTGTCTACCGTTGCTGTGATGAGGGCGCCGAGGACCTGGCGCTGGGCGTTGAGGTCTGCGAGGACCTGTGGGTGCCGGCGCCCCCTTCGACCGAGATGGCGCTTGCCGGTGCCACGGTGATCCTCAACCCATCGGCCTCGGACGAGATTATCGGTAAGGCAGATTACCGCCGCAGCCTTATCTCTAACCAAAGCGCGCGCCTGTACTGCGCCTATGCCTACGCGGACGCGAGCGAGGGCGAGTCCACGACCGACATGGTCTTTGCGGGCGAGAACCTTATCTACGAAAACGGATCCAAGCTCGCCGCCACTAAACTGCTTACCTGCGATATGGCGGTGGCCGATGTCGATCTTGACCGTCTGGTTGCTGAGCGCCGTCGCTCGACGACGTGGACGCGCGCGGACGATGCGCCGGAGGCCACGACCGTTGAGTTTTCGTTTGAGGGCTCGCTCGCCGAAGAGCCTGTCCTGCGCGATGCGCTCGACATCGACCGTGTCTTCCCCCGCGCGCCCTTCGTGCCGGCCGACCACGGCGACTTGGCCGAGCGCTGCGAGACGATCCTCGATCTGCAGACTGCGGGCCTCAAGACCCGCCTTGCCCATACGGGCACCAAGGCGGCCGTCATCGGCCTTTCGGGCGGCCTCGATTCCACGCTGGCGCTCCTCGTGACCGTGCGTGCGTTCGACGCCTTGGGCCTGCCGCGCACCGGTATCACGGCCGTGTCCATGCCCGGCTTTGGCACCACGCACCGCACTAAGTCCAATGCCGAGTCGCTCGCTCGCGACCTAGGCGTGAGCTTCCGCGAAGTCTCGATCCATGCAGCCGTGGAGCAGCATTTTAAGGACATCGAGCACGATCCGACCGTCCAGGACGTGACCTACGAGAACAGCCAGGCCCGCGAGCGCACGCAGATTCTGATGGATCTGGCCAATCAGGCTGGCGGCTTTGTCATCGGCACGGGCGACCTGTCGGAGCTGGCGCTCGGCTGGGCTACGTACAACGGCGACCATATGAGCATGTACGCCGTCAACTCGAGCGTTCCCAAGACGCTCGTGCGCCATCTGGTGCGCTATGCGGCCGATGTCTTTGGCGGGCGCATCGCCAAGGTGCTGCTCGATATCCTCGATACGCCGGTGTCTCCCGAACTTCTGCCGCCCACGGGCGACGGCGAGATTGCGCAGAAGACCGAGGATTTGGTGGGCCCGTACGAGCTGCACGACTACTTCCTCTACTACCTGCTGCGTTTTGGCTTTGAGCCGGGCAAGATCTACCGCATGGCGCTCAAGAGCTTCGAGGGCGTCTACGACGTCAAGACCATTCACACGTGGCTACGCACGTTCTACCGTCGCTTCTTTGCCCAGCAGTTTAAGCGCAGCTGCCTGCCCGATGGCCCCAAGGTGGGCTCGGTCACGCTCAGCCCGCGCGGCGATTGGCGCATGCCGAGTGACGCCAGCTCGCGCCTGTGGCTCGCCCAGATTGACGCGCTCAATCCGATGGACTAAGGTTGCCAAATTGAACCAAAACAGCGGGTGCAAGCGTTACACTTTTGCAATCTGATGGCCCGTATCGCGCGGCGCTCTTGTCGGAGCGCCGCGTTTTTCATATCGAAAGGTGGCACCATGCAGGCATCGCAGCGTCTCGACCGCTTTGGCGCGGAGGTCTTCGCCTCGCTCAACAACAAACTTCTCGCGCTGAAGGCTCAGGGCAAGACCATTTACAACATGAGCGTGGGCACGCCCGACTTTAAGCCGTACGACCATGTGGTCGAGGCGCTCACGCATGCAGCCCAAGATCCCGAGATGTGGAAGTATGCCCTGCGCGACCTGCCCGAACTCAAGCAAGCCGTGTGCGATTACTATGAGCGTCGCTTTGGTGTCTCCGGCATTACGCCGTCTATGGTGCAGTCGTGCAACGGCACGCAGGAGGGCGTGGGCCATTTGGGCCTGGCCCTGCTCGATCCGGGTGACACCATTTTGGTTCCCGATCCGTGCTACCCGGTCTTTGAGGCGGGCGCCAAAATCGCCGATGCCAAGCTCGAGTACTATCCGTTGGTCGCCGAGCATAATTACCTGCCCTATGTGGCGGGTATCGATCCCGAGGTGGCCGATCGTGCCAAGTATATGATCGTGTCGCTGCCCGCAAACCCGGTCGGCTCGGTGGGCACGCCCGAGGTCTACGAGGAGATCATCGCTTTCGCCCGCGAGCACGACCTGCTCATCGTCCATGACAACGCGTACTCCGACATCGTGTTCGACGGCGAGCCGGGCGGAAGCTTCTTGCAGTATCCTGGTGCGCTCGAGGTGGGCGTGGAGTTCTTCTCGCTTTCCAAGTCGTTTAACGTTACCGGTGCGCGTATCGGCTTTTTGGTCGGCCGCGAGGACGTGGTCTCTGCCTTTGCCAAGCTGCGCGGCCAGATCGACTTTGGTATGTTCTTCCCGATCCAAAAGGCTGCTATCGCCTGCCTGAACGGTCCGCGCGATGAGGTCGAGGCGCAGCGTCTGAAGTACCAGGAGCGCCGCGATGCCCTGTGCGACGGTCTTGAGGGCCTGGGTTGGGAGCGCCCCAATGCGCATGGTTCCATGTTTGTGTGGGCCAAGCTTCCCGGCGGCCGTACCGATTCCATGGCGTTTTGCGAGGAGCTCATGGAGAAGGCCGGCGTTGTGGTAACGCCGGGTGCGAGCTTTGGGCCTTCGGGCGAGGGGCACGTGCGCATGGCGCTGGTTTTGCCACCCGAGCAGATCGCTCTGGCTGTCGAGGCCATTCGTGAGGCGGGCCTGTATTAGGGTGTCTTTCCGTTGCGTCAATAGTTCGAAACCGATTTCGTGCAGTTATTTTACGAATCCTGCAAACAATTTCGGTAAACGGTCGATTTTTGGCTGCGAATAGGAGCATAATCAAAGTCCCGATTGGATGTATTGGGATTACGGCAAGCCGCTCGGGTCGTTCCCGGGCGGCTTGCTTGTGGAGAGAGATGGGAGTTTCTAATGGTTAACGAGAAGAAGGTCGCTATTGTCGGTTGCGGTTTCGTCGGTTCGTCTTCGGCGTTCGCGCTGATGCAGAGCGGTCTGTTCTCTGAAATGGTCCTCATCGACGTGGACAAGAACCGCGCCGAGGGTGAGGCTCTGGATATCGCGCACGGCATGACGTTTGCCGAGCCGATGAAGATCTACGCCGGCGATTATTCCGATGTCGCCGACGCCGCCATGATCGTCGTCACCGCTGGCGCTGCCCAGAAGCCCGGTGAGACCCGCCTGGACCTGGTCAACAAGAACGTCAGCATCTTCAAGTCCATTATTCCCGAGATTAAGAAGTCTGGCTTCGACGGCATTCTGCTCATCGTCTCCAACCCGGTCGACGTTCTGACCTACGCCGCCATCAAGATGTCCGGTCTGCCCGAGGGCCACGTCATCGGCTCCGGCACCGTGCTCGACACCGGCCGTCTGCAGCAGATGCTCGGCGCCCACGTCGAGGTCGACCCGCGCGATGTCCAGGCCTACGTCATGGGCGAGCACGGCGACTCTGAGTTTGTCGCTTGGTCCAGCGCCCAGGTTGCCGGCGTGCCGCTGAACACTTTCTGCGAGCTTCACGGTCATCTGGAGCATGAGGCTGCCGAGAAGCGCATCGCCGAGGACGTCAAGAACTCCGCCTACACCATCATCGAGAAGAAGCACGCCACCTACTATGGCGTCGCCATGGCCGTCAAGCGCATCTGCACCGCCGTCATGCGCGATGAGCAGACCGTTCTGCCCGTCTCCTCGCTCATGGTGGGCGAGTATGGCCTGTCCGATCTTGCCATCTCCATGCCGACGGTCGTTGGCCGCGATGGCGTCGTCTGTCGCGTTCCCGTGCCGCTGAACGATGACGAGCAGCATGAGCTCACCGCCTCCGCCAAGGCCCTCAAGGACATCATCGACAGCGTCGACTTCTCCTGCTAAATCAAGCTCGCTAGAGCGAAAAGCTACAATGAAGGCGTCCGGGTCCACACGGCCCGGGCGCCTTTTTGGTGCAAAGTAACCTGACCCCAATGCACCATAGTTGATGGGAGGGCCATGTCGGATTCGCCTAATTTTTTGACCTATGCCCAGACGGTGTTTGATCCGTTTGAGGAGCGGTCGTTCTGCGCGGTGGATAGCCTGGTCTTTGCGTGGTTGTCCTATTTGCGTTTGCCGGGTGATATGGCGGAGCTGACGAACTGGCAGGGCCTAGACGTACGCGAACTGCTGCGTGCCGAGTGCTACCGGGACATGATTGACGACTTGTGGGACCCAGAGGGGAGCAGGGCCTTGTTGGAGGCCGTGGCAGCAAACCCTCGTTACCGTGGCGTGCACGTTTGCGGCTATCGTGCCGTGAGCGATGTGGTAGCGACAGAGCAGTTTGCAGCCATGGCGTTCCGGTTTCCGGCGGGGTTTAGTTATCTTTCCTTCCGGGGGACCGACAGCACGATTGTGGGCTGGAAAGAGGACTTTAACATGGCGTTCCGGTGTCCTGTGCCGGCCCAGGAATCCGCGGTACGTTATGTGGACGAGGCAGCGGATGCGATTGACGGGCCGCTTTTGTGTGGAGGTCATTCCAAGGGCGGAAACCTTGCGGTGTACGGTGCGGCGATGTGCTCCGATGTCGCCCGTGGGCGAATCGAACGGGTGTATTCCCATGATGGTCCGGGCTTCGTCGAGGAGTTTCTGAACGGCAACGCCTTTGCCGATCTTTCCGGTCGAATCGACAAGACGCTACCTCGGTCGTCGATCTTTGGCATGATGTTCGAGACGCAGGAGGACTATGCCATCGTTGAGAGCACCGAGTTCAGCCTGCTGCAGCACAATCCCTTTAGCTGGGTGGTTGATGGTCGCGACTTCGCGTACTGTGAGCGCCTGTCCGCCGGTGCTCGATACGTTGATGGCTCCATTCGCGAGATGCTGCTTGCGGTGTTACCTAGCGAGCGCGAGCGTTTTGTAGATGCGTTGTTCTCCGTGTTTGAGGCTACGGGTGCTGAGCGGTTTGCGGATATCGCCGGGAATCTGCGCGAGAGCCTGCCCGTGATGCTCCAGGCTGCACAAGGCTTTGACAAGGATACGCGACGCTTTGTCTCGCAGACCATCGTGGCAATCCTTAAATGCGCACTGCTGCCCAAACGACCCCAGATCGACTTGCCCGCTGCCGGCAAGAGTTTGGCAGAACAGCTCGAGGCTTGGCAGTCCGAGCTCCTGCGCTAACCATTGGTGCAAAGCAACCTGTCCCCGATGCACCAAGCTTCGATGCGCCTGGGGCGGGCTCGACCGCTATACTGGTTCGTGCCCAAATCGATCTAGAACGGAATGCCGTATATGAAAATCAATCACGCGATTCTGCATATCCTGGACTTTGACTCGGCTGTCAACGTCATGAGCCAGCGCGAGCTGGATATCGAAAGCCGCACCGTGCGCAACTTTGTGACCACACACCTACGCCGTGCCCGCACTTCGGCCGATAACAAGCGTGCCACGTTTGCCGAGAACTCTGCGTTTGGCGGCGAGCTCAAGGGCTATTTCTTTGGCGAGCGCGAGTTCGTGGATCTGTCGCAGCAGATCGCGGAGTTCATCTCTTCCGAGCTCACCAAGGCCGAGAAGGCTGAGTCCACCGACGTGCTCGTGGCCGACTTTGACGACGATGAGGATGCCCGCTGGTTTGCCGTCATGCTCCTGGGCTCCAAGCAGGCCTTTATGCACGAGGTAGGCCGCGAGGAGGGGGAGGTGCGCAACGATATCGCGCGCCACTACGCCATCCTGCCGAACCCCTCGCAGAAGGTGCCGAGCTATGCCATCGTGCGCGCGAGCACCATGGAGATCGGCTACGTAGACAAGAAGCGCAAGATTGCCGGCGAGGACCGCATGCTCATCCCCGATGGCCTGTTGCAGTGCGACACGGGCGTGTCGGGCAAGGAAGTCATCGACACCGTGACGCGCGTGGTCGAGGAGGTCGCCGAGGAGCACGGTGCCAACACGGCCGTCGCTCTCGCCAAGGTCAAGGCCGCCGTTGCCGAGAAGGTCGAGGACGACGAGGAGCTGCCGCCTTGGGATATCGTCGATGAGGTCTTTGAGGACGAGCCGGTCATCAAGGAAAGCGTACGCGCGGCACTGACCGAGGAGAAGGTGCCCGAGCGCGTGCCCGTGGAGCGCAAGCAGGTCGAGCGAGCGGCCGTGCGCAACCACAAGATCCGTACCGACACGGGCATCGAGATCAGCTTCCCGGCCGAGATGGGTTCGAACTCCGAGTACATCGAGTTTGTCAACGAGCCCAACGGCCTCATTTCCATCGAGCTCAAAAACATCGGCAGCATCGAGAACCGATAAACTGCTCTTGGACGCTGCAGAAAAACAAAGGCCGAAGCCTCGGATGAGGGTTTCGGCCCTTTTTACTCGGGGCTTAATTACGCTACTGGTTGAGCATAAATCAGCGAAAACGCCCCAGAGCGAGCAAGGTGACGTGAAAGAGGAGGGCATTGACCTTTTGGTCACGCCCGACGATTGAACGTCAGATTGCCGCTCTGGGGCGTTTGTAGCGTCGAGTCGTTACGGCGTTTGGTAAAACGCCGTAACTATTAAAGCTGGCGCAGGCCCTCTTCCAGGCCGGTCTTGCTGTCGGTCTTCTCGTCGCGCATCTTGATGACGCGGGCGGGGACACCGGCCACGACGGCACCGGCGGGGACGTCCTCGACGCACACGGCGCCGGCGGCAACGACGGCGCCCTTGCCCACGTGCACGCCCTCCAGGACCACGGCGTTGGCGCCGATCATGACATCATCCTCGATGATGACGGGCGTGGCGCTCGCAGGCTCAACGACGCCCGCCAGTACGGTGCCGGCGCCGATATGGCAGTTCTTGCCCACGGTTGCGCGGCCGCCCAGGACGGCGCCCATGTCGATCATGGAGCCTTCACCAATGACGGAGCCGATGTTGATGATGGCACCCATCATGATGACGGCGCGGTCGCCGATCTCGACGCGGTCGCGGATGATCGCGCCCGGCTCGATGCGGGCGTTGATGCCCTTAAGGTCGAGCATGGGCACGGCAGAGTTGCGGCAGTCGTTCTCCACATCGTAGTAGTCGATGGAGTCGGCATTGGCATCGAGGATGGCCTTGAGCTCATCCCAATCGCCAAAGACGGTCTTGCCGTGGCAATCGCCGTAGACATGCGCGTCGCCCCACTGGACCTCCGTATCGGGCTTCTCGCGCACATACAGCTTGACAGGCGTCTTTTTAGGCGCGGTGGCGATGTAATTGATAATCTCCTGGGCATCCATCTCGGCTGCGTTGCTCATATGCTGTTTCTCCTTTGCGTGGGTACGGTAGTTAACTGGTTAGGCGAACATGACCTGATCGAAGGTGTAGAAGCCAGGGTCGCGGACGACGAGCTTTTGCGCGGCGGCCAGAGCGCCGTTGACAAAGATCTGGCGGCTCGTAGCGCGATGGCTAAGCGTGACCTCCTCGTCCTGGCCAAAGAAGCTCACCTCGTGTACGCCGGCGACGGTGCCGCCGCGCAGCGAGTGCATGCCGATTTCCTTGGGATCGCGAACGCCGCACATGCCCTCGCGACCGTAGACGGGATGATAGCCAGCCTCTGGCTCGGCCTCGACCACGGCGTCGAGTAGCAGCTTGGCGGTGCCGCTGGGAGCGTCGACCTTTTGGTTGTGGTGCGTCTCGACAATCTCGCAGTCAAAGCCGGGCAGCGCACGCGTGGCTTGGGCCACTAGGTGACGCAGGGCGGCGATGCCGATAGAGTAGTTGCCCGAGTGCATGACGCGGGCGTTTTGACCCAGCTCGCGCAGGCGATCCATCTGCTCGGGTGTGTAGCCCGTGGTGCCCGAGACCAATGCGGCGCCTGTACGCTCGACATAGGCGACGACGGCGTCGAAGGTCACGACGTTCGAGAAGTCGATGATTACATCGGCCGTCGGTGCGCTCTCGAGCTCGGACAAGTCGAAGCCGATCTGGGCGACGATGTCAAAAACGGGCTCTCCAGCGGCGTTGACAATGCCCTCGGCGGTAGTGCGGATCAGCGAGCCCATGCGGCCCGTTCCCATAATGACGGTCTTAATCAAGCAGACCAGCTCCCTTCAGAGCATCGGTAAGTGCGGCTCGCGTGTCGTTGGCCATGGGGCACAGCGGCATGCGGTAGTTTGCCTCGATCATACCCATCTGGGCGAGCGCTTCCTTAACGGGGATGGGGTTGACCTCGCTAAAGAGGGCATTGATGAGCGGCTGGCCGGCAATCTGGATATCGCGGGCGCGCGCTACGTCGCCGTCCAGATAGGCGCGGCACATGTCGTGCACGAGCTGCGGCTGAACATCGGCCCACACACTGATGGTGCCCGAGGCGCCCAGGCTCATGAGCGGCACGGTGAGTGCATCCTCGCCCGAGTACATGCGGAAGTCATCGGACAGCAGGTGGGCGATCTTGGCCGCGTAGGCGACGTTGCCCGAGGCCTCCTTGATGCCGATGATGTTGGGGTGCGCGGCCAAGCGCTCTACGTTGCGCTCGCTGATACCGCAGCCACAGCGGCCGGGGATGTTGTACAGGATGCAGGGGATGTCCACGGCATCGGCGACGGTCTTAAAGTGCTGGTAGATGCCCTCTTCGTTAGACTTGTTGTAGTAGGGGGTAATGAGCAGCAGGCCGTCGGCGCCCAGGCCTTGGTAAGTGAGCGACTTGGTGAGCATGGTTTGCGTGGAGTTGGAGCCCGAGCCGGCGATGACGGGGACGCGTCCTGCAACATGCTTGACAACGGCGGCGACGACGGAGTTGTCTTCGTCATCGGTCATCGTGGCGCTCTCTCCGGTGGTGCCCAGGGTGAGGATGGCGTCAGTGCCATTTTGCAGGTGGAAATCGATAAGGCGCTCAAGCGCGTCAAAGTCGACACTGCCGTCCTTTTTAAACGGCGTGACAAGGGCGACGATTGAGCCCTCGAGATTGCGGATATCCATGTTCTTCTCCTTCGCTTCCGCGATCTGGACGCGTTTGTTCCATTGGGCGGTGACTGCTAGGCGCTCGTCCTGAGCGCGACGGCGGGCGGCATCGGCGCGCGATTTGGCCAGCAGCTCGCGGCCGCACGGCAGCACGTCGAGCGTGGCAAAGTAATCGCCCGGGCGCTCGGCGCGGCGGATGAGGTCTGCCGAGCCATCGGGGCGCAGCAGGACCTCGGCGGAGCGCAGACGGCCGTTGTAGTTGTAGCCCATGGAGTAGCCATGCGCGCCGGTGTCGTGAATCACGAGCAGGTCGCCCATGTCGATATGCGGCAGCTCGCGGTCGATGGCGAACTTATCGTTGTTCTCGCACAGATTGCCCGTGATGTCGTAGGTGTCCGTAGCGGGCGCTGTGGTCTTGTCGTCACCACCCGGTTGGCCCATCACCGTAATGTGGTGGTAGGCGCCATACATGGCGGGACGAATAAGGTCAACGGCACTGGCGTCCACGCCGATATAGTCCTTGTAGATCTGCTTCTCATGGATGGTCTTGGTGACCAGGCACCCATAGGGGCCCATCATAAAGCGGCCCATCTCGGTACAGATTGCCACATCGCCCATGCCGGCGGGAACCAGAATCTCGTCGTAGGCCGTGTGCACCCCTTCACCGATGGCGTGGATGTCGTTGGCCTGCTGCTCGGGCAGGTAGGGGATACCGACGCCGCCGGATAGGTTGATGAAGGCGACGTGTGCGCCGGTCTCGCGCTCCAGGCGCACGGCAAGCTCAAAGAGGATGCGCGCGAGCTTGGGGTAGTAGTCGTTGGTGACGGTGTTGCTGGCAAGGAATGCGTGGATGCCAAAGCGCTCGGCGCCCTTGGCCTTGAGCGTGCGGAAGGCCTCGAAGAGCTGCTCGGTGGTCATGCCGTACTTGGAGTCCCCCGGATTGTCCATGATGCCGTTGGAGAGCTGGAACAGGCCGCCTGGATTAAAACGGCAACTGACCGTCTTGGGGATTGGCCCCGCAACGTGCTCAAAGAACTCGATGTGGCTGATGTCGTCAAAGTTGACGATGGCACCCAGTTTGTCGGCGAGCTCAAAGTCGGCAGCCGGCGTATCGTTGGACGAGAACATGATGTCGTGTCCCGTGATACCCAGCGAGCGGGCGATCATGAGCTCGGTATAGCTCGAGCAATCGCAGCCGCAGCCGTATTCGTTGAGAATGGAGATGAGCGCCGGGTTGGGGTTGGCCTTGACGGCAAAGTATTCCTTAAAGCCCGGGTTCCATGCAAAGGCGTCGCGCACTTCTTGCATGTTGCGGCGGATGCCCGCCTCGTCGTATAGATGAAACGGCGTGGGGAACTGCTCGACGATATGCTCGAGCGTCTCCTTGTCCACAAACGGCTGCTTGGCCGCATATGCCTCGTTGGGGGTCAATGCCATGTCCCGTAAACCTCGCTATCCAGACGGCGCCATCTGCGCATCGAATCCGCATAGCGTGGACCCAATGTCCGGATAGCGCTCCCGCATTGCTGCAGACAGTCCTGTGGGTGTTTCCCACAGGCCCACCAGGTTGTTCGTGCCCGAAAAACCCAGTTCGGCGGGTTTCGCCTCCCCACGGGGTCAAAGCCTGCCGGCTCGCCCGCGGTTCTTCGTGCCCGCGCCTCTATCAAGTGGTAACGACCCTACCACGTTGCACTTTACCAAACAAGAGTATTCGTATATAACGTTTAAAAAATGCAGGGATATGCTGGAAATAAGGGTATGGCAATCTTGCGGCACAATAGATAGCAACCGGCGCACACCAATGAAAGGAACCTCTATGACCGAGCTCCAAGAACTCCGTCGCTATCGTCGCGACTTGCACAGGATCCCGGAGCTCGACTTCGATCTTCCGCAGACTATTGCCTATATCGAGGGCGTGTTGGCGTCGCTTGCCTGCGAGGTGACCCATCCGTGCCCCAGCTGCGTCTGCGCTTTCTTTGACGCTGGCGTTGGTGCCACGCATGCCACGGCGATTCGTGCGGATATGGATGCGCTGCCCATTGCCGAGGCGACGGGTGCGGCCTTCGCCTCGTCTCATCCCGGCAAGATGCACGCTTGCGGGCACGACGGACACATGGCCATGGCGCTCGCCGCCGCGACGTATGTCGACCGCACGATTCGCGAGCAGCCGGGTTCACTTAAACGCAACGTGCTTTTTGTGTTCCAGCCGGCCGAGGAAACGACCGGTGGTGCCAAGACGGTATGCGAGAGTGGTGTGTTCGAGCGCTATGGGGCCGACCGCATTTTTGGCTTCCATGTGTGGCCCGATCTGTCTGCCGGCACGCTGGCGAGTTGTTCTGGTCCGCTGCTGGCGCGTTCGAGCGAGACGCATATCCATATTCACGGTGCGAGTATCCATATTGCTAAGACTTATGGTGTGCCGGTTGAGGAGTCACACGATGCCGCGTTGGCGGCAGCGAAGTTTTTGGTTACCGAGCGCGAGCTGATGGACGAACTGGGCACCGACGAGCCCTGTATCGGCAAGTTTGGCCTGCTGCAGGCCGGTACCGTCTGCAACGCGGTGGCGGGGGAGGCCCATGTGGCCGGCAGCTTGCGTGTGTTTACGGACGGCATGTTCGACCGTGCACGCGAGGGTGTGCGCCGCGTGCTTGATGAGGCATGCACTGCAACGGGCTGCACGTACGATCTCGACTTTGCCGAGGGCTATCCGCCGGTCGACAACGATCCCGAGTTGTTTGATCGAATCGCGCCTGCTCTGCCCGAGTTACAGCTCGTGGACGAGCCGCTGCTGATTGCCGAGGATTTCGCGTTCTATCAACGCCATCTGCCGGGCGTATTTTTCCTGCTGGGCACGGGTATGCCAGAGGACCAAGACAACCCGAGTGATTCGGATGGCTGCCCCGCCTATGCCACAAGCGCTCTGCATACCGATAGCATGCTCTTCGACGAGGAAATCCTACTCAAAGGCCTCGATGTCTACAAACGATTGCTTTTGCTTGACTAAGGCGTGAAGGACTATTTGTTCTAGAAAATACGAACAAACGTACGATATAATAGAGATGTAAGTCTATAGAAACGTTTGACGTTACTAACGTAAGGCGATACTATGATTGCATCGTATAAAGATGAGGATACCGAACGCTTTGCCATGGGTG
The DNA here is from genome assembly GCF_003462695.1 of Collinsella sp. AF16-8. Classification (NCBI taxonomy): domain Bacteria; kingdom Bacillati; phylum Actinomycetota; class Coriobacteriia; order Coriobacteriales; family Coriobacteriaceae; genus Collinsella; species Collinsella sp. AF16-8. The sequence continues at coordinate 115,002 of NZ_QRXX01000008.1, forward strand.
TGCGGGTCAGGAAGTTCGTGCCCTTTGAGCGTGTTGCGTTGAGGAAGATTCGCCAACTGCAGGTTTGTGCTTCGCTTGATGATCTTCGCGTTCCACCGGGCAACCGCCTGGAAGCTTTGAAGGGCGATCGTGCCGGGCAATATAGCATCCGTGTTAACGAGCGCTATCGGGTCTGTTTTGAGTGGAGACAGGAGATGGCTTGGAATGTCGAAATCGTCGATTATCACAAGTGATGAGACTTCGGCCGATTTGCTGTCGCCGGTGACTCCTGGTGAGCTTCTCAAAGAGGAGTTTCTTGTTCCCATGGGCATTTCTCAATATCGCCTTGCGAAAGAGACCGGGATTCCTGCTCAGCGTATCGGGCAGATTGTCTTGGGAAAACGTCGCGTGACGGCCGACACCGACCTCCGTCTTTGCCGTTATTTTGGCCTGACGGATGGTTATTGGCTGCGTGCTCAGGTGGCGTTTGACCTTGAGGCCGAGAAAAGGCGGATCGAACCGGAACTCGATAAGATCGTTCCTGTTCAGCGGGCCATCGCACTGTAGTGCTCAAAGATGATGGGGGCGACGATGAGGCGACGCCGACAGTCTGCCGTATATAGCCCGGGTGGATGCGGGTGTGGCTTGCTACTGCTCCCGGTTATTGCTGTGAGCATTGGCGTGATGTTTGCGCTTGCCGGGGTGGCAGCAGCGGCACTCGTGTTGCTGATTGTGGCCATTGGCGTGACGGTCTGGCTGTGCCGTTCTCGCGAGCAACGTCGTGCCGATGGTAAGACCAATGTTGGATGGACTATCTTTTTAGTCGTCGCCTACCTATTGAGCATCAGCTATTTAGTTTTCTTTATCCTGTTGCTTGTGAGCACCTTTACCGGGGAATCCGTCACGGTGGGTTGATGCGCTGCTAGCAGACGGTCACGCAAAGTGCGTTTGCTCGGCGTCTGGATAGCTGCATTGGCCGTTTACCGCAACCTTAGCTCTCAGCTAATGAATTCAAGTTCAATCCTTTCTACGATGTGCTGTGTGCCGGCGCGGTAGCCGGATCGTAGGAAGGATGAATAATGGCAAAAGAGGGAAAGAAGCCGATCGGCAAGATTGTCCTAGGCGTCATCGTGGTGCTGGTTATCGTCGGTGCCGTGGGCTCTATGGGTGGCAATTCAACCGATTCGTCTGCGAGCGATTCGGCAAAACCTGCCGAGGCGACACAGCAGGCTGAGGAGCAAAAAGAACCGCAAGAACCGTATACCATTGCTGACGAGGCTGAAGACACCTCCAGTCAGTTTGCCTATAAGATCACGGGCACGCTGACCAATAACACGGACAAGGAAAAGAGCTACATTCAGATTGAGTATGTTCTGTATGATGCCGATGGCAACCAGGTTGGAACGGCTCTTGCAAACACCAATCATCTGAAGGCGGGCGGCTCCTGGAAGTTCGAGGCGCTGGGTACGGTGTCTCCCGACCAGGTTGCTAGCTGGGAGCGTTCGGACGTAAGCGGTTTCTAGCATGTTGCATGCACTGGGGGAGGTGAAGTCGTATGCCCGATAAAAAGCTGACTGAGGAGTTGCTCAATGAGCTTCTCGATGCACCGAACATCGATGGCTATATCAGGGAGCACGACTTTGCCGCCCCGTCGCTTTCGGACTACCTGAAGCAGCTGATGCAGGAAAAGGGCTTGGAGCGCTCTCGCGTGGTTCGTATGGCCGATCTCAATGAGACCTTTGGCTATCAGATCTTTACTGGTGCGCGTCACCCGAGTCGCAATAAGGTGCTGCAGATTGCCTTTGCGATGGCGCTGACGCTCAAAGAGACCAACCGTGCGCTGACGGCTGCCGGGGTGAGCGTCCTCAACTGCAAGGATCGCCGTGACGCGATTATCATCTTTTGCATCGATCGCGGGTGCAGCCTCCAAAAGGTCAACGAGGAGCTGTATCGCTTTGGCGAGGAGACGGTGAGTTAGCGGCTGATATCTGAGCCGGCGGAGCTGCCGAACAACGATGCAAACGAACGGGGCGCGGATGCCATGGGGTGTCTGCGCCCTGCGCTATGATGGAGGCTATGGATGCTCAGACCCCAACATATCCCGATGACGAGCTGACCGCAGCGCTTGCCGAGCACCTGGCGTCGCTCGATCGCGACGACAGCTATCGCGTGGAGCGTGTACTTAAGCGCTCGTCCGTTGAAACAACTGAGCTCGTGTACTTTGAAGGAACCGGCGGTGGTTCGCTCGGCCCCTTTGTCCGTAAACGCATCGATGCTTCGGCTCAAATCGGCGGGGCATACGAGCGTCTGTTTGCCGCCCAGCGGGCGGGCGGGCGTTTTGAGCACCTGCCCAGAATCGTCGATTGCCGTCGTGTGGGCGACGAGCTTAACGTGGTTATGGAATATATCGAAGGAGAGACGCTCGGGGTGCTGGTGGACCGTCTGGGAGCCACCCCCGATTATGCACGTGAATTGTATCCTGCCCTTTGCGACGCCGTGGGCGAGCTCCACGCCGGTTTTGCAATGGCGGGGGAGACGTCGGCGCCGGTGATCCATCGCGACCTCAAGCCATCGAATATCATCGTGACAGGTGCGAGCCGTACGCTCGATGAGGGCCTGACGTTTTCATCGCTGGTGATTATCGACTTGGGGATCGCGCGCGTATGGCGCGATGGCGCCGATGCCGACACCGTCAAGTTTGGCACGCGACCCTATGCGCCGCCCGAGCAGTATGGGTTTGGGCAGACGAGTGTGCGCAGCGACGTCTACGCACTTGGCGCCCTGTTGTTCTTCTGCTTGACGGGAATCGACCCTAAACCAGGGCTCGACATGCGCGAGCAATGCGAGGCGCGTGGCATTCCCACTCCACTTGCCGATGTCATCTGCATGTCGATGGCGCTCGACCCGGCTAAGCGTTTTGCGAGTGCGGAAGCGTTGGGACGGGCTACGCGCGCGGCATACGATCTGAGTCGCCCCGTGCGGCCTCCTGCGCCTGCGCCTGTCCGTACTCCAGACTCGGAGACGGTGTTGACGCTCCAAGGGCTCCAGAACCCCGCAGGGCTTCCTAGGCCTGCCGCCTCCGCTGCATGCGGTCCGCTCTCTCGCGTTCCGGAGTCTCTGGGGCGCATTTGGAATACGCTTGTCTGCCTCTCCCTACTTGTGTTCTTTGCCGGAAGTCACTTTGCCGTCTTTCACCCCACGGGAGCAAACCAAAGCTACCCGACGTGGTTTCTCATAATCGAGTATTTTTTCTTTGTCGATGGCCTTATGGTGCTTATGCATTTTGCGCTGCTCGATAAGCGCCGCCTTCGTCGGCGATTCGCACTGCTCGACAGCTATCGCGGCAAGAAACTCGCGAAACTCTGGCTCAAGGCATTGGGCGTGCTGCTCCTATGCATGATCGTCATAGTCGCGGTTGCCAATGCGACCGGCGTCGTCGATACTTCCGCTACCTAAAAGAAAAGGGCCCCATTGGGGCCCTTTGCAGTTGCACTTAGATGCGGTTCATCTGAGCGGCGACTTTGTTGTACCAGTCCTGCCACGTGGGCGGGCAGTACTTTTTGGCCGCTGCCGGGGTAAGGGTGGAGCCGTAATTGGCGCCCAGATAGGCAACGTGAGCGGAGATGCCCTCGCTCCAGCTGCCAAAGCTGCGCCAACCGCCGCCACGGGCGCTCCAGCCCCAGGCGTTGTAAGAATTGGCGCAATAAGCACCCTTGGTGCTCTCGATGCAGGCGATGGCGGGGGACCAACGGGGGTCGACACCGGTATTCCAAGCGGCGACGGCAAAGTTATAGCCCTGGCCTGCCATGGGGGAGCCGGCGAGATAATTGTCGATGCGGCTCGTCCACTCATTGATGAACGAATCGTAATCGGAGCTACCGGTATTGGCGTTGTTCACCGTGGTGTCGATGGTGGTGTTGGTGTTGGTGGCCTGGCTGCTGGAATTGCTGCCGCTCACGCCCTCGCCCGAGAGCTTTTCGGCGGCAGCGGCTTTATCGGCCTCAAGCTTGGCAAGCTCGGCGGCATTTTCCTGCTCGGCTTTTGCCTGCGCCTCGCTGCGGAGCTGCTGGGCCTGAGCCAACGCATCCTCGGCGTTTTTCTGCTCTGCCTCAAGCTGGGACTTGGCCTGCTGGAGCTCAGCCTTGTTCTGCTCGAGTTCGGTTTGCATGTTATTGAGCTGTTCGATCTCGTCGACGCTCGAGCTCGTGATCTGGTTGGTGTATTTGCAGGTCGTGATGAACTCACCCAGGCTCTGCGCATTGACCAGGAAGCTCACGATGGGATTGGTGCCCTTCTGATACTTGTACAGATCGCGCATGGCGGAGCTTGCCTTGGCCTGCTGCTCGGGAAGCTTAGCCTCGATTTCCTCGATGCTTGCCTCGTTGGAGTCAATCTGCTTTTGCAGGTCATCGAGTTTGGTGCGGGCGTCGTTGTAGGCGCTCGTGGCGGCTTCGATCTTCTGCTGGGCTGCGGAAAGCTGGTCCTGCGTTGCCTGCGAGGCGGCATACGCCGCAACGGGGGAGAGCATCGGCGTGGCCGTCAGCGCAACGGCGAGCGCGGCGCTCGTGATGATACGAGCCGGCTTCGACGCAATGAGCGCTGCGGTGCGATGATTCGAATGCTGCATCCAGTCCCTCTGCAATCAATCGTAGGTTATGGTTCGAACGGTATTCTACTACTGCTTTCGACCTCAACTTGAACCTTAAAGGTTCCAAAGGGTCAAGTTGAACTTGAGGCTTTGGCTTTGACCTGCAGTTATGATGAATTGTTGAGAAACCATAGAGTTCAACTTTAACGTTACGGAACCCTGTCGAGAGGGTTTTTTTATCAAAAGTCGCCTCATGTGGGGTTTTGCAACTACAGGGTCCCATTACGGCGAGGGCGGATTTCATGCTGGATAATTGCGCTGATTGCCATAGATACGGTGGAGCTTTGGGCGCCGGCGGCTTGGCACGCTAGAATAAATCAGTTGCGCAAAGACCGCCCCGTTGTGTGGGCAGTTCATGATAGGAAGTTTCCATGGCATTGCAGTTTACAGAGCGCGAGTTCATTCCCGTGCTGCTCGGTGGCGACATCAACGCCTATTCGGTGGCGCGCGCCTTCTATGAGGAGTACCAGGTCAAGAGTCTGGTCTTTGGCAAGTATCAGACGGGTCCCGCGTACCGCAGCCAGATTATCGACTACACGCCCAACGTGGATATCGATACCATGTCCGTGATGCTCAGGACCGTCAACGGCATTGCCCAAGCGCATGCCGATAAGACGATTGTCCTTGTGGGCTGTGGCGATAACTATGTTGCCCTCGTGGCTCAGGCCAAGGATGCCCATGAGTTGGCGGATAACATCGTCGCGCCTTACGCTCCCTATAGCATGCTTGAGCAGTGTCAGAAGAAGGAGATCTTCTACGAGCTGTGCGAGAAGCATGGCGTGCCCTATCCGCATACCTTTACCTTCACCATGGCGATGCTGAACGCCCAAGGCGAGGCGCCTGCCGAAGTGCTCGACCAGATCGATTTTCCCTACCCGATGATTCTGAAGCCTTCTGACGGCATCATGTGGTGGCAGCACGAGTTCGAGGGCCAGAAAAAGGCCTATGAGATTGCCGACCGTGCCGAGCTGGAACAGGTCATTCGCGACTCGTATGCCAGCGGCTACACCGACGACCTGATCTTGCAGGATCGCGTGCCCGGCAATGACGAGTACATGCGCGTGCTCACCAGTTATTCCGACCGCAACGGCAAGGTGCGCATGATGTGCCTGGGTCACGTGCTGCTCGAGGAGCATCAGCCTCACGGTGTCGGCAACCACGCCTGTATCATCACCGAGCCCAATGACGAGCTCATGGGCGGCGTGCGCAAGTTGCTCGAGGACCTTCACTTTGTGGGCTATTCCAACTTTGACGTTAAGTACGACGAGCGCGACGGCTCGTTTAAGTTCTTCGATTTCAACACGCGCCAAGGTCGCAGCAACTACTACGTCACTAACAGCGGCTTTAACGTTGCCAAGTATGTGGTGGACGAGTATGTGTTCAACCGCCCGTTTGAGCCGGAGTTTGTGACGGCGCAGGACGAGGCGCTGTGGATGGTCGTCCCCATGGGCGTCGTCGACAAGTACGTCAAGGATCCCGAGCTGCGCGCTAAGGTGCATCGCCTGGACAAGGAAGGCAAGGGCGCCGACCCTTCGTTTATGAAGGGCGACTTTGTCTTTAACCGCTGGCTGCGCATGTGGCACACCAAGCTGCGCCACTTTAAGCTGTTCAAGACGTATTACAAGTAGATGAGTGCGGCGCCCGTCCGGTTTACATCGGGCGGGCGCGGGTATGATACGCGCAATTGCGCAAGCGTCACCAAGGAGGCGGCGATGGAAAAGCTGGGAGTTATCGGCGGCATGGGCGCCGAGGCCACGTCGTATTACTACGACCAGGTAGTGCGTCATACGGCTGCTGCCTGCGATCAGGATCATATCGACATGGTGGTGCTCTCCAAGTCGACCATGCCCGACCGCACGCTGGCCATTAAGACTGGCGAGCACGCCAAGCTGCTGGCGACCATGAAAGAGTGTGCCCAGGCACTCGAGTCGCTGGGCTGTGCGCACATTGCCATTCCCTGCAACACGTCACACTACTTCTACGACCAGATCCAGTCGTTTACGAAGGTGCCGATTATCCACATGCCGCGTGAGTCGGTGCGCTATGCCCTTGCGGGTGCGGTGATGGGGGAGTGCGAGTTCGACCCCAACCTGAGTATGCCGGCCGAGCCGGTGCACAAGATTGGCATTATGGGCACCGACGGAACCGTGGGCGCGGGCGTCTACGGCCGCGAATGCGAGGCTGCGGGTGTTGAGGTCGTCTATCCCAGCGAGAAACGTCAGAACGATGTGATGTCGCTTATCTACGATGATGTGAAAGCCGGACGCGAGCCCGATATGGATAAGTTCGACCGCGTGATGTGGGAGTTCGCCCGTAGCGGCTGCGACCGTGTCATTCTGGCCTGCACCGAGCTATCGGTGCTGCAGAAGTATCGAGAGATGCCCGAGATCACCCTCGATGCTATGGATGTCCTGGTGCGCGAATCCATCATCCGCAGCGGCGTCCCCTACCGCCTCTAGCTTCCGACCCGTCAAAAAGGGACAGGTTAATTTTGGTAGGTTTTATCTGGTGAAACAATAAAGGCCTCGGCTCGTTTGGTGCGAGCCGAGGCCTTTTGCGTTGGGCGGTTGCTGTCGGTGGCGAACTAGAACAGGAAGCCGATGGCGATGAGGGCGATGCTGACGATGAGTACGGCGATGTCCAGGCCCTTGATGGGGTAGCGCTTGTACGAGCTGGCGCGCGTGCGCAGATAGAAGCCGCGCTGTTCTGCCGCCAAGGCCGTGGCATCGGTCTTGCCCACGCTCGAGATGAGCAGCGGCACACACAGTGGCAGCATGAGCTTAAGCTTCGTGATAGGGTTCTTGGTGTCGTACTCGACGCCGCGCGCGGTCTGCGCTTCCATGATGGCGTTCATCTCCTGACCAAACACCGGCACAAAGCGCAGCGCCGTGGTAAAGGTGAAGGCATAGCGATATGGTACGTGCAGCACCTCGACGCAGGCGTTGGCAAGGTCGTTGAGCTTGGTCACCATGAGCATGAGGATGAGCGGTAACGCCACACCCAGCAGGCGCAGACAGGCCTTCGATCCTGTGATGAGGCCCGTGTCGGTGATAAAGCCCCACACAACGTTGCCATCGCGCATAAAGGCAAGCTGGAGCACCAGCATGATAAGCGCGAGCGGAATCAGCAACTTGAGCAGCGAGAACAGACGGTCGACGACGCCGGCATAGGCACCCAGCGCAAGGGTGAGCACCAAAAAGCCCAGCAGCGCCACGTAGGTGTCGGACAAGAAGATGCCGACGATGATGGCGGCGGCGAGGGCCAATTTGACGACGGGGTTCAGGCGATGCAGTAGCGTATCGCCCGGCATGTAGTCGATGACGTTAACCACGGCGGACCATCTCCTTGGTAATGCGAACGACATCGGTGACCTCGCTCACCTGCGCAAAAGCGGGCGAGACGGAAGATGCCAGACGGCGCGAGAGTTCAATAACCTGGGGCGGCTCAACATAGGCACGCTGCATGAGATCGATGTTCGAGAATAGCTCGTGCGTGCGGCCGCGGCCGAGGATGCGACCGTCGGCCATTACTACGATACGCTCGGCAAAATCCGAGACGACTTCCATATCGTGGCAGACCATGATAACGGCGCAACCGCGCTCGGCCATGGTGCGCACTGTTTCCATGACGGTCATGCACTCGCGGTAATCAAGGCCGCTCGTGGGCTCGTCGAGCACGACGATCTTGGGCTCAACCACTACGACGGAGGCAAGCGCCACCATTTGTCGCTGGCCGCGCGAAAGCGAGAAAGGTGCCTCATCGGCAGGCAGGCCAAAGCGGTCGATAACAAGTTGAGCACGACGCAGAGCCTCGGCGCGGTCGATGCCGGCAAGCTCCAGGCCAAAAGCGACCTCGTTGAGTACGGTATCCTTGCAGATCTGGCGGTCGGGGTTTTGGAAGAGGGTCGCGACTTCGCGGGCGATGCGGCTCGTGGGAACGGCTGCGGTATCCAGCCCTGTAACGCGCACGCTGCCCGAGGCGGGCTTAAGCAGGCCCGTGAGCAGCTTGGTGAGCGTGGTCTTGCCGGCACCGTTCTGGCCGACGATGCCCACGAGCTCGCCGGGATAGAGGGTCAGGTTGAGGTCGTGTACGGCGGCGCCGCCATTGGGATAGGCAAACTCAACATGGTCGAAGGTGAGTACGGGTTCGGCGTCCTTGGCATGAGGGCGCAACGACGGTGCGTGCGGTGAGCCGGCGGGTGCCTGAATGTCGCTGCTTGCGTGTGCGGGGTCGACAATGCCCGAAATCAGGCGCTCAGCCTCATCGACATCCAAGCAAGGGGTACCGCTTACCAGGCCATCGGCCTCGAGGCTATTGAAGATACGCGTGACGCGAGGGCAGTCGACGCCGATGGCACGGAGCTCGTCGGTATGCGCGAAGACCTCGTGTGGTTCGCCCTGCAGCGCGATTTCGCCATGGTTGAGCACGAGCACGCGGTTGCAGTACTCCGAGAGCAGGGCGACCTTTTGCTCAACGACGACGATGGTAATTCCAAGTGCGCGGTTTGCCTCACGCAGCGTCTCGAAGACCAACGTGGAGCTTGCGGGGTCGAGTGCCGCGGTGGGCTCGTCGAGAACCAAAACGCGCGGACGCATGGCGAGGATGGCGGCGATGGCTACCTTTTGCTTCTGTCCGCCCGAGAGGGTGGCGATCTCGCGGTCGCGCAGGTCGCTGATGCCGACGGTCTCGAGCGTTTCGCTCACGCGCTGCTCGATCTGGTCGTGGGGAACGCCAAAGTTCTCGAGGCCAAAGAGCATCTCGTCCTCGACGACCGAGGCGACCATCTGCGTGTCGATATCCTGCAGCACGCTGCCGACGATTTGCGACACGTCGGTGAGCGAGGCTTCGCAGGTGTCGTGGCCGTCAACCATGACGGACCCAAAGAACGTGCCGGTGTAGTGGTGGGGCACGGCACCTGACAGGCAGGCGGCAAGCGTGGACTTGCCGGCGCCCGAGGGCCCGATGATGCCGATGAAATCTCCCTTGTTCACGCTGAGCGAGATGTGGCTGAGCGCCTGCTCGGTCTGCGTGCCATAGGAGAACGAGACATCGTCGACGTTGATGATCGTTTCCATGGATACCTTTCATAGTCATTGGGGACGTTCTTTAATGACTAGTCGTTTAAGAACGTCCCCAAGAGCTAGTTGTTTGGGACGGTCTTTACCGATGGGTCACTGTGGGTTAGTTGAGCTTCAGGGCCTTCTGGATGGGCAGGTAGAGGGCGCCGACCAGAATGGCGTTAAAGACGGCGGTCATGGCGACGACGGGCAACATAGCGGCGGCGAGCTCGCCGACCACGCCAAGCATGGCCATCTTGATAACCATGAAGATGACGCCGGAGACAAAGGTGGTCACGAAGGTAGCGACGATGGCGACGGCAGGCTTAACCTGACCGTTCTTGCCGGCGGCGTTGACGATGCCGGCCATGAGCATGGCGGCGATGCCCTCGGCGGCAAAATCGACGAACGGCGAAGTGGTGGTGATCTGGATCACGGCAGCCGAGATGAGGCCAATGACGAGCGCCTGGCCGATGTTGGGGCGAACGACCAGGATGGTGAGGCAGAAGGCCGAGATGATGAACTCGGGGCTGATCATGCCGCCCGAGATGCCCGAGATTGCCTTGCCGACGGTGAAGTTGAGGATGAAGCCGGCGGCGAGCAGGATGGCGAGCAGGACGAGGGCGCGGACATCGAGTTTGCCGCGATCGGCGGTCTGGACGGTGCGGGGCTGGGTGGCGGTGGTGTTCTGAGACATGGTGAAAATCCTTTCGGAAGGGGATTGCAAGGGAAAAGCGGAGGCGCGTGATGCGAATGCGATCGGGCTCGAGATAGAAAAAGGCCCCCGGTCGAAACCGGAGGCCTTCCAATCACCTAGAGCGCAAAAACAGGCGTGAGGGACTCACTGTCGACCGATCGTATTCGCATCACGCCACCACCAGTTGTTGAGAGACTTCATCGTGTTCTTCATGTTGGTGGCTCCTTTCGTGATGCCGTGGCGCGGTCGCACCTAGTTGCTGTTGCGCTGCACTATAGCACAGCGAAGTGTGTGCGGGGAAATCTTTTTTAAAAAGATTTCAGGCGGGTTTCCCGTCGGTCAAAAAGGCGGGTTAAGTGGGCGTGGTGACTCATGTGCCCCGCCCGCTCAGCTAAGACGTTACTCCTTATTGCGACGGTAGAGGAAGTAACCGCCCGCGGAGATGACGGCAACGCCAGCGATGGCGAATGCAGCCACCATGCGGCCATCAAAACGATCGCCAGTGGTGGGCAGGCCGCCCTTGGTGTTCGTCTTGTTGGTGGTTACCGTGGTCGTGGTGTCCGACTTGCCGGGCTTCTCGGGCTTGGTGGTGGGCTGCTCGGGCTTAGCGGGCTGCTCGGGGGTACCGGGCTGCTCGGGAGTGCCGGGCTGCTCGGGGGTACCGGGCTGATCCGGGGTGACGGGGTCGGTGGCAAGAGCATCCTTGGCGTAGGTGATGGATACCTTGAGGCCGTTGGTCTCAGTGTTCAGATCGCTCGGAGTGAAGGGCTCGTCGAAGTTCTCAGCCTTCAGGTATTCGCGCATCTCCTGGAGCAGGGCCTTGCACTTGACGTAAGTGTTCTCGGTGGCAGCCTTGCCGGCCTTGTTGGCTAGGGCGGTGCGGCCCTCGGGGGTCGTCTCGGCCAGCATGGCGGTGTCGACTTCCTTGTTCTGCTCGATGAGCTCGTTCTGGAGTGCATCGAGGTAGGAGCGGACGCTGATACCAAGGGTATCGGGATTCTCAAAGCAGAGGGAGCTGATGTCCATGAGGACGTAGTTGATGGAGTTTTCGGGCTCCTCGTTGTACACGACGTCAGTCTGTTTGCAGTGATCGAAGGAGACAGTCTGATCGCTGAAGTAGGGGCTAACTTCGGTTATCAGGGCAGAGTACAGCGGGATGGCAACAGAGTATGCGGCGCGGGAGAGCATTTCCCACTGGATGGTGGCGACCTGGGGGTCAAGGCCACGACGAATCTGGAAGAGGTTGATCTCGGTGTTGCGCTCGGTGCCGATGGCGTAGACACCATCGGTGACCGCGTTGAGTCCGGGAACGTTCTCGCCGCGGTTGCCAAAGGCACGAATCAGCTCAAAGGTGCTCCAGCCAGACTTGCCAGGCTTGAAGAACAGGGGCTGAATTTCGCTGACGGCTGCGCCGGTACCATCCTCGTCTTTAACGATGGTGTAGTCCTTGTCCTTGATTAGCGGGTTCATGAAGTAGTCTCGGCCTTGGACATAGCGAGTCCACTGATGCCTGCCGCTTTCAGTGATTCTCTCGCCATAGGTCTTGGCAACGTCGAACTTGCCGTCGGTGTACTCGGCGAAGCCATTTTCCTCGGGCATGGTCTGGATGCCCTCGGAGTGGAGGCAGTTCTCGGCGTCATCAAGGTCGACATCGTAATTGAGTCCGCCGATGTTGGGGTTGAGCGAGGCGACGTCATCGGTCAACTTCATGGCGATCCACTGATGGGCAGAAAGTGTGGCGAACAGCCAGGTCTCGTTGTTGTCGGAGATGATGATCTGGTCGTTGGTGCAGGTGCCCTTCTCGTCAATCAGGCTGCCGAGGAGCTTGACGCCCTCGCGGGCCGTGGCGCTCTCGCCCAGGATGATGCTGCCGTAGCTGTACTCGCCCAGACCTACTTTCTCATCGATGGGGTCTGCGGCTTCTGCCTTTTCGTTATAGGAGGTGCTCAACGTGGCGGAGCAGGAGACGCCCTTCTCGTTGATGCCGGCCTCGGAGTAGGCATCGGTGCGGCCCTCCCAGTTGGAGGGGTGGTCGCGTACATAGCTGTAGCGATAGGTGGGCTTGTTCGAAGTGTATTCAAAAGCAGATTCAATCGAGCTGTACGTAAAGCCAGGTTCGTGGGCAGGTTCGATGCCGTAGTGCTTAAGATAGCGCTTGCCAAAGTCCTCGGCGCGGCCGTAGTACGTGTTGCCGTCGGCCGTAAGGTTTTTGCCCATGTACATCTGCGTGCAGGCGAGCGCAGATGTCGGCATGGACATGATGGTCGCAGCTCCAAAGGCGAGGCCTATGCCTAGCTTCTTGAGCGCGTTGACGGGGCGAGTTTTCCTCATTTTCCCTCCCAGCGTGCGAAAGCCCTCTGTCGCCAGAGGGCTTCAGCCAATAAAGACACCTCATTAGCGTAACGAACTGGAAACAATATTCATCTATGAAAGAAACTTACTCGATAAGCGTGATGAAATATGCGATGAGCGGTTAATTGTACTCAGTTTGTAGCTTTACTTTAATAAAGACGCCCTGCAATTACTGTAGACGAATAAAGTAGCTGGGAATGCCCGAAATGAAAATCCCCCGCTGTTTGGCAAATGCATAAACAGCAGGGGAGACGATAATTGGATGAATATCATTCCAATGTGGAATTACTTCTTCCGGCGGTGAATCACGTTGATGGCGTAACCGACGAGCATGGCCAAGACGATGACAATAAAGCCGATCAGGGGATTGTCGTTCATAGGGTCCTCCTATTTTCCGAGCGGGGAGAATTCGTCGACGATGAGGTCGAGGCATTGCGGAAGCGCGCGGGCTCCAAAGACGCCCGAATTGCTGGAGATAATCTCGCCATCGAACTGCATGCCCAGTGACGGGGTGCAGGTGATCTTGGCTTCCTTGGTCTGGATGATCTTGAACTGTGGGCGCCCGAGTACCTTGCCGGCGGGGTCAAGCGCAGCGGTGATCACGGTAGGCAGCAGCTGCACGGTGCGCACGGGTTCGATGACCGCAATGTCGACCATGCCGTCGTTCATGCGGCAGTTGGGGAACAGGTTGATGTCGTTTTGGATGACCGAGGTGTTGCCGGCCATGCAGCAGATGCCATCGAGCTCCTCGACAATGCCGTCATGCTCGATGGTAAAGTGCGCCACCGTGGGGTTGGGCGTGGCGAGCGCGGAGAGGAAGTAGGCGATCTCGCCGATGTCGTTTTTGGTAGGGGCGGCCTTCATCATGATCTCGGCGTCGAAGCCCGAGCCGGCGATGATGATAAAGCCGTGGCGCCTTTCGTTGCCGTTCTCGTCGAGCCAAAAGAGCTCGCCCATGTCCACTTTGACCGTGCGACCGGCACGGCAGGCCTTGGCAAGTGCCGCTGCCTCGGGGGCATTACCGATGTTGTTAAAGAACAGGCAGGCTGTGCCGGAGGGGAAGACGAGCGTGGGGACGCCGCATCCGCGCATTTGGTCGAGTACGTTGGAGACGGTGCCGTCGCCGCCCGAAATCACCACGCGATCAAACTCGCGCACGTCTGCCACGGCGTCTTCGGGTTCCATGCCATCGCCGATAAAACGCATCACGACCTCGTCGCCGCCCTGCGCGAGGGCGTGCGTGAATGCGTAGATTTCATCTGAGCTGGGGCCCGATGCCGGGTTGTGGATGATAAGGCAGCGCATACTTACGTTCCCGTTCTGTGACTAACCGAGTATAGTTGTAAGGCAATGCCGATATCCTACCCGTGTTTTTCGGGCCTAACCTTATTCGATGGGTTGATATGTACATTTCCACACATCAGGCTCTACTCGACTTTTGCCAGCGCGCCCGTGAGTTTGACGCGATTGCCGTCGATACCGAGTTTTTGCGCGAGCGCACGTTCCATCCGCGCCTGTGTTTGGTTCAGATTGCCACCCCTGCCGAGAGCGTTGCGGTCGACCCTCTGGTGATCGACGACCTGTCGCCGCTGGCCGAGCTTATGGCCGACGAGAGCGTGATCAAAGTCTTCCACGCCTGCTCGCAGGATATGGAGGTTATGCTCCATACCGTGGGCGTGCTGCCGCGTCCGATTTTTGACACGCAGGTGGCCGCCGCCTTTTTGGGCGAACGCCAGCAGATTTCCTACGGCGCGCTCGTGCAGACGTTTTGCGGCGTCTCGCTGCCCAAGACCGAGTCGCTGACCGACTGGTCGCGTCGCCCGCTGACCGACAAACAGATCGAGTACGCGATCGATGACGTCAAGTACCTGATCGTCGCCTATACCGAGATGATGAGCCGCCTGCGCGAGCTGGGCCGCGTGGACTGGGTGCTCGACGAGCTGCGCCCGCTGGCTGACGAGTCGCACTATCGCGCCGATCGCCACGAGGCGTTCCGTAAGGTCAAACGCATCAATTCGTGCAGCCGTCACCAGTTGGGCATCGCGCGCGAGCTCGCCGCCTGGCGCGAGGACCGCGCCGAGCGCCGCAACATCCCGCGCAAGTGGGTCATGTCCGACGATACGCTGCTGGCGCTCGTTAAGCGCAATCCCGTGCGCGTTGAGGAGTTCCGTAGCATTCGCGGTACCGACCAGTTGGGGGAGCGCGACGTGGACGGCGCGCTCATGGCCATCAAGCGCGGTGCGAGCTGCCCGCACGATCGCCTGCCGCTCATGGTGCGCGGGCATCGCCAGATCTCTCCGGAGCTGGAGAGCGTGACGGATCTCATGTACGCGCTCATCCGCCTGGTTGCCGAGCGCTCGGGGGTGGCGACCTCGGTCATTGCCTCGCGCGATGACCTGGCCGATTACATCGAGCATCCTGAGCAAAGCCCCCTGCGCGAAGGCTGGCGTTTTGAGCTTGTGGGTTCGCGCCTGGACGATCTGCTTTCCGGCAATATGGGGCTCACCGTGAAGGACGGAAAGATTGAGTTGTTATAGGGAAGCCTAGTCTGCTGAGTGGGTAGAATGCCTCCAACGTGTAACTCGATTCGGAGGAATTCGCATGCCCTATTACTATGGATACGGCTTTGGCATCGACCCGCTGTACCTGCTGGTTGTTCTTGTCTGCACGGTGCTTGGCCTTGCCGCACAGAACTATATCAACTCGACGTACAAAACCTGGTCCAAGGTTCGCTCGGACGGCGATACGGGTGCCACGGTCGCTCGCCGCATGCTCGATGCCAACGGTTGTAGTGCCGTGGGTATCAAGGGTGTCGCTGGCGAGCTCACCGACCATTACAACCCGCAGGACAACAACCTGTATCTGTCGGATGCCAATCGTTCGGGCGGTTCGGTCGCAAGCGTTGCCGTCGCCTGCCACGAGGCGGGCCATGCCGCCCAGCGTCAAAGCGGCTATGCCATGATGAAGGTACGTACCGCCCTCGTGCCGGTCGTCAACTTTACCCAGAACACCTGGACCATCGTGTTGCTCTTGGGCCTGTTTATGAACATCGCGGGACTCACGACCCTCGCGCTGATCTTCTTCTCGTTTAGCGTGCTGTTCCAGCTCGTTACGCTGCCGGTCGAGATTGACGCCAGCCGCCGCGCCGTGGCGTATATCGAGCAGTCGGGCATGAGTTCCAAGCAGGTCAACGGTGCCAAGAAGGTGCTGACGGCCGCCGCGCTTACCTATGTTGCCGCTGCGCTCACCTCGATTATTCAGCTGCTCTATCTTATGGCTCGCTACAACAGAAACTCCAACCGATAACAAATGGGACAGGCAGGCGCCGCGGGGATTCGTGTCCCCGCGGCGCTGTACTATGTGTTGGACTTAAATTTGCGCAGGGCCGGAGCCCTTGTGCACGATGACGAAAGGAGGCTGCGTGGCAGGCTGGAATCTAACCGGCAATGCCGTTTCCGCCGAGTTCGACGGTTCGGACGAGCAGGAGCGTAAGGAGCTCAGCGTGAGCCAGGCGGTAGAGATCGCCGCCGGTGCGCTCGATGCCATTCCGCAGCTGAGTGTCCTGGGCGAGGTCACGGGTTTCCGTGGTCCCAACGCCCGAAGCGGCCACTGCTACTTCCAGATTAAAGACGACTCGGCCGCCGTCGACTGCATCATCTGGAAGGGCGCCTACCTTAAGCGCACCTTCGACTTGCGCGACGGCATGCAGGTAAGCTTTAAGGGCAGCTTCAATCTCTACAAGCCTACGGGTCGCATGAGCTTCGTTGCCCGCTCGTTCTCGCTGGCGGGGGAGGGTCTGCTGCGTCAACAAGTGGCGCAACTGGCCGAAAAGCTACGCCGCGAGGGCCTGATGGACGAAGCGCGCAAGCGCCGCATCCCGGTGTTCTGCTCCCGCGTGGCGGTCGTCACCTCGCTTTCGGGTGCCGTAATCGACGACGTCAAGCGCACATTGCGTCGTCGCAACCCGCTTGTCGAGCTCGTCTGTGTGGGCGCCAAGGTTCAAGGCGAGGGTGCGCCGGCCGAGCTCATTGAGGGCCTGCGCCGCGCCGCTTCCATTGCGCCGGCGCCCGACTGTATTTTGCTGGTGCGCGGCGGCGGCTCCTTTGAGGACCTCATGACCTTTAACGACGAGGAGCTTGCCCGTGCGGTGGCAGCCTGTCCCGTGCCTGTGGTGACGGGCATTGGGCATGAGCCCGATACCTCGATCTGCGACATGGTGAGCGACCGTCGCGCCTCCACGCCAACGGCAGCGGCAGAATCGGTGGCGCCGGCTATGACGGAGTTGGCCGACGTGCTCGAGACGCGCCATCAGCGTCTGGGCGCCGCGATGGCTTCGATGATCGGGTCTGATCAGGTCGATCTGGAAATGCTCGACCAACGCGGCCGTCGTGCCTGGGACACCTATACGGCTCGTCTGGGCGACGCGCTCGATGCAGCCGCGTGCCGCCCGTGTCTTAACGATCCAACGTTTATGGTTGAGCGTCGCGAGTCCGAGCTTGCCCTGACTGCCGACCGCCTGTCGGGCGCCATAGCGCGCTCGGTCGGGGCATTCCGCTCCAACTTTGAGCGCCTGCCCGAGCGTTTGGTTGCAAGCACTTCGGGGCTCGATGGCAAACGCCCTGCGCTCACGCTTGCGAGTTCCCGTCTGGAGCATCAGGGGCGCACGATGCTCAGCAAGCCCGCGTCCGACTTGGGCCGAGCGGCGGCTTCGCTCGATGCCCTGTCGCCGCTTAAGGTACTTGCCCGCGGTTACTCCATCGCGTACAGCGATGATGGGGTTGCTACGAGCGCCAAGACCTTTAAGCCCGGCGACGCCATCCGCGTGCGCATGGCGGACGGCAACGTGTCGGCAACCGTCAACGCAGTCGAGTAGACCGCGTTTCATAGTGATAAACCTTTAGGAAAGGAAACATATATGGCAGAGAAGACCCCGGTGGAGCAGCTCACCTACAAGCAGGCCTCGCAGGAGCTGGAGCTCATCATCCGTAGCCTGGAGTCGGGCGATATGGAGCTTGAGGAGTCGCTCGAGAGCTATACCCGCGGCGTCGAGCTCCTCAAGAGCCTGCGCACCCGCTTGTCCGATGCCGAGCAGAAAGTCTCGGTGCTCCTTAAGGACGTCGACGGCAACGACGTACTCGCCGACGGCGAAGCCGCCAACACCGACGACAACCTCTCGTTCTAACCATCCCGACCAAATATAATTACCTTGGTCTGTGAGAAAGGAACCAACCATGTGCGATTGCATCTTCTGCAAAATTGCCAACCACGAGATCCCCTCGACCGTTGTCTATGAGGACGACCAGGTCATCGCCTTCGACGACCTCAATCCCCAGGCGCCGGTCCATACGCTCGTGATCCCCAAGAAGCACTACAGTGACATCGCCGACAACGTACCTGCCGAGACCATGGGCGCCATGGCTCACGCCATCCAGGAGGTCGCCAAGGCCAAGGGCTTGGAGGACGGTTTCCGCGTCATCTCCAACAAGGGCGTCAACGCCGGCCAGACCGTCATGCACTTCCACATGCACGTTCTCGGTGGCAAGAACCTGGGCGAGAACCTCATCTGAGGGCGCGTAGGCCGTCGACTTGGCTGCCTTTGGAGTAATCTATGCAGCTTTCTCAACTCGAATACCTTCAAGCGGTAGCGAACTATGGCGGCGTGCGCAAAGCAGCTCGCGCCGTTCATGTGAGTCCGCAGGCTGTTTCGTCGGCAATCAAAAAGTTGGAATCTGAGTATCAGATTGTTTTGCTCGACCGATCGGCGGGGGAGGCTGTTTTGTCTCCGGCGGGCAGAGAATTTGCGCGTCGTGCACGCGTGATTCTGGCACAAGTCGACGATCTCAAAAAGTACGCTCAATCGAGGGACGACGGCGTCTCGCCCGACGGCCACTTTCGTCTTTATGCCCCCTGCCTTCATGGGCGGGGGCGCCTTTTTGCCGAAAACTGGTATGACTCGTTTGAACGCTCGCACCCTCAGATTCATCTTGATGTGTGGCATCAGCCAACGGCAACATGCTTTGAATCACTTATACTTGGAATTTCGGACGCGGCTATCTCGTTTGAGGAACCACGGGACAGCGTCCTTTCTTCAAAATATATGGGTGAAAAGGAGCTCAGGGTTCTTTCATGTCCAGCTGGTCATCAATCTGTTGACGCTATGACCATTCGTGAGTTACTGGGCGGCAGGCTCGCTGTTCCCATTAATTTGTCACCCTGTCTCAATGCAATCAATCAATGTCCCGAAGCTCAGCTGGTTAATTTCCGCTTTCGCGATGTCGAATACGGAAACAGGGCGCAGGCTGAGTTTCTTCAAGCCGGGGGATTGATATTGAGTTTTTCTGGCTCTTCTCTCGCATCGGATGGATCGGAAGTGAGCGAGTGCTCCATTGAAGCCTCACATGACGTAGCCTTGCCCATCTACTTTTGCTATCGACAAAATGCCTGGACTGATCGACACCAGTCGGTTTTTCTGCACCTATTGCGTCATCTTGCTTCGTGAGATTAATTGGCTTCGAGGCATCAAGTGATTATTGACGCCTTGTAACACATAGCTGACAGCTTTGCCCTCATGCTTTTCCAAGATTCCGATTTAGATTGCTGACTCTTGGAGGGTGGAGCATGAAAAACCGTACGGTTTTGCTTTATATGACGTTCGTTTTTCTGTCGAACTTCAGCACCATCTTGTATTTTCTAA
Source organism: Collinsella sp. AF16-8 (assembly GCF_003462695.1). Lineage (NCBI taxonomy): Bacteria > Bacillati > Actinomycetota > Coriobacteriia > Coriobacteriales > Coriobacteriaceae > Collinsella > Collinsella sp. AF16-8. Next base: position 134,429 of record NZ_QRXX01000008.1, read on the forward strand.
CTGTCTACCTTGAGTTCGTCGGATTTTCGGGTGACGCATAATTTCTTTCGCAAATTGACAACCGCATAGCGGAACACGGCC
>NZ_QRXX01000009.1:0-119939 GCF_003462695.1 Collinsella sp. AF16-8
GGCGGGGCCGAGGCCGCCTCGATCAATTTGCGAAAGAATCTTGACGGTACCGACCAACATGTTGAGACGCCCGCTTATTGCCCGGTCGTAAGCCGCAATAAACTAGGCAGCAGCCTCGCTGACTTTTCCTGAAAGGCCTCAGTGGCGAGTCTCGAAGAAGCGGAAGACGGCCTCATGTTGAATCTGCCGCATCGCTTATAGCCAACACAGCACAGGTCAGAGCGCCGCCGGGGACTAAAGCAGGCCCGCTCCCTCTCCCCACCCCAACATTCCCCAGAAAGTTCGCTGATGTTGACTGGGGTTCCCGTAAAATAAACCCCAACAAAAAATGTGCGGAGTGCTGGCCTGGAGCTGCCTTTGGACCCTATTGGCTGCTCACCGAGAGGCTCCGCTATGAAACGACCCCTTTACTACCTGCTCTGCGCGATCGCGTGCACGTCCATGGTCAGCTCGACGATGCCCATGGCAGCCGTCGCGGAAGCCATCCAGCCTCAGGCAGCCGCAGTGCAGCAGGCGCAAGCCGACGCCGCGAGCAGCGACGCAGGCAAGGCCGAAGACGGCCCCAACACAAATGCGACAGCAGATACCGTAGAGGACAGCACCGCAACATCCACCGGCACCAGCGCCGTCAACACGGAAAGCGCCGACGGCACCGCCGCCGCAACAGGCACCCCCGCCCCATCCCTACGAGCCCAAGCCAATCCCGCGCCCGAGGCGATCTCCGCCACGTCACAAACCGGCTACGCCCACTCCGCCACCGCAAGCCAAAACGGCGTCACCTTCACCGTCTCGTGGAACGACGCCCCCGCGGGCACCGCGACGACCTTCCACGTAACCCAGGCCAACGGCTCGTCCCAGGCCAAGGCGCGCATGGACGTGCCCACCTATTGGGACGGCGGCAGCCAGGAAAGCGTCTGCGACCCGTCACGCCCGGCATGGGCCAGCTACTACAGCCTGGGCACCGCGGGCCACGACTTCACCTTCGACTTCACGGCATCGGGCACGTACCGCATCCACTTCTACTTTATGGACAACGACAGAAACGACCCCCAAAACGACAAGGGGATCTACTACCTGCGCACCACGGCGGAGGTGACCGTAAACGACGCCGCACGCCCAAGCGTCACGCAGATCCTCAACAACGCCGTGGCTCTGTGCAGGCAAGAGACAAACGGCTCGGAATACGACATGGCGCTGTGGCTCCACGACTGGACGCTCGACCAGCTGGAGTACGACCACAGCCTCAACTGGTGCTCGGCCGAAAGCGGCCTCACGCGCCACCAGGGCACCTGCGAGAGCTACCAGCGCATCTACTCCAAGCTCCTTGACGCTGCGGGCATCGCCAACGGGCGCATCACCGGCAACGGCCACACCTGGAACGCCGTAAAGATCGACGACAAATGGTGCCAGATGGACCTAACTTGGGACGACACCAGCGACAACTGGTACGGGGGCCTGGACCAGCGACATCTGTACTTTGGCCTGACCGACGAACTCATGGCTATCGCCCACTCCGACCACACGGCCAACTATCAAAAGGACGACTACGCCTACCGTTCAACTGATCTGTCCAACAATTACTTTGTGCGAAACGGCAAAGCAGATGAATGGACAGAGAAGTGCGCCGCAGCCAATGCCAATATTTGACTGCGACGCGAAGCAGGCGGTTGCCATAAATGGGCACCGAAACCCAAGCTAATCCCGTTGCCCAAGTGCTAAATTGCCGTTATTGTACTTAGATATAGCAGAGATGATATGAACCCCGGTGCTTTATTGTTTATCGTAAAACGGATACTGGGCGCCACCCTAACAATATGGCATTCAATGCAATCTGCCATCCATCTATTGGAACATATAAAACGAACGAAGGTCATAACATATTAATAAGGGGTGTCAACTTAAGCTGACACCCCTTATTTCAATATTGGTAAGTTAGATCAATACATCACTTTTGAACCAAAGACCTAACATCATGGATAACCATAAATGCCATGAGAGCAAAGCCAAGGTACCCATTAAGCCCGTAAAGAACATTCAGAAGCGGAGCGTAAGGAACCAGACAAGCGATAATGCATCCAATAACTCCTCCGAGAATGACGACACACTTATAACGTGAAGTCCCCTCAACGGCCATACGCTTAACTCCGGTCCATAGCAACGGCACAGCACTCGTATAGATACCGACAAATATGACAACAGCAAATATAAGTCCAAGAAAAGGGCTCATTCTGTTAGCGAGCACAAGTGTTGGGATTGGCGCATCCCACACTAAATCGATATTTGAAATCAAAGCAACGCAGCACAGTGCCGCCGTGCCAAATATAAACAAACTCGAAAGCAACATTCCGCGCTTGACATCTTTTAATTGTTCCCTTGCGCCAAGCTCGCCAAGAAAAGCAGCAAACCACAGAATTACAAAGCCAGCATATGATGCGCCTGACGCCAGAGGATTACCGCCGCCAATCTGAACGACATCAAATACATTAGAGTCGATGGCAGATGAGCCGTCGACGAATCCCATTGAGCCAAAGATCGACGAGTACCCAACTATGGCAAGTAAAAAAACAATAATTAGCGGACCGAGAAAGCTTAAAACTTTAACGATATTCTCTAGTCCGTAAACCACCGTTACAACGGCCGCAAAAGCAAGAATCACAGCACCGACCCCATTGGGCAAACCCCACTGTTGCATAGCGGTCGAATTCGCACCGCCGAGCATTACTACAAAGCTCATGTAGCAAAACAGCGCCGCAAACCAGTCATAGAAACCACCGATGATTTTGCCGCAATATACACCATAAATATCGCCGCCGCGCTTAATCTCATTCTTTGCACCATTAATAGAAAAGGACAAATTGGTATAAAGATAAACAATAGCAGTAACAGCAATAACAACCCAAAACATACTGCCGTAGGAGGCCTCGTATTGCAAGACTTCCTGCATGCTAGCGAAACCCGAACCGATGTACAACCCTATACAAGCGCCACAAACTGCAAGTACTTTTTTGAAATTACTCAAATCGCACACCAGCTTAGCGATCCAAATGCAGCTTGCGACGAACACTCGTCCCGAGCAAAGAAGCCACAGGTGCAATATCGCCATGACGGCCTAGATAATACCTGCAATCTGCATTCTTAAAATCAGAAAGCCATGCCCCCAAGGAAACTTTGCCTTTCTTTACGCGCTCGCGGTAGTCAGTAATCTCCACCATTGCAGTAAAACCATCAGGCACTTTACGCAGAAGTGACCGATCAACTATGCCCGTGAGTTGAGAATCAGCCCATATCAGTGCAAGCGGCATGCCAGCACATGTGGAAGCATAACTCCAGGTGGAGTTCCTAAAGTTGATCTCGCCAAACCAAAGGTTGCCCTCTTGGTCCTCCAAAAACTCTATTTCAAAAACTCCAGTGAAACCAATGTCGGCCATGAGCTCGCTCAGCTTCGCCTCAAGCTCAGGATTTTTGAGATTGCCCACCGTCATATAAGGGCTATAGCTCATCGGAAGATAATAATTGTATGTAGACGCAATGGTAATCAACATGTCGCACCCCTCGGGAGAGGAAATGCCTTCCATGCATAGCTCATTCTTTTTAACGATATATTTCTGAACAAGCACTTCATCGCTTCGAATGGAATCGAAAGCCGCGCGAAGCTCATCTTCGTTATTACAAATGTGCATATCGTTTTTCCAAGCGCCCATAGTCGGAGTTATCGCTTTGGTAATCACAGGGTAATCTAGACCCTCTGGCACAACGCCGCGTTCGGTAACAACCGCATCCAAAACATTAAGACCGTGCTTCTGAGCTGCAGCGAGAATCGCTTTCTTATCCATAAATGCTGTTACACGGCCCGCTTTTCCAGCGTTAAAAAAATAAGCCTTATCAACAAGCTCGTCATAGCGCTGATCAAGGTAGCTCTCAGTCGTATCGTCAGAAGTCAAGATAAACGGCCTGGGACCCTCACAACTTTCTATAAACTTAAGTAGCTTATAGTAGGCTTCATCGAGCGACTCGAACTCATAGACCTTCTTCAAATACTTACTTTTTGAAGTCAGCCTCAACCCGCCTCCATATACAAAGGCAGTCGGATGGATGCCATTTTCACCGAGCGTTCTCACAATCCCCAAAGGGTTATAGTGTTCTTGGCCGAACACAACAAAGGGATGCTGGCGTAGCTTTTCAATATTCATATAGAAGTCCTAACTGACAGTACTGTAAACACGCGAATCGATAAACTCCCTCGATCCGTTATTAGAGAGTTTCTTTGCGGGAACTCCACCCCAAGTTGTATTTGGCTCCAAAATATCCTTCACTACGACAGCATTCGCAGCAATTGAAACACCGTCGGCAACGGTAATACCGCCAATTAGCTTTGCTCCAGTTCCAATGAACACGTTATTGCCAACCATTGGCGAAAGACTGTTGCCCCCGGTCGCCCCAAGATTCACACACTCCTGTATACGACAGTTTCGACCAACCTTTGAATGAGCGTTAACGACAATTGTTCCGTAATGAGCAATCGATAGTCCTTTATCGAAAACATTAATTGGAATAGAGAATCCAAGCCTTATAGCGCGCTTAGCAAGAAGGTGCCTACTGATCAGAAATTTCACAGCGTTAAAAGGATTTCTCAGACACTTCCCCGAGTACCAATACCATTCAGTCTTTCGCAAACGAATCTGATATTTCCACACATCGTCACCGAAGAATCTTGGGCGAGACCTCGTCTGATGTAAAGCAAGCCTATCGCACTCGAGAAACTCATTGAGTTCTTGTTTAGATGTAATCATTTTTCACCAGACTCGCGAATCTCTCGTTCAACGGCAGCGCGTTTCTCCGACCAGGCCATCATCTTGGTATGCAAAAAAGACCCTTCACTCTTTCTTCGATACTCCTCCACGCTCTCAATAACTCTCGCAGGCACACCCACCGCCACAGAATTGTCAGGGATGTCATGGGTAACAACTGCACCAGCACCGACAATGCAGTTTTTACCGATAGTGACGCCCGGCATGATTGTCGCATTGAGACCTATATGGCAGTTATCGCCAATCTTCACCCTAGAAAAGCAATCGATGTCGGATAACTCCGGATATAGGTGGCGAAGAACCCATACACCACCATCATGCGTCGTGATATTCACGCCGCGCGTAATACGAACGTTGTTACCGATCTCGACCAGATAAGGCTCTGACCCAAATTCATATCCGTTGAGAATTTCACATCCTTCACCGATAACAAGGCCACGCTTTTTTAGTTTTTCAAGTTTCTTCTTGCTGGGCATTAACTTCCAAGCAATATTCGACACGATAGACATAAATTCACCCTATCCGAGGTCTGCCAGCCTCATCTTCACGATCCGTACCTTGGTTAAATTGGTGGACAAATACTGGAGCGCTGAAGCGAGAACAATTGCATAAACACCGAGATAGCGAACCAGCGCAAAAGCAACACCAAGATAGACAGCATTGGAGACAAGACTGACCATGCTGTCCTCTTTGGCAAGTCCAAGAGAGAAGAAATACGGATGAAGGGCAACATACATCAGCGCATAGAAATGTACCGCGAGCAATATAAGAAACAGCGGAAGATTTGCAGCATAAACGTGCCCAAAGAGAACATTGAATAGCGGGTAGCCTAGCAATGATGCTCCGATCAAGCAAGCAACCATAACCATGCAAATGGCATTTCTAATCTTGAGGACAACATCAAACGCCTTCCTTTGTTCTCCCTCCGAGACAAGTTCAGACATTTGAGGCATGATAGCGGTCGAGATGGGGTTAGTTAACAGCGAAAAAACTTGTAACGCCTGCTTAAAAACCTTATAGACTGCGACCATCTCAACAGAAACCGCAGAAATAATGAATACATCGAGGTACTTTACAGGAACATCGACAGTTGTACCCAGGTTTGACCAGAGGCAAAATGAAACAAATTCGCGATCGCGACAGGAGAGTGGTGCAAGCAAAATTCTTCTAAGCCCAAACCTACGGTGCAAGAAAAATAATGCCAAGAAAAGCAAAGAAACATGGTTGGCAATATCCGTCGCAACGTAAACAACCACATACCCAATCATCGTGTGCTCTATTGGCAAAAAGCAGTAACCGCCAACCACTAGAAGCTTTAACACAGCAAGAGCAATGCTGTTAATTGCCGTCCATTGGAACTTGTCAAATAGGCGAAGAATGCCAATCGAAGAGCCCTCAATATGAAAAACGATCTCAAGGGAGAATATATAGGCAGCCAGTCTGACCTCGGAGCCCCAGCCCATCAGGTCGCAGACGAATGTAAGGACAAGAAGACCAAGAACCGTTCCAGCCACTGCAGTAGCAACGTCCATCAAAATGCCAAGCTTCAGGTCAGCGAACAGTCGCTCGTCCTCCTTCTTTGACTTTGCGTCGGCACCAAACTTAATTATTGCTTGCCATGACTGGAAGTTCACGAGTGCATCAACGACGGTCATATACTGTTGTCCAAGAACGAAAAACGCATATTGAGTGACGCCAAGCGATTGCACGAGAATCGAAAGGGTAATAATCCCTATCGCTTGTGCCCCACTAGTTCCTAGTAGCGCTGTTGCAGCGTTCCTGAACAGGCGAGCCCAGAAGCCCTCGCCCCGCACCTTTCGCTTGATCCCTCTAAGGTCCAACTTCTTCAATCCGTTCTCCTACATATGTAGTAATCCTTAGCAAACGCAGTCAATCCCTGACCCTTGAAGCCTAGCTCTGCGGCATGAGAGAAAGCCTTCTCGATGACACCAAACAGGTCGTCGACAGAATTCTCGTCCGGGAAATTTGGGCTCCCCCCGGGCATGAGCTCCGAGGAGTGGATCATGAACATCGCATACGTGTCGGCTGACGAGTCGACATCGTCTAGAAGACCGCGCAGAGCGCTCGCCGAAGGATTCTTGGGTGGTCTCAACCACTGCCACTGACCCTTAACAAGCCGTTTACCTTGGCGAAGCACATCCTTCGGCTCAAGAAGGGCATCGAAGGCGAACCGGTGAGTCCTCCTGATCGTCATTGGCACCTCAAGAAGCCCGGAATACAGCTCGAAAGGATGCTCGGGTGACTGCGAGTAATCGCTACCAGGGAGGCCCGTCTGCCCCGGCGCCATAGTCCAGTCCATATGCGGGGTCACGGAACAGTCGACAATGAAACCCTTCTTCGCGAGGAGGGCCGCGTACCTTTCATCGAGCGCCCAGCGCCCGCTCCTATGGGAGGTCACGGGAGCTTCGAAACGATTGCGGAGCGACTCGAGCAGAGTGTCGAACTTGGCCTCCATCTGCTCCTCGGGATACTCGATGAGGTAGGCGCGCTGATCGGTCTTTTCCTCGAGTGGAAACTCCGGCGGGTTGTTCCAGGCATGCAAATGCATGCCGATCTCGCATTTACCTGAGTCGTTCTTAGGCTTCATGTACCTCACGAAGCGATCGTCTTGGCACATCTCCCAGTTGGTAAGCCAGGTGGGCACAAAACCGTAATTCTCGGCAAGCTCTTGGAATCTCGGTAGGAACAGAGTGTTCTCGGTCGAGATGCCGTTCGAGACATCCCACTGGTTGTCCGCCTCAGTGTCTATGGTTATGAGCAGCTTCTTAGCCATTTCCTATCCTTTCAACGACTCGAGGAACCGGTCCGCCTGCGCGCCGACCAGGTATCCCCGTGCAGCCTCGACGGCGGCGTCCCCCATCGACCTTCTAAGCCTCTCGTCGCCGAGAATCTCCATAGTGCGCTCGGCAAGGGACTCCACGTCCCCGTTGGGAACGATGAGGCCGTCCACCGGGTCATCAATGAGCGAGCAGGGGCCGTCGTTCTCAAAGGCAACGCAGGGAACGCCGTGCGACATCGCCTCCAGGATGGACAGCCCAAACCCCTCCCAGCGAGACGGGGAGATGAGGACGGTCGCCTGTTCGTAATAACGCTCAGCGTCGGTGACGAAGCCCTTGAGCTCCATTTTGAACGGTAGCCTAGCGTCCTCTAACCATTCCTCAAGGCTCGGGAGGTAAGGGCCGTCTCCCACAACGAGGAATTCTCCGGCAAAACCTCTCACCGCGAGCGCCTCCGCGATGCGCGGGATGTAGTCGGCGCCTTTGGAGCCGGGATCAAGACGACCGCAGTAAAGCACGCAGTTCTCCGCGTAGCCTCTCGTGCCCATATTCACGATGGAATTGGGGAGGACAATCGCCGAATGCCCGGTGTGTAGCTCATAGACTTCCTTGCTCTGCTCGGTAAGTACGAAATTCACCTTGCAGCGCCTGAGCGCAAATGCATAGAGGCAGTCTTGACCGTAAAAGCCCCTGCCGCTCTGATTGAAATAGCCGTCATAGGTGCTGTGCTGCCAGCCGCAGACATCGATGCTCAAGCCGTCGCAGGCATACACCGCAACGATAGTATGAAGCGGATCACAACCGACAACCACGTCGAAACGGCCCTCTTTTAGAGCCTCGTGCACAGCCGCAAGGGACTTTTTATCAATTACTGAGCCACCGAGACTGTGCTCGTGACAAATTGGCTTCAATAAACCGGAATGTCGCCTGACCTTAGAAACGAGCTTGCCAAGCGGCTTGGAAGCCCCTTTGATGCCGACGGGCAGGATCGAAACATCAGAGCTCAAGCCATAGGGATTCTCGCCCAGCTCGGGGGTATCCATGAGAACAGAGACATCCACACCGCGCGAAACGAGCTCGTTGGCCAACAGCGCGACAGCCCTCTGAAGCCCACCAAGACCGGCGAGCGATTGGCAGACAAAGCAAATGCGCAAATTACTCACCCGGTTCAGTGCTTCGCGAAACCTGAAGATATGCCAAATATCGAGCTGCCCCGATAAAAAGCCAAGCGACAATTACACATTGCAACATTCCGTCCTGGGTCGAACAAATTGATGAATAGGTATTGACATGAACAAAATACAAAGCAAGAAGACCACAAGGAACGGCACCGAGGCTTCTAAACGTCTGCATAAGTGGCAACAAAAATAAGTAGATCCCCAGCAAAACGGCAAAAGCAATCCCATAACTGAAAGCAAATCTGAGAAGAGGGTATTCCAGTGCAATAACTAATAAGCCATTAGAATAGTCAAACTCATGACCAGCAAACCATTCATAACGAATAATGCCCGCAGCAATCAACTGGTCAAGTTGAATATTGCGCGATGAAGTCATGTCTCCTGTTTTGATACCGATCATTATTCGATCAATCATAGTGTCGAATAAGCCAGCTAAGTAAAACGCAAACAAACCAAAAATAATAACAATGCAGTATTTAATGTTGTCCGCATTTGAATACGCAAGGATAAACATGCAAAGCAGACAAACCATCGCCGAGCGACTTCCGGTAAGAAGGACAACGGCGGCCGTGATAAGAGTAACGAGAACCTGATTGACCCTGATTCCCATTGCTCTGTTAGCAATATGGCTCAAGGCAAAATATAACAGTGCGACTTCAGCAGTTAGGAGACTGTGACCCATGATTGAGACAAGGCGACCTGAAGAACTCATGCTAACAAGACTGGCTGAGCCATAAAATGCAGTGAAGGTTTTCGATACAGCAGAACCGCTCACAACATCGCACGCAGCGCATGCGACGATAATAACCATAACGACATTTAAGACCCTCATAAACCCCTCAAAAAAAGACGGGAAGATGGTCTCCGGAATAACAATCAATAGAAGAACCAGAGGAAAGAGACAAGAGATGAGATAAGAGATAGACATCCCAGTTGAGAAAGCAAGAAAGACCAGACCAGCAAACAATACGAAACGGACCACGCTAACGCTTCGAGACATTGAGTACTTATGACCAAGCATGTATAGAAGAAGCCAAGCGACAGACAGCAACACAAGAGGATTAAGGGCCCAGACCGCCTCGCTACCAGGGATAATTCTATGCCTCAAAACATAAGGAGTGGCAAACAAACCAAGAGCAATGAATATGCCAGCCCTTCTGCCGACCGCCTCGTCCTGTTCAATAGGGCGTCGATTATTTCTTGAAAAAACGAGGTTATCTACATTCACCCACAATCACCTCACTCCACATATCGGCAATAGCATTAGCAGAAAGTAACTCCCTCACACCAGCAGCGTTTGCCCCTAGGCGATAAGCGAGGTCATTATCATCCGCTACGCGTGTCATCGTTACAGCAAGCTCATGTTCGTCGCCAACAGGAACCAGTATTCCGTTTTCGCCGTCATGAATCACCATGCGCGCACCGCCGCAGGGGCAGTCGGTACAAATACACGGAAGGCCAATTGCCATGGCCTCAAGCATGGAGTTGGAGAGTCCCTCATAATCGCTGGGCAGGACAAACAACCCGGCATCGCGCACCACATCGTGCACGTCCTGACGCCCGGGGTTGATGGAGACGACATTCGCAATGTCCAGTTCTTCCGCGAGTGCGACGAGCGAATCGCGCTCCGTGCCGTCGCCATAGACCTCGAGTGTCCAATCATCATGAGAAGCAAAGAACTCCGCGAAGGCGCGAAGCAGCATACCTAGATTCTTCTGCTTCTCCAAACGGCAGAAGCAGGCGACCAAATGCCGGCGCTCTCCGCAAAAAGGTTCAGGCAAATTGTCCTTTACTGGATTGAGGATCACGGTCTTCGCAACCTTATCCGAGAAATACGCCGCCGCATCGTCGGTTTGGCAGACCAACATATCCGCATAGCGGTAGAGCCTCTCGCGAAGCCAATTGGTCTTTTTACCACTGCCTACACGCGCCGGATCGTTGCGCTCTGAGATTACTAAGCGATTGGGCAGCCCAGCGAGTGCAATGATGGTCTGCATGTTCACGAAGTACTCGAACGCCACGAAACATGCATAGGGGTTATGTTTGGCAATACCACGCAGCCAGGAGATGCGATTCACCTTGGAATGCCCGCCGGAACCCTGAGGCCCATACTCCTTTTGGACCCCATCTACGACCGGATATTCACCCTCATAATTGTTGTACACGGCGATGCCAACACGCTTACCGCGACGGGTGAACTCTGCCGCTAGGACGCAGATGACACGAGCAGCGCCCCCGTTTGCGAGGGCGTTGCTCACGAAGATAATGTCTCGATTCTCTAATATCACGATTCCCCTTGAGGTCCTAACAGCTGCCAAAGCAGCCGTTAATGTACTCAGTAACGTTGAACGAACGGTTCGCCCCGAAGGGCTCCCACGAAGCGGGTATGAACCCGCAGCTCCGCGGACAATGAATACGTCTGCAGCACTTAATGTCCGGATGATCCTTCGCCGCAAAGACGAGCTTGTGCTCGAGCGGCAGGGCGTCAAAAGCAAGCAGGTCTTCCTCGGTGGCACCGTTCTGGTCGTTCAGCTTGAAAATCAGACGGTTGCGGTCGACGCGGCCCACGCGGCTCTCCCACTTGCGGCGGGCGGTCGCCTCGTCGTGGTGGTGGAGCATTTGGAGCTCGACGTCCCCCAGCCGCCCGATGAGGTACGTCCCCCAGTTCCCGTTGGAGCTGAGGACTTCCCTCCATTTCGACTCCTCGGGCGATATGAACTCGAGCGGCTCGGAGAGATGACGGTCAAGGTCAGCACAGAAGCGCACGAAGTCACTCGGCATGATGAACATGCCCACGGTCGGCGAGGCCTTGCGCATGCCGTAGCTCTCGTAGATCGTGCCGCCCCAGCAGTTGTTGGAAATGATGGTGAAGCCGTCCACGTCAAGCCCCTTCGCCCTGGCCTTGCAGGTGAGGGGCAGCCACAGCCCGTTGCGCAGCTTGAGCCGAACCGTCTCGCGCTTGAGCTTCTTGAGGGGTCCCGGGAGCGCCATCTACGCCACCGCCCTCTGGGAAGGTCCGCCGCACCAGACAAGCTGGAGCCCCGACATAGATGCCAGGCTCCTCCAGGTCCCTCGTGACGGCAGACCCCCCCCCGATGCAGATTCGATCGGCAATATGGACGCCCTTGGTCACGAGAACGTTGGCACCAAGCCAGCAGCAATCGCCAATCTCGATAGGCGAGCTCACGAGTCCCCCGTGAACGCCCTTAGAGTCAAAGACGTGATCATGGTCGAACACACAGGCGTTGGGTCCGAACATGGTATGCCCACCCACGCATACGGAATCGGCGGCGACAACGCGACAGTTGGTATTGAAGTAGCAGCCCCCGGAGAGCTCCATGCGCGCTCCGGGCAATACCTGAAGACGGCAGAGATCGTCGATATAAACGCCGCTCCCGAGCACCATGACACCATCGGGCGCGACATCGAGCCTCGCCGCGCGGCCAAGATATACAGGCTTGCCGCCGCGGGGCAGGAAAAGCCTAGACCCGAGCCGAATCTTCGCGCACGCGACGCGGGCCGCGCTCGCGCACCATTTGAGGCACTTCCCCATCATTCACCGCCTAGATAAATCGTCTTCAGCCTCTTGGAGGCCTCGCCTATATCAAAACCGTGCTCGCGCAGCGCGGGAAGCGCGCGCCGGCTCGCATCGAGGCGCGCGTCGGCGCCGCCAGCCGCCGCAAGGGCATCCCGCGCGCAAGCGGCCCACGCGGCGGCACCATCCCTAAGTGAGAGGAATCGAACGAGAGGGGTAACGGCGCACTCCCCCGTCACGACATCGGAGACCAGACAAGGAAGTCCAGCCGCCTGCCATTCGAGTACAACGCTGGGCAACCCCTCGAAGAGCGAGGGGAGCACCATAAGATCGAATGCCTGGAGGAACTCATCAACATTTGAAACGCGCCCGGTAATCGTCACGCAGTCCGCGAGTCCCTTCTCGGCAATTAATCCCTCAATCTTCGAGCGGTCGGGGCCCTCGCCAACGATGAAGAGCCTAGCACCCGGAACATCGCGAGACAGTAGCTCGAACACATCGATGAGGAACGATTGATTCTTCACGTAGTTGATGTTGCCGACGAAAGCGACGGCAGGTTCATCCCCGAATCCGAGGCGTAAGCGCACCTCGTCGCGCCGCACGGCATCGAAGGCATACTTCTCAAGGGCAAATCCGTTGTGGAGGACCTCGAAGGGGCTATCTTCAAAGAGCCACCTGCCAGCGTCCTCGCCGCACGCGAGTGCCCGCGTCCAACTACCACGGAAGAAGGGGCGAAGCATCTTGTCCCGTCGAGGATCATCGCTCCTGGTGTTGTGCGAGTGCGCAATCCGCTCGCGCACTCCCGCGAGCTGCGCACACCGAAGCTCGATGGCCATAACCGAGCTGCTCCCGTGAACGTGCACCACGTCGATACGCTCTCGCCTCATATACGAGATGAGAAAGCGCACATACCCAAAAGTGTCGGAGCGTCTGTCGGGCGTCTCCACGACATCGCATCCGAGCAATCTCAACTCGTCAAGAACGTCTGACTCATTGTTATATACGGCCGCCACGCGGACATCAAGTCCGTCGCGATCCATGGAGCGCATGAAGCTCAGTATGGAGGACGTAATTCCCTCGCGGCGCAGCCCGCCAGTCGGGACCACGAGAACCTTCCTATCCATCGCAGCTCACGTCCCAAAAAGCTTTGATGTGGTTTCCCCCATTGGTATGGATGACCTCGCCGGACACACACTTAGAGGCATCACTTAAAAGGAAGCACGCGACCTCGGCGACCTCCTCGGGCCTGAATATACGGCCCGAGGCACACTCGCGGTACATATTGCCGTCGGAAGCCTCAGCGTAGTCGCGCGTCATGTCCGAAAGTGTAACGCCAGGTGCCACGGCGTTCACGCGAACCCCAAGCGGATACATACGCCTAGAAGCAGCACGCACGAAGCTGTCCATGGCGGCCTTGGTCATGCCGTAGGGGATATCATAGGCCTGCTCGCCCGTCTCGCTCGTGATAACGAGAAGCTCACCCGAGGGCTCCTTCTCACGCCCTTTACGGCAAAGAAACTCGCGACAAAGGAAATACGCCCCGCGCATGTTAATGGCGAACTGCTTATCGAAACCTTCGATGGTCACGTTGTCGAAACGATTCTCGTGAAGACTCACGCCGGCGTTGCTCACCAGGCAGTCGATGCGCCCGCCGAGTTTAGCCTCGCATGCGTCCAGAAACTCGCCGGCGCGCTCCGCCTCGGAGACATCGGCGACCACATAGGTAACACAGGAGCCAAGTTTCTCGCAGGCAGCTTTGAGAGTGGCTTCCTTGCGGCCAGAGATGACGACCTTGGCACCCTCCGAAATGAACTTTTCTGCCATGGCGAGCCCGAGCCCGCGCCCGCCGCCAGTGATGACGACAGTCTTTCCCTTAAGCACGTTGCCCGCGCTCACCTGCGCGACTTCGACATTCACGAACTTCTCTGGAGACGACGCCAGGACAAGCTTTGCAGCTTTACGAATAACTCTTTTGAATCCCATGCGACTACCTTTTGAAAATCCCGGCGATTTTCTGGGCCTTCTCCTGCCCGATGGTCGCCTTGATGAGCTCCTTGGACTTGCGGATCGCTTCCGACTGCGCGTCGCGGGGACGGGTCATGTCGAAAACGTCGTAGACAAGCTTGGAATCCGCGCTCATCTCGGAAAAAACCTCGAGCAGGACGGGGCCCTCAGCGTCGTCATCGAAGAACTCCTCGACTGCCGCGTCGAGCTCCTCGGGGTTATGCGCGCTCAGGTAACGGAATCCGCATTCGCGCACCCAGCCCTCAGCCTTGGTGTGGTGACGAGCGCAGGTGTGGAGGTCCGAGGCCTCGTCCTTCCACACCTGGTTGAAGTAGAACTCCTCGCCCCCCTCGTTGTTGAGGAGGAGGATGCGCACCTTGTCGGTGACGTGGCGAATGCGAAGCGCGTTCATGTCATAGAAGAAAGCAAGGTCGCCGATCACGAGATAGCTGGGCCTGCCGCTCGCCGCGGCCTGGCCCAGGAGGGACGAGAGACAGCCGTCGATGCCGTGCGTGCCGATGTTCGCGTAGACCTTGACACCCGACTGAAGCTTGAAGAAATTTGTGAGACGGATTGCGTTGTTGATCGCGAGGTGCAGGATGGAGCCCGTTGGCACGCGCTCGACAACCTTGCGGATGGCGGCCATGTTCGAGTAGGGAAGCTCCGGCACCGTCGCGGAGGCCTCATAGGCCTTAAGGGCGGCGAGGTAGCTCCCGCCGGGCTTGCACGAGGAGGCATCGGCCATGCGCGAGAAGAACTCAGCAGGTGTGCACTCGAACACCCTCGTTAGGCTCCTGAACATATCGCAGACAGAACCGTCCTCGCTGATAGACCAGTGCTCATAGGACCCTGCGAATTTACGCAGCATATCCTTGAGGCCCGCAGTCATGTTGCCACCGAAGGTGATGACCACGTCGGGCATGAACTCGGAGAACTTCTTGGGCGTGATGTAGCGGTACTCCATGCACAGCGTCGGGTTGAAGGCGTGTTCGCGAGGGATGTTCGCCATGTACTCGGCCGCAATGGCCACCTCGTAGCTGGCTGCAAAGCTCTCAAGGGCGCACGCGAGCTCGGCGGCGCAGGAAGACTGCTGGCCGGCGACCACGAGCACGCGCTTGGCTCGAGAGAGTCGATCCGCGCATGCGGCCCACTCAACGGCCTGGTCGGCTTCGACCCTGCGGATCCTAGTGACCTTCGGTAGTTCCTTGACGTTGAACGAGTTGTTGTACGCCTTCATCGGCACGTTGATGTGGACGGGGCCCGTGCCGTGGTGATCGAGCTCGAGCAGGGCCTCGTTGACGAGACGCTCGCAGAAGTGCGCGTCTTCGGCGTCGTTGATGATGGGCAGGTTGACGGACTTGCGCACGTGACGGTCGTACATGCCCACCTGGTCGATCATCTGGTCCTCCCACTGCCCGAGCATCGCGGGATTGCGGTCGGACGTGAGCACGACGAGGGGCACGTCCTGGTAGAAGGCCTCCGCGACGGGCGGCCAGTAGTTGCAGGTCGCCGTGGAGGAGGTGCATGAAATCACGACGGGCTCGCCGAGCTCCTGAGCAAGCCCAAGCGCGAAGTAGCCGGCACTACGTTCATCGACGACGGAATAGCAGGTGAAATACGGGTCCTCCTCGACGGAGTGCACGAAGGGGACGTTGCGGCTGCCGGCAGAGAGCACTAGATGGCGGATACCGTACTCCTTGAGCAGGGCGATGATGATCTGGTAGGACTTTAGCTCCGTATACATGCGGAGACCTCCTTCTTAAGATAGGCGCGTGCAGCCTCGCGGCTCGTGTGAATGACGGCGTCGGTGGCGGCCCAGTCTACGGGCGCATCAAGGGCGGCGGCGAGCTCGCCCGACCCAGCTGCAGCACGGGAAGTCAGGCCCAGACGGCTCAACAGATCGGTGAGCTTCTCGGAGTTACCGTAGCCCGAGCTCCTCACGAAGGAGACGAAGGGCGTGTGTGCGATGGTCGAGAAGATGGTGCCGTGGAAGGTGTCGGTCACCACGGCCTCAGCATGCTTGAAATAGGAAAGCACCTCAAAGGGCGAGCAATCCACGAAGCGATCACAGACGCCCTGAACCCCGCCGATGTTGAGCACTTTGAGACCGCGCTGATCGGCGTAGGCGCGCACGGCGACGCACTCCTCGGCCGTGAGGCGACCCGAGTATCCGTATGCGATCATGTAGCGGTCCTCGTCGACCTCGGTGGGAATCAGCCCGCACTCGCCAAAATAGTCGTAGGCGAGCACCGGGTCCAAGCTGAAGGTCGGTACTTCCCCCGTAAGTGACTCGACAATGGCGCCCGTGTTGGCATCGCGAGCCGAGACGGCGTCGAGACGCTTTAAGTAGCCCGCGACCTCTTCGCGCTTGCCGTAACGGTCAAGCTTGTCGAGCGTGGTGTTACCGAAGGAAGCGGCGTAGGTCACCTTGCGTCCGGCGCGCAACCCGGTACCGAAAAGCGCGGGCGTGAAGCCGACATTAGCGTTATCCTGAACGCAGTTGAACACCTCGTCGCTGCCGATGACCAGGAGGTCGATGTCGGGGTCAAGATTGGGCTCCTCGGTGAGGCCGAGTATCGGGTAGAAGCGCTGAGCGTATGTGCGCTTGTAGCGGATGAAGGCGAGCTTGTCCCTGAGCGGAGCGTCGTAGCGGAATACCTCAAGGACCTTCTCCGCCTTGCGGGCGACGCCCTTCTTCGATGACGGGGACGTGACCAGGCACTTGCCAGGCTCGTAGTCAACGAACTGCACATCGCAGCCAAGGGACTCCAGGATGGACTTCAGGCCGAAAGCCTGCAGGAAGGACCCGTAGTTGTAGATCCTCTGCATACTGAGTATGCCGGCGCGGGGTTTAGTCATGCGATTAAATTCCTTCTATTAGTCTCTCGAGCTCTCGGCAGAACTCGGCGTTGTGGCTCTTAAAAGTGACGCCGCGCGAGAGCTCGCGGGCGCGCTCGATGGCGGCGGAAAGGTCCATCACGTCGTAGACGGGCACGATCCCGCCTTGGCGCTCGGCGACGATGCGCACGAAGTCGGCCTGATGGTTGTTCACGTGCTCGTCAAGGTCGCCCCTGCGAGGCACAACGACGGGTACCTTGCCTGCAGCCATGGCCTCGATGAAGCTTGAGGGGCCGCCGTGCGTGATCACCACATCGGCACCCTCCATGTAGCTCTTCATCTGTTGGAACGGCACGAACTGCGAGTGGTCGCAGTGGACGGGCTCGTACGTCGAGTAACCCGTCTGGATATAGACGGGCTCATCGAGCGTGCCGTCCTCCTTGAGATCGTCAACCGCCTTAACCAGGCGGTCGAACTGCTGCTCGTGGGTGCCCACGGTCACGAATACCATGCGCGTCCCTCCTAGAAGATAGAGCCAAGGTCAACGGCGTTCTTGTAGACCCCGAGTTGCTCGGGCCACTGAACCACAAAGAGGTCGGCCACTCCGTTGAGTATGCGACCGGTCATCGTGGACTTGTCCACGCGGTCGAAGACCTCCACGTAGACGCATTTGGACCCGAGCATCTTTCCGATCAGGAAGAACGGCACAGCAACCGCGGCACCGGAGCTGATGATCAGATCGGGACGCTCCTTGCGGAGCACCTTCCAGGCGAGAACCGTGTTCTTCAGCAGGTTCGGTATGTTGCGGTTCGTCGGATAGTGGCAATGGTAGACACGCTCCCCTTCCAGAAGAGAGTTCGCGTCCTCCTTGTCGAAGGTCACCCAGAATCGATCAGCCGCACGTTCCCATACAGGTCTCAGGAGCCACATATGCGTAAGATGCCCACCACTTGAGCTGGGAATGCAGATCTTTGCCTTAGAAAGGTCCACGATGAGCTACTCTCCGATTCCGTAGTACTCGCGATACCACTTGGCGAAAACCCTCAGGCCGTCCTCGAGCGGGGTCGCGGGCTTGTAGCCCAGGTCCCGCTGGAGTGCTGTGGTGTCGGCGTAGGTGACGGGCACGTCGCCGGGCTGCATCGGCACGAGTTGCTTATGCGACTCGAAGTCGTAGTCGGCCGGGAGCACACCCTCCTCCACCAGCACGCGCTGCAGCGTGTCGACGAAGTCGAGAAGGTTCTCGGGGTGCGAGTTGCCAATGTTGTAGACGCGGTGCGCGGCGAGCGGCAGCCCGTCCTCGCCCATCTTCACCTCGGGGGCGGCGTCCATGACGCGCCTGACGCCCTCGACGATGTCGTCGACGTAGGTAAAGTCGCGGCGGCAGTCGCCCATGTTGAAGATCTTGATGGTGTCGCCTCGGCGCAGCTTCTCGGTGAAGCCGAAGTAGGCCATGTCGGGCCTGCCCATGGGGCCGTACACCGTGAAGAAGCGCAGGCCGGTGGCCGGGATGGAATAGAGCTTTGAGTAGGCGGCCGCCATGAGCTCGTTGGACTTCTTGGTGGCGGCGTAGAGCGAGACCGGCGAGTCGACGCGGTCCTCCTCGGAGAACGGAACCTTCTTGTTGCCGCCGTAGACCGAACTGGAGCTGGCGTAGACCAGGTGCTTCACCGGGTGGTGGCGGCAGGCCTCGAGCACGTTGAAGAAGCCCACGAGGTTGCTCTCAAGGTAGGCGCGCGGGTTCTCGATGGAGTAGCGGACGCCCGCCTGGGCGGCGAGGTTCACCACGACGTCGAAGCCGTTCTCCGCGAACAGGCGCTCGATGAGGGCGGCGTCGCACAGGTCGCCGCGAACGAAGGCGAAGTGGCCGTCGGTGTCTACCTCGGCCAGCATGCGCAGGCGCGCTTCCTTGATGCCGGGGTCGTAGTAGCTGTTGAGGTTGTCGAGGCCGACGATCACGTCATCGGTTTCCTCGAGCAGCTTCTTGACGAGGAACGCACCAATAAAGCCGGCGGCTCCGGTGACGAGGACTTTTCTATTTGCCATTCATACCACCTAGTCTCGTTTAAACAGGTCGCGTGTATAGACCTTGTCCGCCACGTCCGCGAGCTCGTCGCTCCAGCGGTTGGCGACGATCACGTCGCAGCCGGCCTTGAAGGCCTCCAGGTCGTGGGTCACCTCGGAGCCGAAGAACTCCGGCGCGTCCAGCGTGGGCTCGTAGACCACCACGGGCACGCCCTTGGCCTTCACGCGCTTCATGACGCCCTGGATGGAGCTCGCGCGGAAGTTGTCGGAGTTGGACTTCATCGTCAGGCGGTAGACGCCCACGACCGGCTTCGGCTTGCCCTCGTAGACGCGGTCCCACACCATCTGCAGCACCTCGTCGGCGACGAAGTCCTTGCGGGTGCGGTTGGCGTCCACGATGGCCTCGATCAGGTTCTGGGGCACGTCCCTGTAGTTGGCCAGCAGCTGCTTGGTGTCCTTGGGCAGGCAGTAGCCGCCGTAGCCGAAGCTGGGGTTGTTGTAGTGCGACCCGATGCGCGGCTCCAGGCAGACGCCGTCGATGACGTCGCGGGTGTTGAGGCCGCGGACTTCGCAGTAGGTGTCGAGCTCGTTGAAGTAGGCCACGCGCAGCGCAAGGTACGTGTTGGCGAAAAGCTTCACGGCCTCGGCCTCGGTGGTGCCCAGCACGAGCTCGGGGATACCCTTGGAACCGTCGGCGTTCACGCGCTCCAGCTCGGCGGGGTCGGCGCCCTGCGCGAGCAGACGCCCGAAGCGCTCGGCGGCCGCGACGGCCTCCGCGTCGTCCTTCGGCGCGCCCACCACGATGCGGCTGGGGTGCAGGTTGTCGTAGAGCGCCTTGCTCTCGCGCAGGAACTCCGGGCTGAAGAAGATCTTGCTGTCGCCCAACCTCTCGCGAAGGCCCGCGGTGTAGCCCACGGGGATGGTCGACTTGATGACGATCCAGGCGTCCGGGTTCACCGAGCGCACGGCGGCGATGGCGGCCTCGACGGAGCTCGTGTCGAAGAAGTTCCTGTCGCTGTCGTAGTTGGTGGGCGTAGCGATGACGGCGAAGTCGGCGCCAGCGTAGGCCTCGGCCACGTCGACGGTGGCGTGCAGGTCGAGTTCGCGCTCCCCCGCCTTTGCCTCTGCTAGGAAGCGCTCGATCTCGTTGTCCTGGATGGGCGACACGAAGTTGTTGATCTTCTCGACCTTCTCGGGAACGATGTCCAGCGCATGGACCTCGTTGTGCTGCGAGAGCAGGACGGCGAGGGACAGGCCGACGTAGCCGGTACCGGCGACAGCGATCTTCATTTTCTTCTCCGATTCGAATCGAGCATTAGAGTTAGGCATTAGTACGCATCGCTTCCGTTGAAGACCTCCAGAACCGTGAGGAGGACGATCTTGAGATCCATGACGATTCCGCGCTTGGCTATGTACTCGAGATCACGGCGGACCATGCCGTCGAACCCGGTGGAGTTTCGCTCCGTAACCTGCCAGAGCCCCGTAATACCTGGCTTCACCGCTAGCCTCTGCAGGTCGTACTCGGTGTACTCCGCGACTTCGTTCGGCAGCGGCGGGCGCGGGCCGACGACGGACATCTGACCCAGGAACACGTTGAGGAACTGTGGGAACTCGTCGATGGAGTGCTTGCGGATGAACCTGCCGATCTTGGTGACGCGGGGGTCCTCCCTCATCTTAAACATGGCGCCGGCGATCTCGTTCTGCTCCCTGAGCTCGGCGAGGCGCTCGTCGGCGTCCCTGTACATTGATCGGAACTTCCACATGCGAAAGGTTGACAGGCTGCCGTCGCGGTGGGTCTGGCCCACGCGGATCTGGCTGTAGAAGGGGTTGCCCTCGCTCTCCAGGCGGATGGCCGTGGCCAGCACCAGGCTGGGTATGGCGATGACGGCCAGCGCGCAGCCGCTGAAAACGATGTCGAACGCGCGCTTGACGGCGCGGTAGGCCAGGCGCGAGTTGTCCCAGTCCATAATGGATTGCATGGCCTTGTAGCGGCCGGCGCCCTCACGCCGGTCCATGGCCTGAGCAATCAGTACCGCCCCCGCGGGCACATTGCTCTCTGTTACTTCTTTAGCAGCCACAATAAAACTTACGTCCCTGTCCCCAGGAACCCCCCCCCCCCATCTATGAATCCAAAATGCGAACGAATTGCCGGCGCAACGTCTCCCTTACGTTTTGCTGGGCACGTCAAGCGGTAGCAGCTCCCTAAATGTGGAGCCACCATCGCCCACGTCCACCAGGCACCAGCGCTTATGACGATCGATCTTCTTTACACGGGCCTCTTGCCCCACCAAGGGACCCTGCTCTATGTGCAACACGCCGTCTTCTATGCGCGCCACGCTGTTGCGCACCACACCGTCGTCATCCAACACGCTGCGGTACCAATCCTGCGCATCGTCCGGCATGGGCATGTACGCCCGCTCCCTACTGCCGGCGATGCGACAGCCAAAGCTCAACTGGGCCAGGGCCCTATCAAGCGCTGCGACATCGTGCGTGGCGACGAAGAAATATTCCTTGTACATGGGTTTGGTTTGGAGCGACCAGGCACCGTCCCGCTTAAACCAGAACTCCTTTTGCATCACAAAAGCGTTCTGCATCAGCTCGTGCGGGATAATTCGGCGGACCTTTTCGCAGGTCTCGCGCTCTTTTCCATGGGGGGTGTGGACCAGATACCAGCGGACGCGGCCGTGCTGGCTGTTGGTGGTGGCGCAGTTAAATGCGCCCGGCAGCTGCTCTTGGCGCCGTGCCGTCTGCTCCATGTTATCGCCCCCTCTTTTTGCTTTGCGATCCACGCAAATGCAGGGGCGTTTAGAACAGGCTTCTCGCTCGCAGCTAGGCGCAGTCGCAAAAGTACAGGTTTTTGTATCTTTCGACAAACGACATTATACGAGCAATTAATCAGCGTTTGCCCAGATTACGCAAAATGCACTGCTGGTAGGTACATCTCCATACCCCTCTACAAAAACCTGTACCTTTTTGTGCAACAAAAAAAGCCGCTCAACCAGCGGCTTTTCTTATTTGAGCATGAAAAAAGGCGACCGCCCTTTGTGGACGGTCGCCTTTGTTAATTGTTGCGAAGCTTGCCTTAGGCGCGAGTCTTGATCTCCTCGGTCACCTTGGCAACAAACTCATCAACGCTCATCTGAACGGTCTCGTTGGAGCGATCGCGGACGGAAATGTTGCCGGCCTCGACCTCCTTCTCGCCCAAGATGAGCATGTAGGGCACGCGGTCGATGCTGCGGGCCTCGCGGATCTTGTAGCCGATCTTCTCGTCGCGGTCGTCGCAGACCACGCGAATGCCGGCCTCCTCCAGCTTGGCGCACACCTCGTGGGCGTAGTCGCGGCTCTTCTCGGAAACCGGAAGCGCCTTGACCTGCACGGGAGCCAGCCAGGTGGGGAACTTGCCCGCAAAGTGCTCGATCAGAATACCGATGAAGCGCTCGATGGAGCCAAAGCATACGCGGTGCAGCATGATGGGGCGCTTCTTGGTGCCGTCAGCGTCCACGTACTCCAGGTCAAAGTTGAGCGGCATCTGGAAGTCGAGCTGCACGGTACCGCACTGCCAGGTACGGCCGAGCGAGTCCTCCAGGTGGAAGTCGATCTTGGGGCCGTAGAAGGCGCCGTCGCCCTCGTTGACCTCGTAGTCCATGTGCAACTGCTCCAGAGCGGTGCGCAGGCCCTCCTCGGCGCGTGCCCAGTCCTCGTCGGAACCCATGGAGTCCTCGGGGCGGGTGGAAAGCTCAACGTGGTACTTAAAGCCAAACTTCTGGTACACGGAGTCGATGAGGTTGACCACGCCCACGATCTCGTCGGTCAGCTGGTCGGGACGCACAAACAGGTGGGCGTCGTCCTGGTTAAAGCAACGCACGCGGAACAGGCCGTGCAGGGCGCCGCGCAGCTCGTGGCGGTGCACCAGGCCAATCTCGCCGGCACGGATGGGCAGTTCGCGATAGGAGTGCGGCTTGGAGGCATACACCAGCACGCCGCCCGGGCAGTTCATGGGCTTAATGCAGTACTCCTCGTCGTCGATGACGGTGGAGTACATGTTGTCCTTGTAGTGGTCCCAGTGGCCCGAGGTCTTCCACAGCTGCTTGTTCATGATGAGCGGCGTGGAAATCTCCACGTAGCCGGCCTTGTGGTGAATCTCGCGCCAGTAGTCCAGCAGCGTGTTCTTAAGGATCATGCCGTTGGGCAGGAAGAACGGGAAGCCGGGGGCCTCGTCGCGCATCATAAAGAGGTCCATCTCGCGGCCGATCTTGCGGTGGTCGCGCTTCTTGGCCTCCTCCAGCATGTGCATGTGCTCGTCGAGCTCCTCCTTGGTGGCAAAGGCGACGCCGTTGATGCGGGTGAGCATCTTGTTGTCCTTGTCGCCCTTCCAGTAGGCGCCCGAGACGCCGGTGAGCTTAAAGGCCTTCAGCGCCTTGGTGTAGCAGATGTGGGGGCCGACGCACATGTCGATGTAGTCGCCCTGCTGGTAGAAGGTGATGCGGGCGTCGTCGTCCAGGTCACCGATGTGTTCGACCTTGTACTTCTCGCCGCGCTCTTCCATAAGGGCGATGGCCTCGGCGCGGGGCTTCTCGTACACGGAGAACTTGAGGTTCTCCTTGACGATCTTTTTCATCTCGGCCTCGATCGCGGGGAAGTCGTCCTCGCTGATCTTGACGCCCTCGGGCAGGTCGACGTCGTAGTAGAAGCCGTTGTCGGTCGCGGGGCCGTAGGCAAAGTCGGCCTCGGGGTACAGGCGCTTGATGGCCTGCGCCATGATGTGCGCGGCAGAGTGGCGGATGACGTGCGTGACCTCGTCCTGCGGGAGCTCGGCCACCGAACCGTCATTGTAGAGTGCCTTCATGGGTATGTTTTCTCCTCTCGGATGCCTGATGCAAGTGCGTGCGATGCGCTCGGCGTTTTTGACTTGCATCATTATAGGCAGGTTGCCTTGGTATACAAGCGCCCGCCGCACCTTAATGGCACGGCGGGCGATTTTCTACGCATGCTTCATCGTGTGGGGGCGGGGTGCGCGTATGGCTTGCGGCGTGCCCGTGGCTTGCGGCCGGCCCGGCGATGGATGCGTTACTGGATGCGAGTTCGGCAGTAGGGGCAGACCTTCCAGTGCGCATCGAGTGGACGATGGCAGCTGGGGCAGACGTTGCGAACCTGGGTATCGCACACCGGGCAGACGACGAAGTCCTTCTCGATGGGCGCGCCGCACTGCGGGCAGGTGCCGTACTGGGCAAGTTGGCGCTCGCGCAGGGCCATGTCCAGCTCCTGCTCCTCGCGGTCGGACGCGTAGGAGTGCGGGCGCAGGACCAGGTAGGCAATGAGGCCCACAAACGGGATGAGGGCGATGATGCCCCATGCCACGTAGGCGCTGGCGCCGCGGCGGCGAGCGTCGATGAACACATAGACGACCGACAGCACATACAGGGCGATGATAAAGCCAACGAAGGCATAGACGACGCCCATAAGCTGCGGCGACATGAGCTCGGAGATGTACTTGGACATTACGGGTACCTTTCGGAATATTAACAGTCCGGTCAAGTTTACCACGGGCTTTGTTTATATGGGACCACGGCCAGGGGCGGGGCTGGCGCGGACACAAACATCTCAATCTGTAACAGGTGGGAGCGGGATCCGGGTCTAGGTGTTACAGATCGAGACAAAGGGGTCCCTCCCCGACTTCAATCTCGATCTGTAACATCTTAGGCCCCAAAACCCCTCTTGCTGTTACAGATCGAGACATTCAAAATCCGCCGGAAGGTTTGTCTTGATCTGTAACATCTAGAACCCAAATCCTTGTCTAACTGTTACAGGTCGAGACGAACGGTTGCCGTAGCTGTCGGCAGACGAGGCCAACATCCGTGCCGGGTCTCCCCTCGCCTGCCGTTGGCGGGTGTTGCAGGGCTGTTCGCCGCATTGCCGCTGCGCTGGGGGTGCGCAGACCGTAGGATGGACTTATTGACATCCTGTCAACTTGTCTGGGAGGCACCGTGGCAGAAACGTTTGATATCGCAATTGTGGGCGCGGGCATCACCGGGTGCGCCATCGCGCGACAACTCGCACGGTTTGACCTGTCCATTTGCGTGGTCGAAGCGACCAACGACATCGCCCTGGGCGCGTCGAAGGCCAACGGCGGTCTGGTGCACGCCGGCTACGATCCGGCGCCGGACACGGTCAAGGCGCAGGTCAACGCCCGTGGTTGCGAGCTATATGACACGTGGGCCCAGGAACTGGGCTTTTTGTTCCGCCGCACCGGGTCGATGGTGCTGGGCTTTAACGACGAGGACCGTGCACAACTGGAGCAGCTGCGCAGCAATGGCCACGCCAACGGCGTGCCCGAGTTATCGATTATCGGCCCCGAGCGCATCCGCGAGCTGGAACCACGCGCGAGTGCCGAGGCGACGTGCGCGCTGTGGTGCCCCTCGACCGGTTTTGTCGATCCGTTTGAGGTCGCCATTGCCGCGCTGGAGAACGCCGTCGCCAACGGGGTGACGTTTATGCGCTCCGCGCCGGTGGAAGCAATTGAGGTTGCTGGCGGCGAGGCTACCGACAGGGCTGCGCGCTTTACGCTAGTGACGCCTGCCGGCGATGTGCGCTGCCGCCATCTGATCAACGCCGCGGGCAACGGTGCCGCGGACATCTCGCATATGGCGGGCGCCGAGGAGTTCCAGATGGTCTGGCGCCAGGGAAACATTGTGGTGCTGGACAAGGAGCCGCGTACGCTCATGCCGCTCTACCCCGTGCCCACGCCGGTGTCCAAGGGTGTTATCGTCACGGGTACCGTACACGGCAACACCGTAATCACCGCGACGGCCGCCGTGCGCGAGCCGGGCGACACACAGACCTATGCGGGCGACGTCAGCGCGCTACTGAGCGGTGCCCGTAAGCTGGTGCCCGATCTGGACACGCGCCGTGTGGTGCGCGCGTTTGCCGGCGGGCGCCCCGTCATTCAGGGAACGAACGACTTTTTTATTGGGCGGTCGGCCGTGGTGCCGGGACTGTTCCAGGCCGCAGGCATTCAGTCGCCGGGCGTGGCGAGCGCGCCGGCCATTGCCGAGCGTATGGAGCAGATGCTGCGCGACGCCGGCGTTGCCCTGCATGAACGGGACGATTGGGACCCGATTCGCCGTGCGCCGAACGACTTTGACCGCGCGCCGCTCGCGCGAAAGAAAGAGCTCATTGAGTCCGACCCCGCGTGGGGGCAGATCGTCTGCCGCTGCGAGACGGTGCCCGAGGCCGAGATTGTGGCCGCGATCAGGCGCCGCCCGGGCGCGGTTTCGGTCGAGGGCGTCAAGCGCCGCTGCCGTGCGGGCATGGGCCGCTGCCAAAGTGGCTTTTGTCAGAGCCGCGTGGTGGTGATTCTGGCCCGCGAGTTGGGCTGCGACCCCAGCGAGGTACTGTTGGAGGATACTGGTTCCTGGCTGGTCGAGGGTCCTTTGAAGGGGGTGCGCTAGATGGCGACGTTTGATATGCGCGACGAACGCGCGGAGGCCGGAGCTGTAGCGTCGATGTCGACGCAGGCCTTCGACGTAGTCGTCATCGGAGGCGGCCCCGCCGGCATGGCGGCCGCACTTGCCGCGCAAAAGGCCGGCGCGCGCGTGGCCATCGTGGAGCGCGAGCAGCATCTGGGCGGCATCCTGCGTCAGTGCATCCACCCCGGTTTTGGCCTTTCGCACTTTAAGCAGGAGCTCACCGGCCCCGAGTACGCGCAGCGCTTTATCGACCAGATGCGCGCGACCGACATCGCGCTGTTCTTGGACAGCATGGTACTTGGGATTGATTCGGGAGAGGGCGCGGGCGCGTCGAGCGTGGACGAGGGTGCGGGAGATGCCGCAGTCCATACCGTCACGCTCATGAGCCCCGTCGGCATGCTGCAGCTCACCGGGCGGGCGATCGTCCTTGCTATGGGCTGCCGCGAGCGAACGCGCAGCGAGATCAAGATCCCCGGTAGCCGCCCCGCCGGCGTGTTTACGGCCGGCTTGGCGCAGCGATACATCAATATCGAAAACCTCAAGCCCGGCTCGCGCGCCGTCATTTTGGGCTCGGGCGACATCGGGCTTATCATGGCACGCCGCTGCACGCTCGAGGGGATTTCCGTCGAGGGCGTGTACGAGCTCATGCCGTACGCCAACGGTCTGCGCCGCAACGTCAAGAACTGCCTGGACGACTTTGGAATTCCGCTGCACTTGTCCACCACCGTCACGCGCGTGATCGGGCACGACCGCGTGGAAGCCGTCGAAGTGAGCCAGGTCGACGAGCATCTGGCGCCCATTCCGGGGACCGAGCGCGTTGTTCCGTGCGACACGCTGCTGCTATCGGTGGGATTGATTCCCGAGAACGAGCTTTCGGTTGCCGCAGGCGTGGAGCTTGACCCGCGCACGCGCGGCGCCGTAGTGGATCAGAGTCTCCAGACAGGCGTCCCGGGCATCTTTGCCTGTGGCAACGTGCTGCACGTACACGACCTGGCCGACAACGTGACGACCGAGTCCGAGCGCGCCGGCGCGGCTGCGGCGGCATGGGCGCTGGGCTGCGGTGTTGGGGCCGAAGCGAGCGCGGCGGGCACGGGCTGCGAGCTCACGGTCTCCCCTGCCGGCATCGCAGGCTACGCGCTGCCGGGACGCATTACGGCCATGGCACTCACCAAGCTCAACTTCCGCGTACGCCGACCGGTCAACGCCGCCCGCGTGCGCATTCTTGCAGGCGACGAAGAACTGTTTGCAGGCAAGGTCCGCCCGTTTAAACCGAGCGTAATGGAGAGCTTCCCGCTGCCGGCAAAGGTGATTCAGCGCGCGCTCGACCTAGGTGTAAACGAAATTGTCCTGTCTGTCGACCCCGTTGAGGAGGCGTAAGGCCATGAGCATAAACGCGATCGAAACGCTGCAGTTCAACTGCACCACCTGCCCATCCGAGTGTCTCCTGACCGTAGAGGTAGAGCGTGACGCAGACGGTGCCGTGGTAGAGGTGCGCTCCGTAACCGGCAACAGCTGCCCGCGTGGCGATAAGTTCGCACATCAGGAGCTCACCTGCCCCATGCGCGTGCTCACCACCACCGTAGCCGTATCCGGCGGCGACGAGGCGCTGCTGCCCGTGCGCACGTCCGAAGCCATCCCGCTGGCACTCCATGCCCAAGCCATGGACCTCATCCGCGGCCTGGTCGTCGACGCCCCCATCCGCATGGGCGACGTCGTGCTGGAAGACCTTCTCGATACCAGCATCGACCTCGTCGCCAGCATGGACATCAACCCCGCCTAAGCAGCTAATTTAGGACGGGGCTCTTTTAGCTACCCCGCCATCCACCCCGCCCCTCCTCAATTGTGATGAAATAGTTCCTGATTTCCGCCAAAACCCCGGCATCCAGGAACTATTCCACCACAACTATCCTTGGAATTGGTATTTAGCTTGTGCCTACTTTAATGCCATTTCTAAACTATGCCGGATTACGGGGCTGATTCGGAGACCCCCATCCATACCGGCATTTTTCGATTTTTGATAAGCCGTCTACCTGCGGTTTTAATTTCGCGATTTTTCCCATGATCAAGTAATACAGGTCCAGCCCCGTAATCCGCCATACTTTTGAAACCAGCCCATTTGGGACGGGCCTCTTTTGACAACTTTTACTGCTTGATAGGCTGGTCATGCCAAGGAGTGTCCCGAAGTGCCGGCATAAAAGGAACGTCCCTATCTGTCAGGCATGGGATACCATGGTGGCAACCTAGCGAAAGGACGATGTATGGCACATGTCGATGATCAGCGCGTGGCGCGCGTGCTCGATACGCTCGAGGCTCAGCACCCCGGCGCGCAGCTACTCGTAAACGACCCATGGTCGATTTATTACCTGACCGGCTTTTATGCCGATATGTTCGAGCGTTTCTGCGGGGTGCTGCTCGCGCGCGATTGCGAGCCTGTGATCTTGGTCAACGCACTGCATCAGCTGACCGAGTATGACAATGCCCGCGTTGCCTACCACACCGATACCGACGTCGTGGCCGACGCCATAGCTCGCGAGGTCAATCCGACCAAACCGCTCGGCATCGACACCGTCATGCGCTCCGGCTTTTTTATGCCGCTTATGGAGCGCCACGCCGCCAGCGAGTTTTTCCTGGGCGACTTTGCCGTCACCGCCGCACGCACCCACAAGGACGCCACCGAGCAGGAGCTCATGCGCGTGTCCTCAACCGCTAACGACGCCGTGATGGCCGATGCCATCAAGCTCGTCCACGAGGGTGTGACAGAGCGCGAGATTGCCGACCAGATGCTCGGCTTGTATCGCAAGCACGGCTGCGAGGGCTTTAGCTTTCCGCCCATCGTGAGCTTTGGCGCCAACGCCGGCGACCCGCACCACGAGCCCGACGATACGGTGCTCAAGCGCGGTGACGTGGTGCTGTTCGACATTGGCGGACGCCGCTGCAACTACTGCTCGGACATGACGCGCACGTTCTTTTGGAGCGAACCGGACAAGGAGACGGCGCGCATCTACGATATCGTGCGCCGTGCCAACGAGGCCGCCGAAGCGCTCATCGCACCGGGCGTGCGCATGTGCGACCTGGACCGCGCCGCGCGTAATGTGATTGAAGACGCGGGCTATGGGCAGTACTTTACGCATCGCCTGGGACACTCAATCGGCCTGCAAGACCACGAGCCGGGCGACGTCTCGCTCGTCAACGAGCAGGTTGTCGAGCCGGGCATGACCTTCTCCATCGAGCCGGGCATTTACCTCCCCGGCCGCACCGGCGTCCGCATCGAGGACTTGGCCCTGGTTACCGAGACCGGCGTCGAGATCCTCAACGACTACCCCCACGACCCAGTCCGCCTAGACTAGCCAATGTGGCAAAGGGACAGTCCCTTTGCCACATCCTGCCAACGCTGCGCCACGAAAACGGACTATCTACTACGTTTAACCCGCATGGGTCGACCACACCCGCGTTTTCGCAAAATCGGAAAGCCTTCTACCTGCGGTTTTTATTTCGCAATTCTCGGCATGGTCGAGGGTAACCGGTCAAACGTAGTAGATAGGCCCATTTCGTGGCGAGCAGGCCAAATTAGCTACCCGGCAAATGGGACTAGCGCAGCAGACCGGCTACTTCGCCGGCTAGGGTGATGGTGCCGGCGGCTACGAAGGGCTCGCCCGCGGCATCGAAGGCGGCGAGAGCCTCGGATACACTAGGGTACACACCTGCGAGCTTATCAGCGTCCACAAGACCAGCGAGCTCCTCTGCCGGCAGGGCGCGATCGGAATCGGTCTGCGTCACGACCACGCGCGGGAAGGCCGGAATCAGCACGTCAACGATACCCGCCACGTCTTTATCGGCCAGCGCTGCACACAGCAGCGTGGGGCGGTTCTCCACGCACGGATCGATCTCGTCCAGCGCGCTCACAAAGTTCTCGCAGCTCTGAGGGTTATGGCAGGCGTCGATCAGCTTGAGCGGATCGGTTCCCAGCACATCAAAGCGACCCGGCGTGGGGCAGCCCATAAGCGAAGCGTCGAGCGCATCGTGGTCGAGCTCGCGGCCAAGATAGCCCTCGCACAGCATAATCGCGCACGCAGCATTCTGCGGCTGATACGCCGGCTTAACCATACTCGACGTATAGATGGCACGCGGTGTAGTACAGCTAAACTCCACGGTATCGCCTACATGCGCCGGTACCTTGGTCGTGGAATGGCTCACAACCAGCGGCACCACACCGCACTCGCGGCAGCGCGTATCCATTACGCGCTGAACGCTCGGCTCATGCGTGCCCTCGCCCAAAACAACCAATCGCCCAGGCTTAATAACCGCAGCCTTCTCCCCCGCAATGGCCTCGAGCGTATCGCCCAAAATACGTGTGTGATCGAGCCCAATACCCGTAATGGCGACGGCCACGGGATCAGTCGCACTCGTAGCATCCCAGCGTCCGCCCATGCCAACCTCAAGCACGGCAACATCCACGCGAGCCTCGGCAAACACCACAAGTGCAGCAGCCGTCAAAAGGTCAAACGGCGTGATGGTATAGGCGCGCTCCCCCGCCGCCACACGACGGGCATTCACTCGATGCCCCGCCTCAACAGCGGCCGAAACGCCACGGGCGAACGCCTCATCGCTCACGACGCATCCATCGACTTCCATGCGCTCGGGATAGCGTACCAGCTGTGGCGACGTATACAGCGCGGTCTTGAGCCCCTCACCACGAAGAATGGCAGCCGAAAAACGCGTAGTCGAAGTCTTGCCATTGGTACCGGCGACCTGAATGCAATCAAAGTACTCGTCCGGACGCCCCAACTCATCGAGCATATCGACAACCGTCTCAAGCAGAGGCCCAGCATCCCCAGAAATCCGCCCCGTATCAGCAGCCAGCCCAACAGCCTCATCAAATGAAAGCAGCTCAAACGAGAAAGGAACGACATACGACCCCGAACGCTTAGCCATAACCCAAAGTCCCCCATAACAGAAAAAGAGGCCCACCAAAAAGAATGAGCCCCTCACGTTGACAATATCAGCCTTTATCCGCTTGCAGCAAAATCAAGGGCACAACCCAGTGGCCCTGCCAGGCAGCGGACGACCACGTAACCGCCATGGGAGCGGTTTGGGGCATTGCTCGATACAAGTTCCGCACGAGCCGAAGGCCACTTAATGTGGCCTTCGTGCGAGCAGGACTGTCCGCAGTAGCGAGCAATGCCCCAAACCGCGTCCCCCAGTAACGCCTACGAGAAGTCAGCAACCTGAGCAGTCAAAGCCGCCAGGATCTCCTTGAGCTCAGCTGCACGGTCCCTCTTCTTCTGGACCACCGCGGGCGCGGCCTTGGCCACAAAGCCCTCGTTGGCGAGTGTCTTCTCGCAGCCGGCGAGCTCCTTCTGGGCCGCGGCAATCTCCTTCTCCAGGCGCGCCCTCTCGGCCGAAAGGTCGACCTTGCCCTCGAGCACCACAAAGACCTCGACGCCGCTGTCGACCACAGCAATGCTCGCAGCCGGCTTCTCAACGTCGGCACCCATGACCAGCGAGGCGGTGTTTGCCAGCGGCTCGATGGTCGAGCGCAGGCTCTCGAGCTTCTCGATGTCCTCGGCACCGGCGCGCACGACCACGTCAAGCTCGGCCTTGGGGCTCAAGCGATAACGCGAACGCGTGGCGCGGGCGGCGGACACAACGGTGCGGCACAGCTCAAACGCGCGCTCGGCGTCCTCGTCAACATACTTGGCGTAGTCGGCGGGCTCGGGCCACTTGGCGATCATGAGCGCCTCGGCGCGGTTCACGTTGCCCTCGGCGTCCAGATCGAGCACGCTCGCCGGCATGTTATCCCAGATCTCCTCGGTGACAAACGGCATGAGCGGGTGCATCAGGCGAATGGAGGTGTCGAGCACAAAGATCAGGTTGCGCTGAGCCTGCAGACGGCCCTCGCCCTTCAGGCGGGCCTTGGTGACCTCGACGTACCAGTCGCAGACCTCGTTCCAGAAGAACTGCTGCACGCCACGGGCCATGTCGCCAAAGGTGTAGTTCTCGATGCCCTCGGTGACCATCTTGACGGCCTTGGCCAGGCGGCTGAACATCCAGGCGTCGGCCGGCGTCTCCACGACGGGCTCGCCGGGCGTGTAGCCCTCCATGTTCATGAGCAGGAAGCGGCTGGCGTTCCAGATCTTGGTCACAAACGACTTGGCCTGGTCGGTACGCGGGCTGTCGATAAGCTTCTTGGTCTTCTTATCGATGTTCGCGTCGAACTTGACGTCCTGGTTGTTGGTGCACAGCGTGAGCAGGTTGTAACGCATGGCATCGGCACCGTACATGCCAATGAGGTCCATGGGGTCAACGCCGTTGCCCTTGGACTTGGACATGCGGCTGCCGTCCTTGGCAAGGATCGTCGGGTAGATGACGACGTCCTTAAACGGCACCTCGTCCAGGAAGTACAGCGAGCTCATGACCATGCGGGCGACCCACAGCGCGATGATGTCGCGCGCGGTGACGAGAGCCGTCGTGGGGTGATGGCCCTCGAGCAGCTCCGGCTTTTGCGGCCAGCCCTGCGTGGCGAAGGTCCACAGCTGCGAGCTGAACCAGGTGTCCAGCACGTTCTCGTCCTGATGCACGTGATGGCCGCCGCACTTGGGGCACACGTCGGTGTCCTCGGTCAGGGCGTCCTCCCAACCGCAGTCCTCGCAGTAGAACACGGGGATGCGGTGGCCCCACCACAGCTGACGGCTGATGCACCAGTCCTTGAGGTTCTCCATCCAGGTGGTGTAGGTCTGCGTCCAGCGCGCGGGGTGGAAGGTCACCTTGCCGGAGTTGACGGCGTCGAGTGCCGGCCCCTTGAGTTTGTCGACGGCCACGAACCACTGCTCGGACAGCCACGGCTCCAGCGCGGAGTCGCAACGGTAGCAGTGCATGACGGAGTGGTCGAGCTCCTCGACGTGGTCGAGCAGGCCGTGCTCCTCGAACCACTTGATGACGGCCTCGCGGCACTCGTCGCGGTTCATGCCGGTAAACTCGCCGTATCCCTCGACGACCACCGCGTGCTCATCGAAGATGTTGATCTGCGGCAGGTCGTGCGCCTGACCCATGGCGTAGTCGTTGGGGTCGTGGGCCGGGGTGACCTTAACAAAGCCGGAGCCAAAGTTGGCATCGACGTGCCAATCCTCAAAGATGGGAATCTCGCGGTCGACGATGGGGAGTTTGACGGTCTTGCCCACGAAGGCAGCCTTCTCGGGGTCCTTCGGGGAGACGGCGACGCCCGTGTCGCCGAGCAT
The DNA here is from genome assembly GCF_003462695.1 of Collinsella sp. AF16-8. Lineage (NCBI taxonomy): Bacteria > Bacillati > Actinomycetota > Coriobacteriia > Coriobacteriales > Coriobacteriaceae > Collinsella > Collinsella sp. AF16-8. Next base: position 33,885 of record NZ_QRXX01000009.1, read on the forward strand.
GGTCTCGGGGCGCGTGGTGGCGACGACGATGTAGTCCTGGCCGTTAACCGGCTCGGTCAGCGGGTAGCGCAGGTGCCACAGGTGACCCTTCTCGTCCTTATACTCGGCCTCATCGTCCGAAATGGCGGTGGTGCAGTTGGGGCACCAGTTGACGATGCGCTTGCCGCGGTAGATCAGACCGTCGTGGTACCAGTCGCAAAAGACCTTGCGCACGGCCTGCGCGTAGTTCTCGTCCATGGTAAAGCGCTCGTTATCAAAGTCGACGGAGCAGCCCATGCGCTTGATCTGCTCGACGATGATGCCGCCGTACTCGTGGGTCCAGTCCCAGCAGGCGTCGACAAACTTATCGCGACCGATCTCCAGGCGGCTGATGCCCTCGCTCTTGAGCTTCTTGTCGACCTTGGTCTGCGTGGCGATACCGGCGTGATCGGTGCCCAGCACCCAGCGCGTGGACTTGCCGCGCATGCGGGCCATACGGATGATGGCGTCCTGGATGGAGTCGTCAGTAGCGTGACCCATATGGAGCTTGCCGGTCACGTTGGGAGGCGGAATGGTGACGGTGCAGTCGCCCACGCCCTCACGGCGCTTGTAGTAGCCGCCGTCGAGCCACTTCTGCAGGATCGCCGGCTCGTTGGTCGACGGATCGTAGTTCTTGGGCATCTCTTCCATATATCTCTCCCTTGCCCGTCGGGGAGGAATGTAGGCCCGCCAGGGTCTACATTCCTCCCCTTAGGTATCGATTACTTCAGTCTGATATGACTTCGCTGAGGCTTAAACAAACACACAGAATAACACAGGTAGTTGGGGTTATTGCGTATATATAAAATAGCCTCCGACCGCGGATGGTCGGAGGCTATTTGCAAGCACGTTTTTGGCAGGTTTACCCGTAGATGCGCTGGGGCTGCTCTTCGCCCTTTACGGAGGCTTCGGTCACGATGACCTTGACTACACCCTCCTCGCTGGGCAGATCGAACATCGTCTGCTGCAGCACGTCCTCGCAGATGGAACGCAGGCCGCGGGCGCCGGTCTTACGAGCAAGCGCCATGCGGGCAATCTCGTGCAGGGCCGCGTCCTCAAACTCAAGCTCAACATCCTCGAGCTGGAACATCTTGCGGTACTGGCGCACCACGGCGTTCTTGGGCTCGGTCAGGATCGACACCAGGTCGTCCTCGTCGAGCGCCTGCGTCTGGGTAACGACGGGCGTACGTCCCACGAACTCGGGAATCATGCCAAAGGCGTTGAGGTCCTGCGGGAGCACCTGACGCAGCAGGTCGTTCTCGTCGACCGAGGTGGGGCCGGCGATCTCGGAGTTAAAGCCCACGCCCTTGTTGCCCACGCGGTCGGCGATGATCTTGTCCAGACCCACAAAGGCACCGCCGCAGATAAACAGGATGTTAGTCGTGTCGATCTGCAGCAGCTCCTGCTGGGGATGCTTGCGGCCACCGGTAGGCGGAACGCTGGCCACCGTGCCCTCAAGAATCTTAAGCAGCGCCTGCTGCACACCCTCGCCCGAGACATCGCGGGTAATGGAGAGGTTCTCGGCCTTGCGGGCAATCTTGTCAATCTCGTCCACGTAGATAATGCCCACCTGAGCGCGTTCAATGTCGCCATCGGCAGCATTGATGAGCTTGAGCAGGATGTTCTCCACGTCCTCGCCAACGTAACCAGCCTCGGTGAGCGCGGTGGCATCGGCGATGGCAAACGGCACCTCGAGGATGCGCGCGAGCGTCTGGGCCAGCAGCGTCTTGCCGGTACCGGTGGGACCGAGCAGCAGGATGTTGGACTTGGCGAGCTCCACCTCGTCCATGTCATCGTCAAGCTGCGAGTCCAAACCGTCGTCAAAGGCCGAAAGCGCAGCACCGCCCTCGATGACGCGGCGGTAATGGTTGTACACGGCAACCGACATGGCGCGCTTGGCGTCCTCTTGGCCCATGACATAAGCCGAAAGCTCGTCATAGATCTCGTGCGGCGTCGGCACGTGCGTGATGACCTGGCGGTCGTCCTCGAGCTCAAAGCCCTCGGCCTCGGGGTCCACGGCGGGCTGCCCAGCAGCCTGACCGTGATCGTTGAGGAAGCCCGGCAGCTTGCCGTTGCGGGCAGCGTCCATAAAGTCCGAAGCCAGCGACTCCTCCAAGATCTCAGAGCAAGCGGCAACGCACTCGTCACAGATAAAGATGTTGGTCGGACCCTTTACAAGGCGACGAACCTGGCCCTGCTCTTTTCCGCAGAAGGAGCAGCGGATGGGGTTGCCATTCTCGTCAAAGTTGTCCTGCATGTTTCCTGCCATCCTAGGCGTCCTTCGCGGCGAGATCGCGCGAGGTGACGATACGGTCGATCAGGCCGTAGTCGAGGGCCTCGGCGGCGGTCAGGTAATTGTCACGCTCGGTATCTGCCTGGACCTTCTCGATGGGCTGGCCCGAGGCATCGGACAGGATCTGGTTGAGCTCGCGACGGGTCTTCTTGATCTCCTCGGCAACGATCTCGATCTCGGTCTGCTGACCCTGGGCACCGCCGCTGGGCTGGTGAATCATAACCTTGGAGTGCGGCAGGCAGAAGCGCTTGCCCTTGGCGCCAGCCGAAAGCAGCACGGCGGCCATGGACGCGGCCATACCCACGCAAATGGTGGAGACCTGCGGCTTGATAAAGTTCATGGTGTCAAGAATCGCCAGGCCGGAGTAAACCTCGCCGCCGGGTGAATTGATGTAGAGCGAGATATCCTTCTCGGCATCCTGGCTCTCAAGATGCAGTAGCTGGGCAACGACCAGGTTGGCGCTGACGGAGTTGATCTCCTCGCCCAAGAAGATGATGCGATCGTTGAGCAGGCGCGAATAGATATCGTAGCTGCGCTCGCCGCGCGGCGTCTGCTCGATAACGTATGGCACGAGGGCGGAATCGAACTTAGCGATCATACGCATCTCCATTTCTCTCTTGCGGACCAAATTGGTTCTAGATAAACGTACGGTGCCCGCATGCTATGCATTGGCTGGCACCGTACGAAGCAACCGGATAATCGGCTTATAACTTTACCCCATCACGGGCGCATGCATGCGCTCGTGGGCAAGGTGGCGAGAATTACTCGGCGTCCTTGGCGGTCTCGTCGACCTCGGTCACCTTGGCGTTCTCGACCAGGTGGTCGACGGCCTTGGAGCGACGGATGGACTCGCGGACGGCAGGCATGCGGCCATCGGCGATGAACTCAGCCTTGGAAGCCTCGACGTCCTTGACGCCGGCCTTCTCGAACTCGGCGTTGATGTCGTCCTCGGTGACCTCAATCTTGAGCTCGCGGGCGAGAGCGTCGAGCGCCAGGGACTCACGGGCAACGTCGTTGGCCTGCTTGTGCAGGTCGCCGATGAACTGCTCCATGGTCAGGCCGGAAGCGGGCAGCCAGGTGTCCAGGGTCATGCCGCGGGCAGCGAGGTTGGACAGGAAGTTCTGGCCAAGCTCCTCAAAGACGGACTGCTCGTAGTCGGCATCCATCTCGTCGAGCTGCAGGCGCTCGGCGAGAGCGGAGACGCAACGGTTCTCCTTCTCGGCCGGGAGGCGGGAAGCCTTGTCCTGCTCGATCTCGATCTTGATGGCGTCGCGCATAGCGTCGATGCTGTCGAAGCCAAAGTCGGACTTGACGAGCTCGTCGGTGAGCTCGGGGGTGTTGCGGACCTTGATGCCCTTGACGGTGACCTCGACGGTGTGGGTCTCGGCCTCCTCGCCCTCCTCGGCTTCGTCGGTCCAGGTGACGGACTTGACGTCGTCAACGTTGGCGCCGATCAGAGCCTCGTTGAACTCGGCGGGGTTGCTGTCGCTACCGGCGATGAGCATACGGCCCTCGGCGGCGAAGTTGTCGGCGTTCTCGACGGCCTTGAGGTCGACGGTGACATAGTCCTCGGCCTCGACGGCGCGACCCACGACGTCCTCGAAGGTGGCACGGTAGTTGAGGAGCATCTCGACCTGGTTGTTGATCTCGGACTCGGTGACCTCCGCAGGGGGCATCTCGATCTCGACAGCGTCGAAGGAGGAGAGCTCAGCGGCGGGACGCAGGGAGAACTCGACGGTGTAGGTGTAGTCCTCGTGATCCTTGGCGAGGTCGAGCTCCTTGTAGTCACCGCTCTTGGTGGGGACGATGTCCAGCTCGTTGAGGACGGCGGGCTCGTTGGCGGCGATCAGGTCGTTGGTGGCCTGAGCGAGGGTAGCCTCGGCGCCAAGAGCAGAGTCGATGACCGGACGGGGAGCCTTACCGGCACGGAAGCCCGGGAAGCGGTACTTCTTGGCGGTGTCCTTATAGGCCTTCTTGATCGCGGCGTCGACGTCGGCGGCCGGGATGGTGACCGTAGCGGTGAGCTTGGCGTCCTTGACGTCAGAAGCGGTGATGTTCAACACGTTCCTCCTCATACTGCCCAGCTTATCTGAGGTGCTGGTACCTTTATGCAACAAAGTGTCGCGACGGCCGAAGCCGACGCAGATGCGTTGGTGCGGGCGAAAGGACTCGAACCTTCACGGGAATCCCACCAGAACCTAAATCTGGCGCGTCTACCAATTCCGCCACGCCCGCATGAGCGCACAGACTAGGAATGATAGCAGATACGAACGACAAGCGCACGCACACGTTTTACAGGCTCACGACCTCACCACGAGTGCGAAAGGCGGGGCGAGTTGCCCCGCCCCGCCCATTACGACTTGTTCGCTGACCCGCTACTCCCCCAGCAGGGCCTTCTCGGGCGTGATCGGCAGCGAGCGCACCTGGTGGCCGGTGGCGTGTGCCACGGCCGATGCAACAGCGGCGAGCGGCGTGTTGATGACGACCTCGCCGATCGACTTGGCACCAAAAGGACCCGTCGGCTCGTAGCTCGGCTCAAAGGCCACGCGAATGCTGCCGATATCCAGGCGCGTGGGCAGCTTGTAGCTCATAAAGTTGCCGGTGCGCAGGCGGCCGCGGTCGTCGTGCTCGACGATCTCGTAGAGCGCGTGGCCGATACCCTGGGCAATGCCGCCCTCGGCCTGGACGCGCGCGAGTGCCTCGTTGATCACGGTGCCGCAGTCGACGGCCGCCGCGTAGTCCACCACAGTCACCTTGCCGGTGGCCTTGTCGACCTCGACCTCGGCAATGCCGGCCATAAACGGCGGAGGAGAAACGGGCAGGCAGGCAGAAGCATGCGAGGTCAGTGCGTCGCCGCCAGCGATGTTCTTGACGCACAGGTTGGCAAAGTCGCGCAGTGTGAGGTAGCGGTTCTGCTCACGAGCGGCACGCTCGTCGGACAGGCGCACGTACTGGCCGTCGAAGACCACGTCGGCGGCGTCCACGTCCCACATCTGGGCGGCCTTGGCGCAGATCTTCTCGCGCAGCTCGGTCGCAGCGTTCTTGGCCGCCAGACCCGTCACGTACGTGCCCGAGCTCGCGTACGAGCCGGCGTCGAACGGCGAGACGTCGGTGTCCACGCCGCGCACCACGATCAGCGAGCTCTCCACGCCCAGCTCCTCGGCGGCAATCTGCGCCAGGATCGTGTCGACGCCCATGCCGTTATCGGTGGCGCCGGTGCCGATGGTAATGAAGCCGTCCTCTTCCAGGCGCATATCGATGCCGGCGATGTCGACATTGGAAATGCCCGAGCCCTGCATGGTGAGCGCACAGCCCAGAGCACGCACGCGGTCGCCCAGGTCGACGGCCAGCGGCTTGTCGCGCCAACCGATCATGTCCATCGCGCGCAGCAGGCAGCGGTCGAGTGCGCAGGCGTTGAGCTTTTCGTTGTAGTACTGCGGCATGATCTCGCCCTCGCGCACGATGTTCTTAAGGCGCAGGTCGGCGGGGTCCATGTGCAGCATGTCGGCGAGCTCGTTAACGGCGCTCTCCACGGCAAACTGGCCCTGGGTGGCACCGTAGCCGCGATACGCGCCGCCGCGGTTGGTATTGGTGTAGACAGCGTCCCAGCTAAAGCGGCTCGCCTTCACATGGTTGTAAATCGGCAGGCTCTTGTGGCCCGAAAGGCCGATCGTCGTGGTGGCGTGCTCGCCGTACGCTCCGGCGTTGGACAGCGTGTGCAGGTCGATGGCCGTGATGGTGCCGTCGTTCATGGCGCCCAACTTGACGGTCATCTGCATCTGGTGGCGCGAGTTGCCCGCGGTGATGGTCTCCTCGCGGGTGTAGCAGCAGTAGCTCGGACGGCCAGTCTGCTGGGTGACGAACGCCACGAAGATCTCGCAGCAGCCCGTCTGCTTGGAGCCAAAGCCGCCGCCGATGCGCGGCTTAATGACCTGCACCTGCGACTGCGGAATGTCGAGCGACTGCGCGACCATGCGGCGCACGTGGAAGGGCACCTGCGTCGAGGTGGTCACGGAGATGCGCCCAAACGCGTCGGTCGTCGCGAAGGCGCGGAAGGTCTCCATGGGCGCGGTCTGCGTGGCCTGGCTGGTGTAGGTGCGCTCAAAGACGATGTCGCTCTGGGCGAAGGCCTCGTCCAGGTCGCCAAAATCGCTGGTACCGCTGCACACCAGGTTGCGCGGGACATTGCCGCCCTGCGGGAACATAAAGGTCACGTCGCCCTCGGGGTGGACCACGATATCGTTATCGAGTGCCTGGGTAAAGTCGAGCAGGGGCTCGAGCACCTCATAGTCGACCTTGATGAGCTTGAGCGCCTTGTCGGCAGCCTCCTCGGTCTCGGCAGCGACGATCGCCACCTCCTCGTTTTGGTAGCGCACAAGGTTCTCGAGAATCAGGCGGTCGTAGGGACTCGGCTGCGGATAGCTCTGACCGGCGATAGTAAAGCGGCGCTTGGGCACGTCCTCGTAAGTGTAGACGCCCACAACGCCGGGCACCTTCAGGGCGCGCGACGTATCGATGGAGCGGATCTTGGCGCGGGCATAGGGGCTGCGCTTGAGTTTGACGATCAGGGCGCCGGCGGGCACCATATCGCCCGTGTAGACGGGACGGCCCTCGAGCAGCGCCTTCGAGTCCTTCTTGGGCTGCTTATGGGTGATCTGCTTGTACGAGACACCGTCGCAGCTGGTGTCGTTGACCGGCAGCTCGGGCATCTCAAAGCCCACCTGCACGCCGGACTCGTTGAGGAAGCGCACGATGGCGCGCAGCTGGCTCTCGTAGCCGCTGCAACGGCAGAGGTTGCCGGCGAGCTGGCGCGACAGCTCCTCGCGCGTGGCGACGAGGCTCGGGTCCTCCTTGGCGGCGCGTGCAAGCGCCAGCACGTTCATGATGAGGCCGGGGGCGCAAAAACCGCACTGCTCGGCGCCTTCGGCAGCCATCGCGCGGGCAAGCGCCTCGGACTCAGCCTTGAGACCCTCGAGCGTGGTGATGGTATGGCCCTCGACGCGCGCGGCGGGAACCGAGCAGCTCAGCACCGGGTAGCCGTCGAGCCACACCGTGCACAGGCCGCAGTTGGTGGTCTCGCAGGCGCAGCGCACCGACGCGCAACCCTGCTCACGCAAAAGCGAAAAGAGCATGGTATCGGGGGCAATCTGAACCTTGACCTTGCGGCCGTTGAGCGTAAAGGAAAGATCGATAAATTTGGCAGCCATTAGCGCACCTCGCTAGAATCGACGCCGGGCACGCGGCGGCAGGAATACTCGTCCGTGGCAAACTTAGGGACCTGCACGGTCTCGAGCTCGCGGGCAAGCGCGGCCGAAAGCTCGATGCCGGCGGCGCGGCGCACGGCCTGGACGGCGAGCGGGGCAGAGATGCGACGGCGGTAGTCGGCCGAGCCCCACAGGTTGGTTCCGTAGCTCAGGGCACGCACGGATGCAGCAAGGGCGCGAAGCTCGTCCTCGGAAGGCTGCTCGTTGGTAAGGCCGCACGCCACGCCCTGCAGCAGGGTCGCGCGCAGCGGGCGGGCGCCCACGGTGACGTGCCAAGTGTTGTTCCACCAGGCGGCGGTGACGTTCAACGAGGGGAAGTCGGTCGCGGCCTTGCGCACGGCCTCGTAGCTCGCACGGTAATCGTGTTTAACGACCACGACGTGCTCGATCACGTCGCGCACGTAACCCATGTCGACGAACTCGGCGAGCGGCACGCGGCCGGCGCCCGTCAGCTCAACATACGAATCGAGCGCCAGGAACGCCGAGAGAACGTCCGAGAAGCCAAAGCGGCCATAGATGCTGCCGCCCACCGTGGCGGTATTGCGAAGCTGCACGCCCACGATGTCGTGAACGGCAAACTCAAATACGTTGTTGACGAGCGCGTTGAGCTCGGCATGGCGCTCGAACTGGCGCAGGGTGCACATGGCACCGATGCGAAACTCGGTCTCGGTCTCCTCGATCTGATCGAGTCCGCAGGCCGAAAGGTCAATCGCCGTCGCCACGCGACGGGAACCAAGGCGCATCCAGATGCCGCCGCCCACAATCTTGTTGTTGCGGTTTTTCTGCAAGAGCTCATAGGCTTCGGCCGCGTTTCCAACACGGACGTAGGTACCGAACTTGAGCACGTTCTCCCCCATCTCTTCACTTGTCCAGTGTCCTCTAGTGTACCAAACGAGGGCGCACGGCCCTCACCACCATAGAAAAAGGCTCCCGGCACAAATGCTGGGAGCCTCATCAGTTGCTATGTCGAGCTGGATTTAGCAGACGCCCTGGGCGAGCATGGCGTCGGCGACCTTCAGGAAGCCGGCGATGTTGGCGCCCATGACGAAGTTGCCCTCCTCGCCGTACTCCTTGGCGGTGTCGTCCACGTTGTGGAACATGCCGCGCATGAGCTGCTCGAGCTTGCCGTCGACCTCCTCGAAGGTCCAGGACAGGTGCTCGGCGTTCTGGCTCATTTCCAGGCCGGACACGAGCACGCCACCGGCGTTGGCAGCCTTACCAGGCATAAAGGCGACGCCGTTCTCCTGGAAGTAAGTCGTGGCCTCGATGGTCGTGGGCATGTTTGCGCCCTCGCCGACCACCTTGCAGCCGTTGGCGACGAGCGCCTGGGCGTCCTCGAGCAGCAGCGTGTTCTCGCGAGCGCAGGGCAGCGCGATGTCGCAGGGCAGCTCCCACACGCCGCGGCCGTCGCCCTCGTGCCACACGGCGTTGGGCTTCTCGTCAACGTACATGGCGAGCGTGACGCCCTTGTCGTGGCCGGAGCGCTTCTGGTTGTAGACGTGCTCGAGCACGGAGTAGTCGATGCCGTCGGGATCCTCGACCCAGCCGTGGGTATCGGAGCAGGCAAGCACCTTGCCGCCGAGCTGGGAGACCTTCTGGACGGCATAGATAGCAACGTTGCCGGAACCGTGAACGACGACGTTCTTGCCCTCGAAGGAGTCGCCGCGGCTCTTGAGGTACTCGTCCACAAAGTAGACCAGGCCGTAGCCGGTGGCCTCGGTACGGGCGAGCGAGCCTCCAAAGGAGAGGCCCTTGCCGGTGAGGACGCCGGTCCACTCGTTGGTCAGGCGCTTGTACTGACCGAACAGGTAGGCAACCTCGCGGCCACCAACGCCCAGGTCGCCGGCGGGAACGTCGGTGTTGGGGCCAATGTGGCGATAGAGTTCGGTCATGAAGGACTGGCAGAAGTGCATGATCTCGTTGTTGGACTTGCCCTTGGGGTCAAAGTCGGAGCCGCCCTTGCCGCCGCCCATGGGAAGGGTGGTCAGGCTGTTCTTGAGGATCTGCTCCAGGCCCAGGAACTTGAGCATGCCCAGGGTGACCGTCGGGTTAAAGCGCAGGCCGCCCTTGTAGGGTCCAATGGCAGAGTTGAACTCGACACGATAGCCGCGGTTGACCTGAACCTTGCCCTGGTCATCGACCCAGGGGACACGGAACATAACGATGCGCTCGGGCTCGACGAGGCGCTCAAGCAGGGCGGCCTCCTCGTACTCGGGATGGGCGTCGAGCGCCGGCTGGATGGTGCCGAGGATCTCGGTCGCGGCCTGGATGAACTCAGGCTGCTCGGGATAGCGGGCCTTGAGCTCGTCGAGAACTTTCTGCGTGTAGCTCATGCTTCCTCCAATGATGGGAAACGAAAAATGTTGATCGCGGCACCCCATGCGCCGCGAACTTTATCGTTTATGGATAATATCGCACTGTTGCGGGAAAATTTCGCATAAGCCGACGAGCAGATGTTTCGTTTTGATTACGATGCAGGTAGAAGCGTTTTTGAGCACCCGACGTACAAATCGCGTGTTTCGAAGCTGTTTCGTCCACATGGTCCATACCACCACAAAGAGGACAGGCACCTTTGTGGTGGTTGGCAGGATGCGTTGGCGGGAACGTATGTGAATCGAACACATCCAAGACGTTTTGCACGCCTCACAACGGTTTTGAGGACCGCGGGGCCCACCGGAGCCCATCCGTTCCCAAACGTGGCGGTATTTTACCAAACGCGCAGTGTCGCGCCACGAAAACGGCCCATCTACTACGTTTAACCAGCAAGGGTTAGCCATACCCACTTTTTCGTAACATCGGCAAGTCATCTACCTGCGGTTTTGTTTTTGCGGTTTTTGAAATGGTCGAGGGTAGTCACTTAAACGTAGTAGATAGGCCGGTTTTGTGGCGAACGGCGATTCGGAGCCCTAGCGCAGGGATCTGAGGCCGCCGGCCTCTTTGTCGAACGTCGTAAAACGCATCGCATCCAGGTGTTCCAGGATGCTAATGGCGCGCTTGCGTGACACGCCTAGGGCCTCGCGCAGCACGCTCGTCGTGGCAGCGCCGCCGTCGGCCTCGATAGCCGCGGCGACGACCTCACGCGCATGGGCCTCGGCGGCGGCAGACAAGGCAACGTCGCGTTCGATCTTAACGATCGCGCGGTTGAGCGAAAGCTCGCGCAGGGCACGCGTCATGGTGTCGCGATCGAGCTGCAGACGCTCACCCACCTCGGTCAGCGTCGCCGCACCGAGACCCGCCTCGTCGAGGGCGGCCACGATGCGCTGGCTCGCCTCGCGCACCACACGTATCGCCGCAGCGGCAGAGTGCGGGTCGAACACCTCGGCACCGTCGACGGTGCACACGCCGCGCGCACAGCCCTCGAGAACGAGCGCGGACGCGATGTCTTCGCCCGCTGTCGGCCAGGCGGCATGCGCGACCTCGCCCGGCGTGAAACCCGTCTGCTTGGGCGCGGCCCCGTGCATGGCGGCCAGCGCGACGGAGAGCGTGGCGAGGGCGGCATCGAGCACAGCGGGGGCGGCATAGAGCTCCTCGGTCGAGCGCTCGGCACGAAGCGCCACGGCGTCACCCGAGGAAACCGCCCCGTGCAGGAGCGCAGCCGCCTCGGCACCCGAAAGATCGAGAGCACGGACTGCGGCCGCGGCAGGCACGGGCAGGCGCTGCAGCCCCAACCATGCGGCAACGGCGGCGGCGCGGTCGTCGGCATCCAGGGCCCCGAGCAGCGCGCACTCGCCCGCGGAGAGGACGCGCGAGCGGCGACACCGCGAAAGAAGAACACGACCGCCGCCGATAAGCACCACCGGCGAGAACGCGAGCACAATGAGGCCGTCGCCCGATCGCACGGGAAGGCGCTCCTCCAGACGGACCTGCACGATGCGGGTCTCGCCAGCCTCAATGTGTCCCTCACCCTCCATGAGCATGATTCGGCCGAGGACCTCCGCCGTGCCCACCATCACATGAACGCGCGTACCGGACTCGAAGGGCGCGGGCTTGGTGCCCTCGCGCCCCAGATACGTGAAGCGGGCGATGAGCCTGAGCGTCGAGCCCTCGGCACCAGACCCGCAGAGGACCTCGCCACGCGGAAGGTCGCCCGCACCGTCGCCCACGATGTTGAGCGCCGCGCGCTGTCCGGGCAACGCCCGAGGAGTATCACCATGCACCTGAATCGCGCGCACGCGGCAGCGCACGCCCGCGGGACATGAGACGAGCTCGTCGCCCACCGCTACGGGGGCATCGTGAAGCGTGCCCGTGACGACCGTCCCGGATCCCTTGATGGTGAAGCAGCGGTCGATGGGCAGGCGCGGGGCCAGACCGGGGCGCACCGGGCGGGATGCGGCATCGGCCAGGAAAGAGTCGATGGCGGCATCGAGGGCAAGGCGAACGTCCTCGATGCCCACGCCCGTGCGCGAGGAAACAGGCACCACGGGCGCATCGGCAAAGACGGTATCGCCGAGGAAGTCCATCACGTCGAGCTCGGCGAGCTCCGCCGTCTCGTCATCGGCCAGATCGCGCATCGTGAGCGCCACCACGAGGTGCCTCACGCCCAACAGCTCCAACACGTACACGTGCTCTCGCGTCTGCGGCATCACGCCCTCGACGGCAGAAACCACCAGCAACGCAACGTCCACGCCGGTGGCACCCTGTACCATCGCGCGCAGGTAGTGCGCATGCCCGGGCACGTCGACCAGGCCGACAAGCTTGCCGCTGGGAAGCTCGAGCTCGCCAAAGCCGAGCTCCGTAGTCATGCCTCGGCGTCGCTCGACCTCCAGACGGTCGGGATTTTTGCCGGTCAGCGCCTCGATAAGGGCCGACTTTCCGTGGTCGACGTGTCCTGCTGTTCCAACGACAACGGGACATTCAACAAACTCGCGCGCACTCATCGATGCAAACCCGCCCGCACGGCATCGGCCAACGCGGACGCGCACAGATCAAGGTCGGTATCGTGCAAAAGCGTGCGAACGTCAAAAAGTACCTGGCCATGCTGCACGCGCGTCACGACCGGCGTATCGGGCTCCTGTACCATAGCGCGCTTTAGGCCATCGGCGGACAGGCGCCCATCGACGGGGCAAACGGCAACGCAAAAAGTTGGGAGCTCGACGGTCGGCAGCGAACCGCCGCCGGGAGTAGAGGCGCCCTCGACAACCTGCAGCTCCACGGCCTCCTCGCACTGAGCCTCGCGAAGCTTGCGCAGCATGCGGTCGAGCAGGCGCTTGGCCTGGCGCTCGAGCGGAGCCGGCGCGCCGGAAAGCATGTTGAGTACCGGGATCTCCCGATGCGCCGCATCGGGACCGGTCACATACAGTCGCAAAGTGGCCTCGAGCGCCGCAAGCGTGAGCTTGCCAGGGCGAAGCGCGCGCATAAGAGGATGCGAGGCACAGGCGGCGATTGCCTGGGCGCTGCCGAGAATAATGCCTGCCTGCGAGGCGCCGAGCAGCTTGTCACCCGAGCACGAGACGACGTCAACGCCAGCGCAAAGCGAGGCGGACACGGGCTTCTCCCCCGCATCGGCGAGCACCCCGTCTGCAAGCAAAGCGCCCGAGCCCTGATCCTCGTACAGCAACAGCCCGTGCTCATGCGCCAGCGCGGAAAGCTCCGCCGCGGAAACCTCCTCGTGGAAGCCCTCGATACGGTAATTAGAAGGATGAACTTTCAAGATCATCGCCGTGTTGGGCGTAATGGCGCTTCGATAATCGTCCAGATGTGTGCGGTTGGTAGAGCCAACCTCGACAAGCTTGGCACCCGAAGCCGCCATGATGTCGGGGATGCGGAAGCTGCCGCCCACCTCGACAAGCTCGCCGCGGCTCACGATGACCTCTTTGCCAGCCGCGTGCGCGGCAAGCACCAGCAGCACCGCGGCGGCATTGTTGTTGACAACCAAGGCGTCCTGCGCCCCCGTGAGCGTGCGCAGCAGGCGTGCGGCATGCTCCTTGCGGCCCCCGCGAGCGCAGATTGAGACGTCATACTCAAGCGTGCTGTAGCCTCGGGCGACATCGGTCACCGCCTGCACCGCCGCGGGAGCGAGCGGAGCGCGGCCCAGATTGGTGTGAATCACAACGCCCGTCGCGTTGACGGCAGGGCGCAGGGTCGGCAGCGACAGGCGATGGGTCCGCTGCTCAATTGCCAAGGCGAGCTCGCGCTTGTTCCTTGCAGGGGCGCCGGAGCGAATCGCCGCGCGCTCGGCATCGAGCTCGGCGTCAATCGCCTCGCGTACCATCGTGTCGCCTGCATCGCCAGCAGCCTTCATGACCGGCCACTCGGCAAGCAACTCGTGAACGGCGGGAATGGAACGCAGGCGGCCGCGCACCTCGGCAGACATGGATTCGCAGTCGCTCATGAAAAGCCTTTCGACATGTTCAATAAAAAGCTGGTCCCCCGCGATCGTCATCGGGCAAAAAAATACCGGCGCGCACGCAAAAGAGACAGGTCCATTATGGCAGCTCGTGACAAGACGTCGAAGCGCCTCGTCCAAAACCTGCCAAATAAACCTGTCCCTCTTTGGTCGGTTATGGCTTGGGTCCTTAGGCCTCCCTGTTGGCGTAGATAAACCAGTAGCCCAGCGCCACGATCAGGGCGCCACCCACGATATTGCCCAGCGTGGCGACCGTAAGGTTGAGCGCCAACCCGGCAGCGTTGAGGGCATCGGCGCCAGCGACATCGGCTCCATAGCCGCAGGAGTGCATCAAAATGCCCATAGGCAAAAAGTACATGTTGGCAACGCAGTGCTCAAAACCGCAGGCCACAAAGGCGGCAATGGGCAGCAGAATGCCCACGACCTTATCGACCACGGTCTTGCCGGCGGTACCGATCCATACGGCCAGGCACACAAAGATGTTGCACAGAATGCCGCGGAAGAAGATGGTGACGGCGCCGATCGTAACCTTACCGGCGGCGACACTCACCATGGTGTTGGCGACGGCCTCGCCGTTGAGTTTGTAAATGGCTGCCATGTAAATCAAAAAGACAACGAACAGGGCGCCAGCAAAGTTGCCGATCCACACAATAGCCCAAGCCTTGAGCATCTGGACGAGCGTGATCTTTTTGCTCTTAAGCGCGCAGACCATAAGCGAGTTGCCGGTAAACAGTTCCGCGCCGCAAATGAGCACGAGCACCAGTCCCAGGCAAAAAGCAAGACCGCCCACGAAGCGCTGGGCGCCCCAGCAAAGCGTGGGATCGCTCAGAAAGACCGTGAAGAACAGGCCGCCGAAGGCGATGAACGCGCCGGCGAACATGGCGAGCAAAAAGGCCTTCGAGACCGGCAGGTTGGCCTTGGTAACGCCTGCGGCCTCGGTCTTCGCCTCGATCGCGGCGGGCGCCAGGCAATCGGAGGTGGGGTATTCTGCCTTACTCTGTGCCATGGAAATCACTTCTTTCTTACGATTCGGGACAAACGCTCCTGGTTCATTTGCCCTGCGAGGTCGGACGGTATAAAAATAAACGCGAGCCAAATTAGCATATTGGCCTGCGATTATATAGCTTGGAGCGGGCGACGGGAAGTCCAAGGATTTGCTTCGCTGCGGGCCTTCGGCCCTTGCGTGCTGCGCTGGAAAATGCTCACGCATTTTCTCAGCTCCGCACCCTGGCGGGTTCGATTCCCGTCGCCCGGCGCGTAAACGAAAACAGCTCTGATCCCCAAAGGAAACCAAAGCCGTTAAAACAATTCTTATGGAGCGGGCGACGGGAATCGAACCCGCGTCATCAGCTTGGAAGGCTGGGGTTCTACCATTGAACTACGCCCGCAAGATATGGTCGGGACGACAGGATTTGAACCTGCGACATCCTGCTCCCAAAGCAGGCGCGCTACCAAACTGCGCCACGTCCCGAAGGTGTTGAGCAGCTAAGGTCTAAACCTTGCGTGTCCCAAAGCGAAGGAAATTATAGGGGAGACTCCCCGCCTGTGCAAGCATTGATGCCTTAGCTCCTCGAATGTGCAACAAAACGACTATGGAGCAGACCGATCACAAATGCCACCACGGCAACCGGCGCCCACGCGGCACCGATATCTGCCAGCGGCAACGCATCGAACGGCAGCCACGCGCCAGCAAAGAACGCGTCGCGAACCGAGGTGATCACACTCTGCACGGCAACCACACCGCCAACCCAGACCCACACCTGCGGATGCGCGTCGCAAAAGCCGTGCACCAGGCCCATCAGTACCAGCACGATGGCAACGGGATACAAGGCGTTGAGCATAGGCACCGAGAACATGAGGATCACGTCGAGACCCACGTTGGAGAGCACGCACGAAAACGCTGCGAACACAAAGGCGAGAACCGCAAAGGGACGGCGCATGGCCTCCTCGGAGGCCTCCGCTCCCCCTTTAACCACATACGTCTCGCAGAAGTAACGCGAGCAGCAGCTGATGAGGCCGATGCACACGTTCATGCAGGCAAGGAAGAAGATGGCGAAGACCACGACCGTGCCGGCAAGCCCAAAATGCATGGAGGCCGAACGGGCGAGGATGGCGGCGCCGTTGGTAGCGTCGGGCATCACGGTGCCGAGCTGCATACCGGCAAGACCCAAGCCGCAGTAGATGATAGCCATGAGCACGCCGGCGATCACACCGGAACGCGAAATCTCAAAGGCCACGCGCTTGTCATCGGTAACACCCAGCTCGTGGATGGTCTCGGCGATGATGATGCCAAAGGCGAGCGACGCGAGCAGGTCCATGGTCTGATAGCCAGTCAGAAAGCCCTGCACGGCAGCACCGGCATCGTAAGGGGCCTGCGGCGCGGCAGCCGGTCCCAGCGGCGAGATCACGGCAGCACCCACGACCAGCACGATGAGCGCAATGAGCGCAGGGCCCGTAATGCGGCCGAGCACACGCGTGATGACGCCTGGACGCAGCGTGAGCGCAAACGCGACGACGAAGAACCCGATGGCAAACACCAGACGTGCCGTGCCGAGCGAAACGCCCTCGGGTAGCAGCGGCACCAGCATTTCGAACGCCGTAGAGCTTGTGCGCGGAATGGCCAGGCACGGACCGATGGCCAGGTAGACCGCCGCAACGAAGAATTCGCCAAACTTAGGATGCACACGCCCGGCCAGCTCTCGGGCCGTGCCAGCGAGCGCGACGGCGATAAATCCCATAACGGGCAGACCGATAGCGGCAATCAAAAAGCCGATCATGGCAACCGGCGTGGCAGAACCTGCCTGCAGCGCCAGCAGCGGCGGAATAATGAGATTACCGGCGCCAAAGAGCATCGAGAACAGCGCAATGCCGACGGTAACGACATGGTCGGAACGCAGACCGCGCGGGGCGGATGAAGCCATAGGCACACCTTTCGGGTCGAAACAAAAACGGGACGGGCAAAATACCCGTCCCGCAAGTATAAACGGTCCAGCAGCTTTAGCAGGCTAAATTGCGCAGAGCATCGATAGCCGTGTCGACTTCTTCGGTCGTGTTGAAATACCCAAACGAGAACCGAACCACGCCCTGGCGCTCGGTTCCCAACGCACGGTGCATGAGCGGAGCGCAATGGGCGCCGGGGCGCGTCGCAATCCCCCACCCTTGCATGAGCGCGTCCGAGATCTCGGCAGAGTCGATATCACCCACGTTGAGCGACACGATCGCAGAGTGCGCCGGCTGGTCAAAGGCACCGTAGAGCTTAATCCCCGGAATCTCGCACACACCGGCAAGGAAGCGATCGGCGAGCGCACGCTCGTGGGCAGCAATCGCCTCGACCCCACCCTGGGCCTCGATAAAGTCGAGGCCGGCAGAAAGGCCCGCGATGCCGTGGCCGTTGAGCGTGCCCGCCTCAAGGCGCGTGGGCCACTCAAGCGGCTGCAGCGTATCGAAACTGTGCACGCCCGTGCCGCCCATGGCCCACGGTGCCACGTCAATGCCCTCCGCCACGGCCAGCCCGCCGGTGCCTTGGGGTCCCATGAGCCCCTTGTGGCCGGTAAAGCACACGACGTCGAACCCCATGGCTTGCATATCGATATGCGCCGTACCGGCAGACTGAGAGGCATCGACGATCACCAACGCGCCGACCGCATGGGCGATGGCAGCCACACGCGAAACGTCGACCGCGTTGCCGGTCACATTGGAAGCGTGCGTCACCACCACGGCACGCGTACCGGGCGTGACCAACCGCTCGAGCTCGTCATAGTCGAGCACGCCGTTCGCGTCACAGCCCGCATGCTCAACGGTCACACCCCGCTCCACTGCCAGGCGGTTGAGCGGACGCAGCACGGAGTTGTGCTCGAGCACCGTCGTGACCACGCGGTCGCCGGGGCGCACCACGCCACAGATGGCGGTGTTGAGCGCCGCCGTAGAGTTGGGCGTAAAGCACACATGGTCCGCCCTCGGGCAACCTAAAAGGCGCGCGAGCTTGGCACGGCAACCGTGAATCGTACGAGCGGCATCGAGGGCACCCGACGTGGCGCCGCGCCCGGCATTGCCGAGCGAGCACATCGCCTGCGTCACGGCATCGATGACCGTCTGCGGCTTGTGCATGGTCGTCGCCGCGTTATCCAGGTAGATCATCGCACGACCTCCCACATATCAATCACGGTATAGCCCTCGGTGGGAACGCCCGCCGCGGCGAGTTCGCCGCGCAGCAGCTCCTCATCGGCAGGCAACGCCTTCCACGCCAGACCACAGCCGGCAGCGACCTCCCCGGGCACGGGAATCGTTCGCCCGGGAAGGCCGCGCTCGATGCACAGGGACTCGCAGCCCATGACGGCCGCCGTGGTGGGAAACGTGATGACAAGCGCCGGGCGCTTCTCCCTCATGGCAACTCCAACCAATACGCTACGGGCGCACGACGCGCACGGCCTGCTCCATCTTCTCCACGATCACGTACATGTTGGTGACCTCGCCCACCGCAAGCTGGTCCTTAATGCCAAAGTGATCGAGGCAGGTGCCACAGGTAAGGATCTCAACGCCCTGCTCGGCCAGGCCCTTCAGGTCGTCGAGCACCGGCGAGCCCTCAACGGTGAGCTTGGCGCCGCCGTTATAGAACAGCATGGTCGCGGGCAGCTCCTCCTGCTGCGTCACGGCAAAGATGAAGGCCTTCATGAGCTTGTGGCCCAGCTCGTCGTCGCCGCGGCCCATGCAGTCGGTGTAGACGGAAATGACGAGCTTGCCCTTGCCGGCGCTGGCATCACAGAAGGCAGCGCCATCCTGCTCTGGATCGGCCACGGCAACGGCGCCAGAGGTCGCCACGGTCACGTGCCACTCGGCGTCAGAAACCTTCTCGACCGAGGCCGTGCAACCTTTCTCCTGCGCCATCTTGGAGATGTTCTTGACGGCGGTCTCGTTGTCGACCGAGGTCACCACAGCACCCTCGCCATCAAGCTGCTTCAGAGCTTTGAGCGTCTTGACGACGGGCAGCGGGCAGGCATCGCCCATGGCATTAACTTCAATTTTGGTAAACATAGTTTTTCCTTTCAAAAGGGACCGCCCAGAACAACGAACGGTCGCATAAACGGTTTTCCTTAATGAACAACGCGAACGGCAGGACCGCCCGGCTCCGCCTCGCACACGCGCCCGACGACGGCGGCGATACGTCCCTCGGCATGTAGACGGCGCGCAAGCTCATCCACATCGGCAGCAGGCGCCGCGATGAGCAAACCACCCGCGGTCTGCGGATCGTACAGTGCATCCAACATGCCCGGCTCCAGGTCCTCGTCGGCAGCCACGCGCGGGCCAAAGAAGTCCTGGTTGCGGTAGGCACCGGCAGGAATAATGCCCAGACGCGCCATATCGAGCACCTGGTCAAAGAGCGGCACCGCCCCCGACGCAAGTTCAATCTGCACGCCCGAGCCCTCGGCCATCTCGCACGCATGCCCGATCAGGCCAAAGCCCGTGATGTCGGTGCAGCCGTGAAGCTCGAGTCCCTCGGCCAGGCGAATCGGGGCCTCGTTGAGGGTACGCATCGAGTCAAACATGGCTGCGGCCTCGTCCTGCTCGATGAGCTCGCCCTTAATGGCCGTGGTGATGATGCCCGAGCCGATCGCCTTGGTCAGCAGCAGAACATCGCCCACGCGTGCGCCGCTGTTGGCGAGCATGTGGTCGAGTGGCACAAAACCGCTCACGGACAGACCGTACTTGGGCTCGTCGTCGTTGATGGTGTGGCCGCCCGCGATGGAGCAACCCGCCTCGACGCACTTATCGGCGCCGCCCGCCAGAATCTGACCGGCAACTTCAACGCCCAGGCAACTGGGTATGCAAAGCAGGTTCATGGCATGGCTCGGCCGCCCGCCCATGGCGTAGATGTCCGACAGCGAGTTGGCCGCAGCGATCTGGCCAAACAGGAACGGGTCATCGACCATCGGTGGGAAGAAGTCGATGGACTGCACGAGCCCCAGGTTCTCCCCTACGCGGAAGACGCTCGCATCGTCGGAGGTATCGAACCCCACGAGCAAGTTGTCGTTATGCACATTGGGTAAGTCGCCCAGGACCTGGGCGAGGGCTCCGGGAGCCAACTTAGCGGCTCAACCGCTCGCGGCCGTCATGGACGTGAGCTTAATCTGATCGTCAGCCATCGATACCTCCTCTCATCGGTCAATCATTTCCTCCCAGTATACGCATGAATGCAGGCCCACGGCCGATGCATTAATCGAGCGCCTGTGCGCGAATCGCCGCGCCGATCGCTCCGGCAAAGCGAGCCTGGGGCGAGGTGGTCACCGGCGACCCCAGTAGCTCGCCCAACCGCTCCACCACGAAGGCGTTCTCGCACAGGCCACCGGTCAGGTAGTACGGGGCACCCGCGGCCTGCCCGGCCATGGTCGCCACGCGCGAGACCACGCTGTCGATCACGCCACGCGCAATGTTCTCGCGCGGCTCACCGCGACCGATCAGGCTGATGACCTCGCTTTCGGCAAACACCGTGCACATGCTGCTGATCTTGGTGGGCTCGCCGGAACGCGCCAGGTCGGCCATCTGCTGCTGGGAAATGCCTAGGCGGTCGGCCATGATCTCCAGAAAGCGCCCCGTGCCGGCGGCACACTTGTCGTTCATGGCGAACTTGGCCACGCGGCCGCCCTTGAGTTGGATGACCTTGGTATCCTGGCCGCCCACGTCGATCACCGTGCCCTGCTCGCCAAACAGGCGGACCGCGCCGGCACCATGGCAGGTGATCTCGGTCACCACCTTGTTGGCATAGGGCACCGCGACACGGCCGTAGCCAGTCGCGATCACGCGAACATCGTCGCCCGTCACGTCATAGCCGGCTGCGGCGAGCTCACCGCGTAGGCGCTCGGCCGCATCGACCGACGAATACCCCGTCGGCATGACGCAGGTCCACGCAATGGCGTTGTCCGTCTCCACCACCGCAGCCTTCGCGGCCGTCGAGCCTATGTCGATACCAATGCCAACCACGGCATCCTCCTTCTATGCGGCAAAGCAGCTATCCCTTTGCCGCATTTGTCCTACAGGGTCTCGATAAAGGCAGCGATGCGCGTCTCGATCTGGCCCATGTCACCGTTGCTGTAGTCGGTCTCGATCTTCATATACGGAATACCCGCACCCTCGACAGCCTCCTGCATGCGCGCACTCTCCACGTTAAAGGTGTGGCAGGCCTGTAGCACGCTCTCTACCACGCCATCGACATGATACTTCTCGCACATGGCCAGCGTGTTTTCCATACGACCGTCGTTGGGCGTCATGACCGAGCAGTTGATGTCCAGGTAGCGGTCGGCGATGGCGCGCAGGATATCGGGAGCCTCCGGGTCGATCATCATGGCCGCCGTGCGCTCGCCCGAGCAATCGTCCATGCACACGACCACACCGCCGTTGGACTCGATGGTGCGACCGATCTTGTTGATTACGCCACCCACTGGGCAGCCAGTGATCAGAATGCGCTTGGCATCCGCCGCAACCGGGCGCTCGCCCGCGTCGTAGGTCTCGCGCAGCTTGGCAACCTTTTGCTCCAGCTGCTGCGTATAGGCCTCGATATCAAAGCTAAACGTACCGGCAAACATGGTGCTCATCAGGTCGACGCCGCTCATGGCCGCCGGCTGGTTGGCCTGCAGTGCAAACATCTCGAGCTGGGCCGCACGCAAGCGGTTGCGACGACGGACGGCAGCGCGCAGGTCATCGTCGGTAATCGTGATGCCGTAGAAGCCCTCGAGCTCCTCCTTGAGCAGGCGGCACTCCTCGTACCAGCCTTCACGCTCGTAGGCACGATCGCGACCCTGCGGAAGATGCAGAATGTGCGTGCGCTTGAGCTCGTTGAGTAGCTCGTACATCTTCTTCTTGCCGTCGCAGGTGGTCTCGCCGATGATCATGTCGCTAAAGTACGTAAACGGGCACTTTTGCGAGTAGGCAAAACCGTAGGTCGACTTGATGAGCGGGCACAGGTTTGCCGGCAGCACCTTCTCGGCCTCGGGAATCACCTCGTCGGACGTACCACACAGAGCCACGCTCGAGGCGCCCGCGGCATCGATAATCTCGAGCGGCGTATAGCTGCACAAAAAGCCGACCAGGCGATTACCCGCCTGCTTATAATCCTTGACGCGAATAAACGCCGCCTTGCGTTGCTCGTTGAACTCCTCAAACGTTCTGGGCAACGTAACCTCTTCGATTGCTTCAGCCATAACGGTTCCCCTCTCGAACCAAAAACGGATAACAGCGGTATCGATGCACGACGGACGGCGATTGCCCGGCCGTGCTCAAACCCGGAATTTTAGGGAACCTGCTTTGCGGTCGATGATTTAGTTGTGCGTCGTCTCTCCCGGAGCCGTGAACATACCTGCTCATATGCGACTCCGAGCCATATGCTGGGCGCGCGCGGCAACGCGGCGAATGTATGTCGTCTGCGGCATGTGCGCACCCTCCTTAACCAGTCGAGGTCAACTATATCAACGGTCATCGCCCCTGCGAACACCGTTGACATTCGTACGACAGCCTCGTGTGCCGTCGTTTAATAAATAATTATCTTGATTGATAAGAGTTTGTCATCCTTCATTCGGCGAACGGCAAGACAAAGCCGCCGAGGCTTATATCCCCGACGGCATTACCCGGCGCTATCGACAAACCAAGTGGATCTTACTCGCATCGAAGTGCATGCGCAGGGTCTCGTCGGCCTGCGGCAGCCCGTCGGCAGCTACGTTCACTTTGTTGACCTTCCACTGCAGGCGCGTCGGCGCATCGACACGTGGCACGTCCAACAGCACCAAGCGCTCAAAACGCGAATCGCTCACGCGAGCCACATGCAGGTCGTAGCTGTTACGACCCCGCTCTGCGCGGTTGTCCATATGGAAGTAGCTCGCACGAATACCGAGGTACGCCACGTTATCGGGAACCTCACGGCCCACGTTGAAGGTCATGCCCCAGTCGAGGGCCTCAACTTCCTCGTCGCCGATCTTACGCGCGCGGCTCGTATTCTTGCAGCCCGTCAGGCGCAGCGCAGCCAAGGTTTGCGGCCGGCGGACCACGTCCTCGACGGAGCCGATCTCCTCCACATGCCCGTTATGCATCACGCAAATGCGCTCGCACAGGCGGCATGCCTCGTCAATATCGTGGCTCACGTAGAGCACGGTACGGTTACAGACGTCGAACAGGTCGAGCATGTTCTGCTCAAGCGCGCTCTTGAGATACGCGTCGAGCGCGCTCATGGGCTCGTCGAACATAAAAATGCCCGGGTGTGCCGCCACCATGCGAGCAAGCGCCACACGCTGCTGCTGGCCGCCCGAGAGGCGCGCGGGATAACGGTCGGCAAAGTCGGCCAGTCCAAAGATACCCAAGTAGCGCTCGGCAAGTTGTCTGCGCGCTGCGGCGTCGCCTGCACCCTCAACGCCGGCACATACGTTATCGGCCACCGTCATGTTTGGAAACAGCTGATAGCTTTGAAACATCAGGGCGCATTTTCGCTCCTGGGGCGAAAGGTTGATGCCCGTCGCAGAGTCAAAAAAGGTCACGCCGTTGACGACGATCTTGCCCTCGTCGGGTGCCTCCACGCCGGCAATGCAGCGCAGCGTGCAGCTCTTGCCGCAACCCGAGGCGCCCAGCAGCGCCACACGCTCCTCGCCGGCATCGAGCTGAATGTCGAGGGTAAAGCCGGGATAGCGCTTTTTGATATCCAGGACAAGCGACATGGTCTATCGACCTCCCTTCGAGACGGCGTCATCGCGCATAAGCTCGGCCAGCGCCTCGCGATCGATACGCAAGGCATCGCCGCCCGCCGGGTCGAGCGAATCGCCCTGTCCGGCGAGATCTTTGGCCTGTTTGCGCTCTGCACGGGAGAGACCACGCTCGCGATACTTTTGCGAATGCGCCGTATACATGTTGATGAACAGAATGACCAGGAAGCTGAACGCAATTACGACCACGACCCAAAAGAGGGCCACCGACGTGTTGCCGCCCATCCACTCAAAGTAGATGGCGATGGGGATGGTCTGGGTAATGCCGGCGTAGTTGCCCGCAAAGAACAGGGTGCAGCCAAACTCGCCCATGGCACGCGCGAAGGCAAGCACCGCGCCGGCGGCAATCGAGGGCCAGCCAAGCGGCATCATAAGCTTGGTAAAGATGCGACGCTCGGACCATCCCAGGGTTCGCGCGGCATCGAGCATCTGCGTGTCAAGGCTCTCAAAGGCTCCGAGCGCCGTGCGGTAGACCAGCGGAAACGACACAACGACGGCCGAAATGACCGCCGCGGGCCAGGTAAAGACGATCGAGATGCCGTGCGCGATGAGCCACTGGCCCACCCCGGTCGAGCGGCCAAACAGCATGAGGAGCAGAAAGCCGCAGACCGTGGGCGGCAGCACCATAGGAATCGTAAAGACTGAATCGAGCAGGCCCTTGATGCGACTCGAGGTACCCATAGTCTTCCACGCGGCAAACAGGCCCAGCGCAAAGGCAATCACCAGGGCAAGGCCACTCGTTTTAATGGACACCCAAAACGGGCGATAGTCGATGTCGCCCAAAAAGGAAGCCAGAGAGGTCAAGGGGCCCTGCTCATCCCGCAATACGACAGACGATGCTTCTACCATTTGAGCGCTATCAAGCCAACGCGCGCCGCCCTTGGCATCACCCGAGGCCGATGCAATCACCACATAGCGGTCCCCATCCGCACCGCGCTCGTCAAAGCCATAGGTATACCCGCCGGCATCAAACGTTGTTTCCGCCGTAACATACCAAGGAAGATCAACGTCCCCTAGCTGCGCACCTCCCATGGAGTTTGCGCTGTCGAGCTCACAGACGAGGGCCTTGAGACCCGATACGCACTCGTTGTCCTGCGGATCCAATCCATACTTCTCGGCCGCCTTGGGCGATATCCACACCACAACGCGATCGGCAGCAGGCGCCACTACAAGGTCCACATCCTCGTCAACGGGAAACCGGTAGCCCTCGGGCTGGCCCTCCATAGCACGAGCGGTCCCCTTGGCCAACCGCTCAAAACCCTCGATCCCATAGGAAAGCCCATGAGCGGTCGCAGCAACCTGGGCCCCGTCCTCAGCGACCCCAGCAAACGCAAATCCCGGCACCCAGCAAAGCGCGAAGGTCAAAGCACAGGCGACAAGCATGCGGAATCTATTAAGCACGAAAAGCTCCAAGCGAATAGAAGGACGGAGTGAAACACAAAACGATGGAATTATCGCGCCAAGCCGCACTACGCGGAAAGCTCAAAGCCGTACTTAGCCCAAATCTTCTGAGCCTTCTTGTTGGTCAGACAGAAGTCGATAAACGCCTTGGCCTCGTCGGCGTGCTCGGAGCTCTCGGCAACGGCGCCCGGGTACACGATGGGCTTGTGCGAATCCTCGGGGCACACGAAGGCCTCCTCGATGCCGTCATAGCGGAAGATATCGGAGCTGTAGACAAAACCGGCCACGCAGTCGCCCGTAGAGACGTAAGACGCAGCGGTACCAACTTTGTCGGCCAGTGCGACCTTGTCGGCGATCTCGGGTGCGTACCCGCCGTCGTCACCCTCGGTACCGGTGTAGAGGCCCACAGAAGCCAGCGCCTGGTTGGCGTACTTGCCGGCAGGAACGGTCTTGGCGTCGCCGATGGCGATCTTGCCGTCCAGATTCGCGACGTCGGCGATGGCCTCGACCTTGGTGTCGGAGCCCTCGGCGCGAATGATCACGAGGTCGTTGACGAACATGTCCTCACGAGTGTCGGTGTCGACGAGCTCGGCGGCCTCGGCGTCGTCCATGGTGCCCTTGGAGGCGGTGATGAGCACGTCGACCGTGGCGCCAGCACGCATCTGCTCAACGAGGTCGCCAGAAGCCTTAAACTGCGTGTCGGCAAAGGCGGTGCCGGTCTGGTCGGTGTAGAGCTTCTGAACCTCGGGCAGAGCCTTCTCGAGCGAGTTGGCGGCAAAGACCTGCAGCTCGACAGCCTTCTTGGACGAAATCTTGGCGGAGCCGGCATCGGAACCGGTCGACTCAGGCTCCTTGTTTCCGGAGCAGCCGGCAAGGCCAAGGCCGGCAGCGGCGACAGCGGAGAGTGAGACGAATCCGCGGCGAGAAACCATATCGAACATGTTCAACCCTTTCGGACCTTGCGCCCGGGTACCCCACCGCGGGCTTTATTCTGTAATTAGATTATACTTCGATGCGAATAATGATTATGAGAAATTATTCTCGTCTGAGAATATAGTTTCAAGCATGCCTACAGAATGCCGTCCCCTTGGGCGCAAATAAAAGGCGGAGCAGCCGTTCAGGTCGCTCCGCCGCAGGTAAACCGCTTAGTTGGTATGTCCGCCGCCCGCTGTCATCTGAGCCGCATGCTCCAGCTGGTCCGCTATGGCCTCCCAGCTTTCGCGGGCGGCCTTCGTAGAACCGGGAAAGTTAACGACAAGTGTATGACCTCGTTGCATACAAATAGCGCGCGAGAGCATAGCGCGGCGCGTCTTGGTCATGGAGTACGCACGGATCGCCTCCGCAATACCCGGCACGTCGCGGTCGCAGACGGCACGCGTCGCCTCGGGCGTCACATCACGCATCGAAAGCCCCGTGCCGCCGCAGGTGAGCACGACATTGGCGTGGCACTCATCGGCGGCTTCCACAATGGCATCACCGATCTCGCTGACGTCGTCGCGCACGACCACATGCGAGGCGACCATCCAGCCCTGCGCCTCGATAAGTTCCTCGAGTGCGGCTCCAGCCTCGTCCTGGGCAAGATCGCGCGTATCCGAGCACGTCACGATCGATATCTTCAGCTCCATAGCATTCCTCCTACAACACGGCGCCCTCGGGCAGGTCGACGCGAACAACGTCCACGACATCGCCCACCTTGAGGTCGCACGGTCCTTCGTCAACACGCAACAGGCAGTTCGCACGCTGCATCGTTCCAAGCAGCGCCGAATTCTGCGTCTTAGCCTCGGTCACCAACAGCTCACCGGTCTCGGGGTCACGCAAAACCGTGGCGCGATCGAAGAAGCGGCGATGCTGTCGCTTTTTCACGCCGTGCGTGAGCGTCGCCTGCTGCACGGGACGCACGCCCTCGGCAAAGCCGCGCATCTTGCGAATCGCCGGGCGGGCAAGCATCTCAAAGCCTACATACGCCGCGGCCGGATTGCCTGAAAGTCCCAGGTAAGGCTTACCCCCAAGCAAGCCAAACGTGATGGCCTTGCCCGGACGCATCGAGATACGATCGAACAGCACCTCGCCCTCGCGCCGGACGAGCGCCGTCACGTAGTCGTAGTCGCCTGCCGAGGCGCCACCGCTCGTAATGACAAAATCGCACTCCAGCATGGCGCGATGCACCAGCTCGGCAATCGCCTGCTCATCATCGGGCGCAATGCCGTAGAACACGGGCTCGGCTCCTGCATCGAGCGCTTCGGCCATCAACGCCGACGAGTTGGAGTCGCGAATCTGCCCGCGCGCCGGCAGCTCACCCGGCGCGACCAGCTCCGTGCCCAGCGAGATAATGCCCACACGCGGCGCGGCATGCACCTTCACGCTCGCATACCCGGCGCTCGCCAACAAGCCGGCGCCCGCCGGAGCCACGACCTCGCCGGCGTGCATCACAACATCGCCGGCATGGGCCTCCTCGGCGGCAGAGCGAACGTTCTCCCCTACTTTGGCAGGCGCCGAGAACCTCATACGCGAACCCTCGTTGCCGTCACCGACGAGCACATCGACGATCTCATACTTCACCACGGCATCGGCACCTTCGGGTACCGGCGCGCCCGTCATGATGCGGACCGTCTCGCCCGCGCCGATTGTGCCCTCAAACACATGGCCCGCAGCCTCGTGTCCGATAACGTCGAGCGTCACCGGCGCCTCGCCAGATGCCTGCGCCAAGTCCGCCGAGCGCACGGCATATCCGTCCATAGCGCTGTTGGCAAACGGCGAGATGTCGATATCGGCCACCGCATCCTCTGCCAAGGGAAGACCGGCGGCCTGCCACACGGGAATCTCGACGACTTCGGTGCGATTCACGTGCGACAAGACGATCGCCTGCGCGTCCTCCAACGGAATGAGTTTCTCAGCCATATACACCTCTAGCATGCTGCGGCGCGCAACAAAAGCGCCGATTCTTTATGTTTCTCTCAGTATAATCCCTCGACGCGCGACCGCGACTTGGCCTGTACCCGCAAATACATCTGTCGGCCGCAAGCCGCGAAACAAAACCAAAACCAACCCACCGGCTCGTCGCGTTTACCGCGTTTTATAATGCTCGTGTTGCAACCCAAAAGAGGAACGTATGACTTTTACCGACAAACCCGAAAGCGCAAACGAAGCGCAGGATCATTCTCAGTCGCTCGACGACGGCGGCTTTTTCTCCCTGAACGACGTCATCATGGCCGGCAGGCATCAGCTCACCCGCTCCGAGCATCTCTTGGCCGCCGACACGCGCCGCAACGCCCGCAACCTACTCGCGAGCGCCAAGTTGCTCACACTCGTCGTCATCGTCTCGCTCGCCATGGGCGTTGCCGCCTGGGCGTTTTTGACCTCGCTGAATATCGCGACCGACTATCGCGAGCACCATGCATGGGTCTACGCCTTGCTTCCCGTTGTGGGCGTTGCCACCGCATGGGTGTACAAAAACCACGGCCTTGCCGCCAAACGCGGTAACAACCTGGTCATCGACTCCGCTCTGGGCACACGCCTCATCCATATGCGCATGGCCGTTCTCACCTTCGTCTGCTCCACGCTCACGCACCTAACAGGCGGGTCGGCCGGTCGCGAGGGAGCTGCGGTGCAGATTGGCGGCACCATCGCCAGCAACATCTCGAGCCTCGCCCACCTCAAAAAGCATGACCACCACGACCTCATGCTCGCCGGCATCTCGTCGGCCTTTGGCGCCGTATTCGGTTCGCCCCTTGCTGGAGCTTTCTTTGGCATGGAGATGTGCTTTATCGGCAAGATCGACTACACCGCGGGCATCTACTGCCTGGTCGCCTCGTTTACCGGCTACTTTACGTCGCTTGCCTTGGGAACCGAGTACGAGGCGAATGTCATCGCCAGCGTTCCCAACATGACACCACGGACGGTTGTCATCGTTGTTATCAGCGCCATTATCTTCGGCCTGACGGCACGCCTCTTTGCCTGGTCGGTTCGAACCGTCAAAAGCCTGTACGGTCGCTTTATCGCCAATTACCTCGTTCGCGCACTCATAGGCGCACTCGTGGTTTTGGCCGCCTATGCCCTCCTTGACGCCTGGGACTACGCCGGCCTTTCCACGTGGCTTTCCGGCGCCGGATTTGCAGGCAACACCACCCTGGCGGACGCAGCCATCAAGTTGGTCGTCACAGCGCTTACCCTGGGCGCGGGCTTCCAAGGCGGCGAGGTCACGCCCCTGTTTGGCATCGGTGCGGCACTCGGTGGCTGGATCGGTTGCCTTACCGGGCTTGACCCCAGTTTTCTGGCGGCTCTCGGCATGCTCGGCGTGTTCTGCGCCGGCCTCAACGTGCCCATCACCACCTGCATGATGGCCATCGACCTGTTCCACGGCACGGCCGCCGGCTTCTTCGTGATCGTGGCGTTTATCAGCTATCTCGCCGGCGGACACCGCGGCGTGTACCCCGCCCAGCGCATTGTCTCGCCTAAACGCCGTTCGCTTATTGTGGACGAGGGCGGCACGGTGGCAGAGGCTATCGAGCGCCACAACGACCTGATAGAGTAGACGTTAGTATTCGCCGTGCAGCCACAATCGGGAGCAATTCGACCCGAGCGCGACCGCACCGTCACGTCATACGCCGGGAGTCGCCCCATGCACGCAACTGATTTTGGTCGCACGCTCATCATCGCCAACCCAGCCGCCCAGTCGGGTGCGGCACGCGAAGTTGCCGAGCGCCTGCAACGCTTTTTGGACATGACTGCACGCGCATCCCAGTTTGACCTGGTGTTGACCGAGCGTATGGGACACGCCAAGGAGCTGGCCGCACAGGCACAGGGTTATCGCACCGTTATCGCCCTTGGCGGCGACGGCGTGATTCACGAGGTCGTCAACGGGCTTATGACGCAAAAGGAGGACGCCCGCCCCGCCCTTGCCGTCCTGCCCGTGGGCTCCGGCAACGATTTTGCCCAGACGCTCGGCATCGACGATTTCTCCGGCAAGGATTTTGGCGCGCTGCTCACCTGCGAGCTGCAGCGTCAGGACATCGGGCGCATTCGCTCGTGGAGCCCCGCGAGCGGCAGCGGCGAGGCTACCGTAGAGTACTACGACCAGACGCTTTCGGTCGGCATCGATGCCGCCATCGGCCTTGGCACCACCGAGCTGCGCAAAAAGACCGGCCTGACGGGCGCGCCGCTCTACACCCTCTCAGGACTTGAGCAGTTTGGCCTACGCTATCGCAACTACCCCATGACAGTCAGCTTTGACGGCGCGCCCGCCGAGCGCGTGAGGGCGGTCATCATGGCAATTCAGCTGGGCCCCACCTATGGCTCGGGCTATCGCATCTGCCCCGATGCCGACCCCTGCGACGGCATGCTCGACGTCTGCTACGCCTGCGGTCCCGTCCCTCGCGCGGTAGCCCTGCCAATGTTCCTTTCGGCCAAGGACGGCCACCATACCAAGTTGCCACCGATTCGCATGCGCCGCTGTCGCCATGCCGAGCTCACCTTTGAGGAGCCCGACTACCCCATCCAGGCCGACGGCGAGCCCGTTGTCGCCTCGCGCATTGAGGTCGACATCCTCGCCGGCGCCCTCCAGGTCTGGCACCCCACCCGCTAGCAAGACCAGCGAAACAATCGGCTACTCGTCGCTCCCCGGCTTGCGACGGTTGGCCTTTTTAATCGCGTTGAAGTGCTTGTCATTGAGCCTCCGCTGGCGCGAGCGCTGAGGCACCTTGGTCTTTACGCGTCGGCGCGGTGGACGCCCGCGACGCTCAAGCTCAGCGCGCAGCTTACGCAGGCAGCTACTACGGTTTTGGAACTGACTGCGGCTCTCGCGCGCCGTCACGGTAATTCCCGAAGGGATATGCTTCATGCGCACCGCCGAGTCCGTCGTGTTCACGCCCTGCCCGCCCGGACCCGTCGCGCGAAACACCTGCACCTCGCAATCGCGCGCCAACTCCTCGGCCGACATCTCGGCATAGCGCGCATACTCGCGCCATCCCATCTTGTTCTCATCCATATCAACACCTCCCCTCATACAAAAAATGTGACAAAGGGACAGTCCCTTTGTCACATCGCATACCAATCGCTTGTGTTGCGCGCTTAGGCGAAGGTGATCTCGCCGGTCTCGCAGTCCATATCGGCGATACGGGCCAGGCTCTCGACGCGAAAGCCGCGCTCGCGGAGCTTATCGCCGCCGCCCTGGAAGCCCTTCTCCACCGCAATGCCAATACCGGACACCTCGGCACCCGCAGCCTCGCAGATCTTGATAAGACCCTCGAGCGCGCAGCCGTTGGCCAAGAAGTCGTCGATGATCAGAACCTTGTCGCCCTCAGACAGGAAACGCTTGCCAACGATGACCGGGTACTCCTTCTGCTTGGTAAAGGAGTAGATGGTCGTGGCGTACTGCTCGCCGTCGAGGTTGATGGACTGTGCCTTCTTGGCAAAGACCACCGGCACGCCGCCAAAATGCTGAGCCGCGATGCAAGCCATACCAATGCCAGAAGCCTCGATCGTCAGGATCTTGTTGATCTCGACATCCTTGAACAGACGGGCCCACTCGGCGCCCATGTGGTCGAACAGCTCAACGTCGCATTGGTGGTTGAGGAAGGCATCAACCTTAAGGACGTTACCGGCCTTTACGATGCCGTCATGGCGAATACGATCCTCAAGCTCCTGCATGGCGCAACCCCTTCTCGCGGCAACGATACCGCGCGATTAATAAACGTTGTTCGATAGTCTACCACGGACCGACCCCCGCCCGTCCCACAAGCCGCATCGCACCACAAACCAGTTTTTTTGAGACGGCGCGAATACGTGGCAGGCAGCCTCCTAACACGCTAATGGCGGGCGCGCATCCTCACCAAACGCACCATGGCGAGCGCAAAACCCACAGCGGCCACAGCCATAAGCACGTAGAACACCGAGCGAAAACCGAATAGGAATACATCCGGACGGCCTGCAACGAAACTGGTCACGGCCTCGCCCATCGCCACGCTCATCTGCCCATACAGGATATTCGACGCCACCGTAATGCCCACTGCCATACCCGCATAGCGCGCCAGGCTACCCAGGCTGCCAGCAAAGCCGAGCGCTTCGCGCGGAGCCGAGCCCATGTACAGTGAGTTATTGGGGCTCTGAAAAATCGACGTTCCGCACGACATAAACGCGACACAGCACACGATCACAGGGATGGAAGAGTGCTCGTCGAGCGTACTTACCGCAAAGAGACCGCACACGTACACACCCAGGCCCACCGCCGTGGGGCCCTCGCAGCCAACGCGGTCCGAAACCGTACCCGAAAGCGGGCCGATAAAGGCATTCACCATCGGCAGCGCCAAAAAGAGTAGTCCAGAGATGTCGGAACCAAAGCCGTGAGCGTCCTGAAAATAGAACGGCAGGATAAACTCGGATGCGCCAATACCAACGAACACGATGAGCATGCAAGCAAGGTTGATGGTGAAGGCCGAATTTGCAAAGCAGCGACGAGCAGCCTCAATCAGGGACATGGGGCGCTCGCCGGCCTCCGGCTTAACATGCGGCAGCGTGGAGAGCCCCACGATAAACGAGATGACGCCAATGGGCAGGTTGATGAGGAAGATGCTCTCCCAGGGAAAGCTTGCCACCAGCACGCCACCCAGCACGGGGCCACACATCATGCCGAGGGCCACGAAAGTCGCGAGAATACCCATGGCACGACCGCGCTCGCGCGCCGGAAACGACTCGGTGATGATACCCATGTTGTTGGCCATGGCCGCTGCGCAGCCGACGCCCTGCACAATGCGTGCCAGAATAAGAACTTCGAGCGAACTCGAAAGGCCGCAAAGCAGCGAGCCGACCGTAAAGACGATGACGCCCAGCTGGAACACGCCCACCTTGCCGCGCACGTCACCCAGGCGGCCAAACGGCAGCATAGCCACGCACGTCGCAAGCAGGTACACCGAGCTCACCAGCTGAATGCGGTCGAGGCCCACGCCCAGCTCCTTTTGCATCACGGGCAACGCCACGGTCACGACGGTCGAATCCAGACACGACATAAACGTCATGATGAGCACGGTAAACAGAATCGCCCATTTGTTCTTGCCATGGGTGTCGCCCTCTAGGGCAATGTGCTCGCGGCGCAGCTGCTCTGCGGTTTTCTCCATATCCATCCTTTCGAGTGGCGCAATGCAAAAAACGGGACCCCGATCGCCTGCAAACAGTCGCGATTGGGGTCCCGCCTACGGAATCGGAACGAAAAGTCACCGAAGCTTTCTGCCAGCATCGGCACCTTGTACGGAGCTAGCCTAGCACTGCTCGAGCGCCTGCTCAAGGTCGGCAATCAGATCGGCCGTGTCCTCGAGGCCGCACGACAGGCGTACCATGTCGGCGGAAATGCCACAGGCGATGAGCTCCTCATCGTTCATCTGGCGGTGCGTGGCGTTAGCGGGATGCAGGCAGCAAGTGCGGGCGTCGGCCACATGCGTGGCGATCTGGGCGAGCTTGAGGCTCTTCATAAAGGTCTCGGCCGCCGCGCGACCACCGTTAAAGCCAAAGCTCACGACGCCGCATGTGCCGTTGGGCATGTACTTCTGAGCCAGGTCATAGTACTTATCGCCCTCCAGGCCCGGATAGCTCACGAAGCGCACCTTGGGATGACTCTGCAGGAACTTGGCAACGACCAGGCCGTTCTCACAATGACGCGGCATACGCACATGCAGGCTCTCGAGTGAGCTGTTCAAGAAGAACGCCGCCTGCGGGTTCTGCATGGGGCCAAGATCGCGCATGAGTTGCGCGGTGGCCTTGGTAATGAAGGCACCCTCGCGACCGAACTTCTCGGCATACGTCACGCCGTGGTAGCTCTCGTCGGGCGTGGTGAGACCCGGGAACTTGTCCGCATGGGCCATCCAGTCAAACTGGCCGTGGTCGACAATCACGCCACCCAGGTAGGCTGCATGGCCATCCATGTACTTGGTGGTGGAGTGCGTGACGATGTCGGCGCCCCACTCAAAGGGACGGCACATCACAGGCGTCGGGAAGGTGTTGTCGACCATCAGCGGCACGCCGTGGTCATGCGCGGCCTTGGCAAAACGCTCGATATCGAGCACGGCAAGGGCAGGGTTGGCGATCGTCTCGCCAAAGACGAGCTTGGTGTTGGGCTTAAAGGCGGCCTCGAGCTCCTCATCGGTGCAGTCGGGGGCAACAAAGGTGCAGGTGACGCCCATACGACCCATGGTGTGGGCGAGCAGGTTGTAGGTACCGCCGTAGATGGCAGAGCTTGCGACCACGTGATCGCCGGCACCGGCAACGTTAAAGATCGCGAGGAAGTTCGCAGCCATGCCCGAGCTCGTGAGCATCGCCGCGGTACCACCCTCCATCTCGCAGATCTTGGCAGCGACCAGATCGCACGTGGGGTTCTGCAGGCGGCTGTAGAAGTAGCCCGACTCCTCCAGGTCAAACAGCTTGCCCATGTGCTCGGACGTGTCGTACTTCCACGTGGTGGACTGGTAGATGGGCACCTGGCGCGGCTCCGCATCGCCCGGATGATAGCCGCCCTGAACACATGTAGTTCCGATGGTCTGCTCGCTCATATCCAACTCCCTTACTTGGGTTTTGTTTTTATTCGGTTCACGATACCGCTACCCCGCACCCCTCTCAACCCATCCCCAAGGTAGGTTATGTGACAAATGAATCAGAGGCATTCGTCTCAGCCTTAGGCATTTGTTCGATGGATATAAATGAGGCATACGTGAAGCTCTCAATGATTACATGCACGGGCAAGGGTACCATAGGCGGGTACACCGTAATCAAGGAGACACCGATGAAGCGAATCGATACAGCCCAGCTCGACATCACCGCCTGTCAGGCTCAGGCTGCCGAGTACCACGCCCGCGGCTTTAACTGCGCGCAGGCCGTCGCCTGCACGCTCGCGCCCGCCGTCGGGCTCGACCCCCAGGTCGCCTTTACCCTCACCGAGGGCTTTGGCGCCGGCATGGGCGGCATGACCGAAACCTGCGGCGCCATCTCGGGTGCCGTGGCCATCATGGGCTTTGTAATGAGTGACGGCATGGAGAACCCCAAGACCAAGGGCCAGACCTACAAGCTGTCGCGCGAAATCGCCAAGCGTTTTGGCGAGAAGAACACGACGACCGTCTGCGGCACGCTCAAGGGCATCGGATCGGACAAGGGTCCGCTCCGCAGCTGCCCCGGCTGCATCGACGATGCCGTCGAGATCGCCTGCGATGTGCTAAAGCAGCTCGCCGAGTAAACGGCAGCAACATAAAACGACGGCCGGCGCGCTTGGGATTCATCCAAATGCACGCCGGCCGTCGTCGTTAGAACTCAGCAAACACGGGAGCGCTGACCTCAATCTCCTCGCGCCCCGCCATAAGCTCGCGCATCTTAGCGCAAAACGGCTCTTGCTCCCCAGCTTTAAACACCAAGTGAAGTATCACAGCATCCGCGTAATCGGTATCCGAAACCTTGGCACCCGAATCCTGCGCCAAGCGAAGCACCTGCTCATACTGTGGATAGGCCACATGCACATCAACCGGCACGACGCTCGTCATCTCGACGATCCGCCCGGCCTCCTGAGCCGCGGCCACCGCCGCCTGCGTCGCCGCGGTATAGGCGCGCACCAAACCACCAGGCCCCAACAGCGTGCCACCAAAATAGCGCGTTACTACGCAG
Source organism: Collinsella sp. AF16-8 (assembly GCF_003462695.1). Lineage (NCBI taxonomy): Bacteria > Bacillati > Actinomycetota > Coriobacteriia > Coriobacteriales > Coriobacteriaceae > Collinsella > Collinsella sp. AF16-8. The sequence continues at coordinate 69,576 of NZ_QRXX01000009.1, forward strand.
CAAACATTTTTGAGCCCCGCACCGCGCAGCACCTCGAGCGTCGGCATACCACTCGTGCGGCTCGGTTCACCATCATCGCTCTGGCGCTCGCGTCCATCGACCAAAATCCACGCGGGAACATTGTGTCGAGCGTCATAATGACGCTTGCGAACCATCTCAATAAAGGCATTCGCCTCATCCTCGGACTCAATATGGACCAGCTGGGCAATAAACCGGCTCTTGCGTTCCACAAACTCGCCCGAAGCCTCAATATTCGATTGCAGAGTAAAATAGCTGTCCAACAAAGCCCCTCAACAAACCAAAGCGCAGCAACAAACAGCCTCAATAATACGGCAAAGGCCGTACCGATAACCCCGGTAAAAAGAACGGCGACGCCGATGACCAGGCAAAGGCAGCGAAACGCTAAGAACGGAACCGCCAATGATTCCGTCAACGAAAGCGAGAACCCGTCAGCGTGAGCAAGGTGCCTTGAAAGGCGAGGGCATTGACCTTATGGTCATGCCCGAAGGCTTGAAAGACAGATTGCCGCGCTGACGGGTTCGCAGCGTCAACAAAGTTGCTAAGTGGGCCTATAAGCCGGGTTCTGTCGTGAACGGTCATTTATCTTGTCTGCACGTTACCGTGCAGCTCCACGCACGCTACCCGAACGCGGACCGGGCCGGCCCATGGCGTTCCTATTCGCGCTTGCTCCGGATGGGGCTTGCCAAGCCGCCGTGTTGCCACGACGCTGGTGGTCTCTTACACCACCGTTTCAGCTTTTCCCTTTACGCCTTGCGGCGCAGGTGGGAGTCTTCTTTTCTGCGGCGCTTTCCGTCGGATCACTCCGCCCGGCCGTTAGCCGGCATCCCGCCCTCTGGAGCCCGGACTTTCCTCACGCGTGCTGCAAGCAGCACATCGCGCGACCGTCTGGCCCACTCAGCTGTGCAAGAGTGTAGCACACCGTTGCCGCAGGCAACGGCACAACACAAGCGCTCGCACGATAAACCAAGAACCACCCATGCGCTACAATAATCACGTCGATGGGCAACGTCGTCAGTCGAGACGCGACCGCGCTCCGCACCCCTCCGTCTACTCGGTGCGTTCCCGCCTCCTCCCCGAGGCGGGATGTCGGCATTTTTTCATGCACCGAAAACCTAATAGCCTGTGGACAGCCCGGACAGCATTGCGCGCGGACGACATCGCGCACCTCAGCAGCAAATGCAAAAAGGGACCCGTCCATTACGGACGGATCCCTTAAAACAAGTGATCGTCAAACCGATTTACTCGGCGTCGGTCTCCTCGTCCTTCTTCTCGGAAGGCAGCGGGGTAACCTCGATCTCGACGCCCAGAGTCTCAGCAGCAGACTTCATGGACAGAGAGATACGACGACGGTCGAGGTCGATCTCCATGACCTTGACCTGAACCTTGTCGCCCACGTGAGTGACCTGAGAAGGCTGGTCGACGTGCTTGTTAGCCATCTCGGAGATGTGCACCAGACCCTCGATGCCCTCGCCCAGGTCGACGAAAGCGCCGAACGGGACAAGCTTGGTCACCGTGCCCTCGACGATAGCGCCGACGGGGTACTTCTTGACCAGTGCGCGCCACGGATCCTCGGTGGTCTGCTTGAGACCCAGGGAGATGCGCTCGCGGTTGAGATCGACGTCGAGAACCTCGACCTCAACCTCCTGGCCGACCTTGACAACCTCGGAAGGATGGTTGACGTGGTTCCAAGAGAGCTCGGAGATGTGGATGAGGCCGTCGATACCGCCGAGGTCGACGAAGGCGCCGAAGTCGACGATGGAGGAAACGGTGCCCTGGAGACGCATGCCAGACTTGAGCTTGGACAGGATCTCGGAGCGCTCGGCCTTACGGGACTCCTCGAGCACGACGCGACGGGAGAGGACGACGTTGTTGCGGTTGCGGTCCATCTCGATGACGCGGGCCTCGATGCGGGTGCCCATGTAGGAGGTGAGGTCCTTGACGCGACGGAGGTCGACGAGGGAAGCGGGCAGGAAGCCACGCAGGCCGATGTCGAGGATCAGGCCGCCCTTGACAACCTCGATAACCTCGCCCTCGACGTTCTCGCCGGAGTTGAACTTCTCCTCGATGCGGTTCCAAGCACGCTCGTACTCGGCACGCTTCTTGGACAGGACCAGACGACCGTCCTTGTCCTCCTTCTGGAGAACGAGGGCCTCGATGGGATCACCGAGTGCAACGATGTCTGCAGGGTTAGCGTCCTTGCGGATGGACAGCTCGCGGACCGGGATAACGCCCTCGGACTTAAATCCGATGTCAACGAGCACCTCGTCATGCTCGATCTTAACGACAGTGCCGTTAACGAGATCGCCCTCATCAAAGTCGGTAATCGTACCGTCGATGAGGTTGTTCATCTCCTCCTCGTTGACATCGTCAAGAGAGAAAATGGACGAGTTCTGAATCTCACTCAAAGGTGGACCCCTTTCGAACTACGGGGCCCCGATTGCTAGGACCTACAGAAGGGTGCGACAAGCACACAACGTTTAGGAACACTCGGGAGCCGACAGATACTGATGTGACGCTTATGCAATCACGTCCGTATAGATTACGGGGAAATCACTTCGATTTCAAGCGTGAACTGCGATTTTTTACTCGTATGGAGACTTTTTCGCAATCTTGTGAACGACTGTCTCCACAAGTTGACGATAAGCAGTGAAGCATACTGCTTTGGGGTAAAGTATCCCAGACATACGATTCTGGAACGATTTTTCGAGAAAGGTGCCCGCGTGCTCAAAGCAGTCGTTTTCGATATGGACGAGACGCTTCTTAGCATTAACCTCAATGCGTTCATCCTTCGCTATTTTAAGGATGTCTCATCGATGCTCGCGGATATCGGACGTCGCAGCCGCGGGGGCACGATGGCACGCCTCGGCACCATCCTGGTCGACCTCAACGCCAATCGCCGCAGCGGCACGGACAACCGCACCAATCTTGAGTTTTACCAAGAAGAGGTCAAGCGCCGATGCGGGATTTGCCTCTCCGATCCCCTCATCTACGAGGCGTTTACCTACTACGACCGCGAAGTTCTTCCGTACAAGAATGACGAACTCATCAACGCCCATGCCATGCCGGGCGCACACGCCGCGCTCCAGGCCGTACAGGACGCAGGGCTGCGCTGCGCGCTCTTTACCAACCCCAGCTTTCCGCAGGGGGCCATCGAGTGCCGCATGGGTTGGGGCGACCTGGCCGACGCCCCCTTTGAGCTCGTCACGCACATGGGAAACGCCACCCGCTGCAAGCCTGATGCCACCTACTATCTAGAGCAGCTTCAGGTGATGGGGCTCGAACCGCACGAGGTCCTTATGGTGGGCAACGATCCCAAACGCGACTTCCCTAGCCCCGCCTGCGGCATTCAGACTGCCTATGTAGGCCAGGGCAAGCCCAACCGAGTCACCTGGCGCGGAACCATGGAAGGCTTCGCCCGCGACTTTAACGCCGTAGTAGAAGCCTTCTACGAACACCAAGTAGCCGACGAACTGTCCTAGCACACTTGGGTTTTGCCGATCATGATGTTGAGGATCTCGACGTCGGTGTCCTTCATACCCACACGGCCCACGTAGCCCATGCTGGCAATCGTCTGCTCGACGGTATCCTGGATCAAACCCTCGCCGGCACGGAAGCCACGCCCCTGCATGGCCATGTCATGTCCCAGAATCGCCGCATCGACGGCAGCCGAAATCTTGGCGGCACAACTCGCCTTGGCGCCGTCGCACACGATGCCGCCCACGTTACCGAGCGTATTCGAGACCGTCGCGCCAATCTGCTCGCGCGTGCCACCGCACAGCCAGGTAATCGCAGCGCCGGCGCCGCACGCGGCGCAAATAGCACCGCAAAACGCCGAAAGCGCACCAATATAGCTCTTGATATGCACGGCGATAAGATCGGACAGCATCACGGCGCGCACCAGACGCTCGTGGTCGCAACGCAGGTACTCGGCATACTCCATGACGGGCAATGCGCAGGTAATGCCTTGATTGCCCGAGCCGCACACAATGGCGACCGGCAGCGCGCAACCGTTCATGCGGGCGTCGGACCCGGCGGCCGCACGGGCACGGGCACGGCAGGCGACGTCATCGGCACGAGCACCTAGCAGCGTACGACCCACCTCGGCGCCCCAAGCGTGCGCAAGGCCCTCGGCACTGATTGCGCCATTCAGCTCAATCTGACGCTCAACGGCAGCGCGGGCGCCCTCAATGTCACCGTCCTCGATAAAGTCGATGATGGAATCAATGGACATGGGCGTATCGGCGTTATCTGCCGCACGCTCGGCCACCACGCGCTCGGCGCAGGCGGCGCACTCCCCCGCCGACTTGCCGCATACCGGAATACCATCGAGCGTATGGCACGTGACATTAGTGTGGTGATCGGTAATCTCGACGACCGCGGTATGGCCCCCGGCCGTCGCAGTCACCTTGATGTAGAGGTTGGGCACACCCTCGACAAGCGACACATCGCAGTAGCCAGCGTCGGCGAGGAGCTCGGCCACACGAGCGCGGTCTTCATCGTTAACGCTCTCGAGCACCTCGAGCGCGCTCTTGGCGTCACCGCCCACGGCGCCCAGCACGGCCGCGGCCTCAATACCGTGCATACCGCCCGAGTTGGGCACGGTCACGCTCTTAACGTTCTTGATTATGTTACCCGAGCAGGCAACATCCATATGATCGGGTTCGCAACCGAGCGTCTGGCTCGCCAGCGCCGCTGCATAGGCAACGGCAATGGGCTCGGTGCAGCCGAGTGCACAGACAAGCTCGCGGTTCAAAACATCGCAAAACGCGGCATCACGGATGGAATCGGTAGGCATAGGTATCTCCTGCTTGCATAACGGGCTGGACTCTCAAAAAAGTTAGCTCCTTTATTTGATAACAATGCATCAAAAACCGCAACCACGGTTCCGGCGGACGGCGCTCAAGCACAAACTGGCGGCATTCATTCATGAAAAGCAGGTCTTGTTGCATGCTTAAGCGTTTGACCAAAAAACGCCCGAGCGTTTACACAAAAGTCGCGCTATCATGCAGTCGAACGCGGTAAAACCTTTAGCAATTCCGCCGCACGGACCAGAGAGGAACCACTCATGAAGATCGGTATCGGTAACGACCACGCCGCCGTCGAGCTCAAGAACATCATTTCCGAGCACCTGAAGGAGCGCGGCTGCGAGGTCGTGAACTATGGCACCGACACCTCCGAGAGCTTCGACTACCCCATCGCCGGTTACAAGGTGGGCAAGGCCGTGGCCAACGGTGACGTCGACCTGGGTATCTTGATCTGCGGTACCGGCGTCGGGATTAGCCTGGCTGCCAACAAGGTCGAGGGCGTACGCGCCGTCGTGTGCTCCGAGCCCTTCAGCGCCAAGCTCTCCCGTATGCACAATAACACCAACGTGCTGGCCTTTGGCGCCCGCGTCGTTGGCTCCGAGCTCGCTAAGATGATCGTCGACGAGTGGCTCGACGCCGAGTTCGAGGGCGGCCGCCACGAGCGTCGCGTCAACCTCCTCAACGAGATCGACCAGACCCGCGGTCTCAAGGTCGTCGACGAGGCCTAAAAACTTACAACGCCATACGCTAGCGACAGCCCCCGCCTGGAATGCACGCACATTCCAGGCGGGGGCTCTTTAGTAGATTTCTAGACATGTCCCAAAAATCTACTGGAATATAAAAGGACGCCGCGGATGGAGTTCCGCGGCGCCCAAGCCACACGCTAACAGCTTTAAGGAGTCAAAGCTGGTTTAGCCAAAGAAGCGCTTGATCTCGATCTCGGCGTTCTCCAGGCAGTCGGAGCCGTGGATCACGTTGGCGTTGACATCGACGGCGAAGTCGCCGCGGATGGTGCCAGGAGCAGCATCAAGCGGGTTGGTGGCGCCCATAAGGGTGCGCATCTTGGAGACAGCGGAAAGACCGGAAACAACCATCTTGACGACCGGACCGCTCGTCATAAAGTCGCAGAGACCGCCAAAGAAGGGCTTGTCGGCCAGATGGGCGTAGTGCTCCTCGACGGTAGCGCGCTCGAGCGTGGTCATCTCCATGCGCTCGATGACAAGGCCGCTACGCTCAATACGAGCAACGATCTCGCCGATCTTGCGATCGCGCACCGCGTCGGGCTTAATCATGATGAAGGTCTTCTCGATAGCCATAAGGTAGCCTTTCAAGTAGGTTCGCGCGTGCCCAAGTCCCATTCCGGCACCCGCCTGGACTGCATCGTAACAGAGTTTTAGCTGCAGTTAAACAAAAAGCTGTTTATTGAAACGCTGCAATTTATTAAAGCGCTCCATATGTGTCACTTCTGTTTCGAAGCCCGATTAGAGTACCATCCGACCGCTCATCAACCACATGGAACAGAGCGGGCGGTCGGTTGCCACCCGCGAACGTACCCCCTTCACAACCTGCCCAAAGGTCCTACAGAAGTTCTCGACAAGCCCCTCCCCCATAGCAGCAAAATAGGGGCGCCCGCATCAGCAGACGCCCGTAAAGCTAAAACGATTTATCAATAAATGGACAATACGTCTTCAGCCAAACCTCTACTTTGCCCCGTGACCCATCTCGACAACCTTGGTTAGCGATCCAAACACGCCTTCGTCGGCCACGAGCTGCGCCTCGGCACGCTGCAGCTGCACGGCAACGGCGGCAGGGGCGGTACCGCCCTCGGTCGTGCGCGCGGCGACAATCGACGGGATATCGAGCGCCTCGGTAATATCGCGCTCAAAGAGCGGGCTTGCCTCCTGGAACACCTCAAACGGCAGGTCCTCAAGATTGCAGCCGCGCTTCTCACACATCAGGACCAGGTGCCCCACCACGGCATGTGCCTCGCGGAACGGTAGACCGCGCTTTGCCAGGTAATCGGCAACATCGGTGGCGGCAAGGTGCCCCACGCCGCACTCGCGCGCCATGGCATCCTCGTTGACGGTCCAGGTCGAAATCATTCCGGCCATAACGGACAGGCACTGCATGAGCGTGTGAGCGGTATCGAGCGCGCCCTCCTTGTCCTCCTGCAAGTCCTTGTTATAAGCGAGCGGCAGGCCCTTCATGGTTACCAGCAGCTGCACCAGGTTGCCGTACACGCGACCGCTCTTACCGCGGATAAGCTCGGCAAAGTCGGGATTCTTCTTCTGCGGCATGATAGACGAGCCGGTGGAGTAGGAGTCTGAAAGCGTGATAAAGCCAAATTCGGAGCTCGACCACAGCACGATCTCCTCGGAAAGACGCGACAGGTGCATCGCCATGACGGATCCGGCGTAATGCAGATCGAGCAGGAAATCACGGTCGGAAACCGCATCGAGCGAGTTGGGAATCACGCCCGCAAAGCCAAGTTCGGCAGCCGTCATCTGGCGATCGAGCGGATAGCTCGTACCGGCAAGCGCGGCAGCACCCAGCGGGCAGTTGTCGGCGGCATCAAAGGCGGCCTTCAGGCGCGTAAAGTCGCGCGCGAACATCCAGGAATACGCCAGCAGATGATGCGAGAGCAGCACGGGCTGAGCGTGCTGCATATGCGTGTAGCCCGGAAGAATCACCTTGTCGTACTTCTTGGCCGCATCCACCAGCACATGGCGCAGCTCAAGATTGGCCACCATGAGCTCCTTGGCCAGCGCCTTGACGCCCAGGCGCGTATCGGTCGCCACCTGATCGTTGCGCGAACGCCCAGTATGCAAGCGCTTGCCAGCCTCGCCGATACGACGCGTCAGCTCGCTTTCGATGGACATATGAATGTCCTCGTCGTTGATATCAAAGGTGAAGTTGCCGGCATCGATATCCTGTTCGATTCCGGTCAGGCCCTCGGCAATCGCCTGCTCGTCCTCGGCGCTGATAATGCCCTGGGCCGCCAGCATCTTGGCATGTGCCTTAGATCCGGCGATATCCTGCTTATAGAGATGTTTGTCAACCGGCAACGACGCGCCAAACTCCTGCGTGACCTCGGCCACGCCTGCCTCAAAACGACCGCCCCAAAGAGCCATGGAACCGTCCCCTTTCATCAAATCCCAAAACAAGCGCCCAAAGCAATGCGCCCTGTCGCTAAAGCGATTTCTCAACCGCTAGTTTTGCATATTCCCCACCATGTGCGAGGCCATATAGCTAATTTGCAAAGAAGTGACGCGCCATGCACTTGGCGCCCAACGTCTCCCTCCGAATGTTGCCCTGCGAACCATCGATCCAGGCCTTTAGGCTCATAGGAACGTCCTCGACCTTTGCAGCATCGAACTCGGGCGCGAGGGCAAGTAAAGCATGCGCGATAGCATTGAACATAATGGATACTCCCCATATATATAGGCGCAGGGCCGTCAAATTGATAGGAGGAGCCCCGCCGGACAACCCCGGCGGGGCTCGGACTCAGCCGCAGACGCGGCATCATATATGCGGGCGGAACGTAGGGGCCACCGATGTTAAGAAGTGTCAGCAAGCATAACGAAAGGTAGGGACCCCATGCGCCCGTTATGTATCACGCGGATGGGCCGCGCGGATACCAAAGGAAGGAGGCGCTAGGCCTGGGCGGCAGCAGAGCTGGGGCCCTGGACCTTAGCCCACGTCTTGAGCGACAGCGTATCGATCTCGATAAAGCCGGCGCTGGCCTTCTCGTCAAACGTAGTGTCGCGGTCGTAGGTAGCCAGACCGTAGTCATACAGGCTAAACGGACTCTTGCGGCCGACGACATGGCAGTTGCCCTTAAAGAACTTCAGACGGACGGTGCCGGTCACGAACTTCTGGGTGTCGGCCATAAAGGCATCGAGCGCGTTTTTGAGCGGGCTGTACCACTGGCCGTTGTACACGGCGGTGGCCCAATCCTGCTCGAGCTTAATCTTGGTCTTGAGCAGGTCGCCCTCGACGCAGATGTCCTCGAGCGCCTTGTGGGCGGTGATGAGCGTCAGGGCGCCAGGAACCTCGTAGCACTCGCGACTCTTGAGGCCCACCAGACGATCCTCGACCAGGTCGAGACGGCCAAAGCCGTTGTCACCCGAAATCTTGTTGAGGGCGATGACGATCTCGGAGAGTTTCATCTTCTTGCCATCGACGGCGACGGGCTTGCCCGCCTCAAACTCAATCTCGGTGTAGGTCGGGGTGTCCGGCGTGTCCTCGGGGTTCTTGGTCATAACCCAGGCGTCGTCGAGCGGCTCGTTCCAGGGATCCTCCAGGTGACCGCACTCGATGGCGCGACCCCACAGGTTGTCGTCGATGGAATAGGGGTTGTCGTTGGCGCCCTCGGGAACCGGCACGTTGTGGGCGTGAGCATAGGCAACCTCATCGGGACGGCACTTCAGATCCCACTCGCGAACCGGGGCGATAACCTTAAGCTCGGGGTCGAGGGCCTTGACGGCAGCCTCAAAACGAACCTGGTCGTTACCCTTGCCGGTGCAGCCGTGGGCGACGTAGGTCGCGCCAAACTCGTGAGCGACCTCGACAAGCTTCTTGGCGAGCAGCGGGCGAGACAGCGCGGAGAGCAGCGGGTACTTGTTCTCGTACATGGAGTTTGCGGCGATGGCCTTAGTCAGGAACTCATCGGAGAACTCGTCGCGCAGGTCGAGCACCTGGCAATCGAGAACGCCCAGGTCAAGCGCCTTCTGCTTCTTGGCATCCAAGCCGGTCTCCTCCTGGCCCACGTTGCCGCAGACGCAAACGACATCGAGATTCTTCTCGTCCTGGAGCCACTTGACACATACGGATGTATCAAGACCACCGGAATATGCGAGAACGACTTTTTCCTTGCTCATGGCTGTTTCCTTTCGCCCTTGGTAGCTAGTTAGAACATCGGTCAGTTGCAAGTCATTTCGAGGTCAAAAAACCGTGCAATATCAGGTTAAATAGCAAAAAGCAGCACAGCATGCCCTAGAAACATGCGTTTATATCGTGCTAAAACCCAACGACCCCAAAATGACTCTGTTGGGGCAATTCGCCCCATGCGGACAGAGACGATTGTTATCGTCGTCGGGAAATTGCGCGCTGGCGTCGGATGGCATTATCTGCAGTGGTGATGATCTTTACGAACTGCATCTGCCTCTCCTTTCACCTATCGCCGGGCGCAATTCTAATATCGTAAACGGTACCTTTTCTTCGGTAAGCGGTTGTATTTCCGTCTCCGTTTTCGATGGTCGCTATATTACGCTAAAGTGCCCGCAGCACAAGCGACAAATTCAAATTTCTGAAAAGTTTTTTCATTACTTTGTGAAGCGTGGTGCAAATACGCTCCGTTCCTGCGACAATACGCTCAGTTACTGGTTGATGGTTATAACGTCTGAAACAATTTCGAAACGAAAGGCGCGCTTTTATGCAAACTTACGAATCGGACACCAATATCGGAAGCATTAAGATTCTCGCCGTCGACATGGACAAGACGCTGCTCACCGACAAGCGCGTGTTGCCGCAGGGTCTTGATGAGCGCCTGGACAAGCTCGCCGACGCAGGCATTGTATTCTGCCCCGCCAGCGGACGCCCCGCCCCCAAACTCGAGGAAATGTTCGAAAGCATTAAGAACCGCCTTGCTTTTTGTCCCGACAACGGAGCCTGCGTCATCTATCGCGGCAGCTATATCTATAAGAGCAACATCGATGTGGCGCTGTATCAGCAGGTGCTCGCCCGTGCCTCGGAGGACCCGCGTGCCGTTCCCGTCTTGTGCTGCTACGACGAGTTCTATGTGCTCGCCCGCGACCATCAGTACCACGACGAGATCAGCGTGTACTACAACACGATCAACTACGTCGATAGCTTTGAGGGCATTGACATCGAGTCTAACAAGATTTCGATCTTCTTCCCCGCCTACGATGCCGAGCCAGCGTTTCGCGAGGACTACAGCCCGGCATTCTCGGACCGACTCTATGTCACTAATGCTGGCCGCGAGTGGATCGACTTTATGAACCTGGGCGTCGACAAGGGGTCGGGCGTCGCGCACCTGTGCGACCACCTGGGCATCGATATCGCCGACGCCGCCGCCGTGGGCGACACCTACAACGATATTCCCATGCTCGAGCGCGTCGGGCATAGCTTTATCGTGGACAATGCCGAGGAGCACATGAACGCGCATGCCAAGTGGCGCATTCCGAGTAACAACGACGGGGGCGTACTGACGCTCATCGACGCCATCTTGGCGGCTCGGTAACGTTACTCGTCGGACCTGGCCGGGCGGCGCGGGTAAGTTTTTCGTTCGGTCAGGTCCTGGGCTCGCTCGGAAAGCACATTAAGTGCTTTCCGGCTCGTGCGGAATCTACGAAAAACTTACCCGCGCCGCCCGGTCAGGTCCTAGGTTTACTTGCTTGCCGCCTAGATGGTGTCTTGGCGTCTAGATACTTGGCTGAAATTTTGGAATGAAGGACGCTCCTTGTTGATGAGGGGCGTCCTTCTGTTTTTGGTTACTTTGGTGTTGTGAGGGCGGCTTTACTTGGCGTCGGCCCAGGTTATGCCGGTGCTGGCTTCGGCGATCAACGGTACGCGGAGGTCTACTACGTGTTCCATGACGTCGCGGACCATGGCGGTGAGGCGCTCGACTTCGTCGACGGGGCACTCAAAGTCCAGTTCGTCGTGTACCTGCAGGATCATGTGGGCGGCAAAGCCTTCTTCTTCCAAGCGACGGCTTACGCGGGCCATGGCGATCTTGATGATGTCGGCGGCGGTGCCCTGCATGGGGTGGTTCATGGCCGTGCGCTCACCAAAGCCGCGGAGCTGTGGGTTTTTGGCCTTGAGCTCGGGAATATGGCGTCTGCGGCCATACATGGTCTCGGCATAGCCCGTCTGCTTGGCTCGCGCCACCACATTGTCGAGGAACGTGCGCACGCCCGGGTAGGCCTCGTAGTAGCGATCGATCATATCGCGCGCCTCGGCCATCGAGATGTGCAGCGACTGCGACAGACCATAGGCCTGCTGACCGTACACGATGCCAAAGTTCACGGCCTTGGCGCGGCTACGCAGGTCGGGTGTCACCTCGGACACCGGCACGCCAAATACGCGCGCGGCCGTCTCGGCATGGAAGTCCTCGCCCTCGTTGAAGGCGCGTACCAGGTGCTCGTCACCCGAAAGATGCGCGAGCAGGCGCAGCTCGATCTGCGAGTAGTCCACCGCCAAAAAGACGCTGCCCTCGCCCGCCGAGAACGCCGTCTTGACGGTACGCCCCAGCTCCGAGCGCGTCGGAATGTTTTGCAGATTGGGGTCGCTCGAAGACAAACGCCCCGTCGCGGTGATGGTCTGGTTGTACGTGGTGTGCACACGCCCGTCACCACGGCGCAGCGGGCCCAGCGTGTCCAGATAGGTCGACTTAATCTTGGACTTCTCACGCCAGTCCAAAATCAGGCGCACGATCTCGTGGTCGCGGGCAAGGTCGCTCAGCACCTTGGCGTTGGTCGAATAGTAGCCGCGCTTGGTCTTTTTGAGGCCCTTGGTCGGAAGTCCCATAACATCAAACAGCACGTGCGAGAGTTGCATGGGGCTGCCGATGTTAAAGGTCTCGTCGCCGGCCAGGTCGCGAATGCTGCGCTCGACATCGGCAATCTGGGTCGCCAGGCCCTCGGACAGACTGTGCAGGCGGTCGGGGTCCACGAGCATGCCCGCGCGCTCCATCTTGGCAAGCACCGGCACGAGCGGCATCTCGATCCCATCGAACACGTTGGCGGCGTTCTCGCGGGCCATGCGGTCACGCAGCGGTGCAACCAGCGCCAGCGTCAAGGCCGCCGTGCGAGCGGCGGGCGCAGGAGCATCCTCGCCAGCACCCTCTGCGCCGCGCGCCGCAGGCAGCGCCATCTGCAGATACGTATCGGCCAGATACACCTCGTCAAACTCGGAGCGGTCGGAATCCAACAGGTAGGCGGCAACGATGGTATCGAAGATGCGCGTGGAATCGACTGCCAGCGGATCCATGAGCTCGAGCTCAGAAGAATCGATGGGCGAAAGCTCATGCAGAAGCGCCTTCATATCCGGGCTCGCCACACGGCCTTCCATAAACAGACGCGCGAGCACGCCGGCAATCACGCCGTGGGCGAAGTTGAAGCCCTCAACCTCAGCCGCCGCACCACTGTCGCCCTCCTCGAGCGCAAACAGGCCCTTGGACGTCGCCAACCACAGCGTGCGCGTCAGCCCAAAGAGCGCGCCCTCTTCCTTGTCATCGTCCACCACGGCGGCGACCCACTCGCCGGCATCAATCACGCGGGAGACCTCAGCCGCAACGGCACCAAGCGCGCCAGCATCGCCGGCGGCTGCGCGCAAAACGGCGGGAATCTCAAACGTGCTGGCAGCTGCCCCGCCCTCGCCGCCGATCAGCGCCAAGAAACGGTTCTGCATGGCGGTGATACCAAGCGTGCCCAGCGCCGCGGAAACCTCATCGGCGGAAAACGCCGGGAAGGACGTCGCCTCAAAATCGAGCTCAACGGGCGCATCGGTGCGGATGGTCGCCACCTTACGGCTCAGCAGCGCGTCGTCGATGTGTGCGCGCAGGTTTTCGCCCATCTTGCCCTTGACCTCGTCGGCGTGTGCGATGACCTCGTCCAGGCTACCGTACTGCGCAATGAGCGCGCTCGCCTTTTTGGGGCCGATGCCCGGCACGCCGGGGATGTTATCGGACGTGTCGCCCTTCAGACCATAAAAGTCGGGCACGAGCGCCGGCGTAATGCCGTGATACAGATCGTCCACGCTCTCGGGCGTCATAATCGCCACGTCGGATAGGCCTTTACGAGTCGAGACCACGTTGACGTGCTCGGTCACAAGTTGATACATGTCGCGATCACCGGTCACCAGCAGTATGTCACAGCCGGCCTGCTCGCCCAGGCGCGCCATAGTACCCAGGATGTCATCGCCTTCCCAGCCCTCGGACTGCAGAATCGGCACGTTGAGCGCGGCGAGCAGCTCCTTGATCATGGGGAACTGCGCGTGCAGGTCGGGGTCCATGGGCGGGCGCTGCGCCTTGTACTGCGGCAGCATCTCCATACGCACGCGCGGCTTGCCCTTGTCAAACGCCACGACAACGCCGTCGGGATTAAAGGCATCGATCATCTTGAGGAACATGTTCAGAAAACCAAAGATCGCGTTGGTGGGGCGACCGTCCGGCGCGTTCATGGTCGGCGGCACGGCGTGGAAGGCGCGATGCATGAGCGAGTTGCCGTCGATGACGGCAAAGGTACGGCGCTTTTCAGACATATTGAATACCTCGCTTTGGGCTGGGCACGGTTTGCTCACACCAGTTTACACGCTCCCCGCCCCGCGGCCACCGCACATCAGGCTTCCCTGCCGCCGCGGGCCCGCGCGTGATACGATGGCTCACGGTACATCAACCAGCACGATCGATCCGAAAGGAGCCTGCGTCATGGAGCGTCCCAGCGCATGGAAAAAGTACACGCCACAGCAGATCGAGGAGCTCGAGGAGCTTTGCCGCGGCTACAAGCAGTTTTTGAGTGAGAACAAGACCGAGCGTCTGTGCGTCAAGGCCGGTATCAAGATGGCCGAGGAGGCGGGCTACGTCAATCTGGAGACCGTGATCGCCGAGGGCCGCGCGCTCAAGGCCGGCGACAAGGTGTACGCCGCCAACCACGGCAAGGACCTCATGCTCGTCAACCTGGGCACCGCCCCGCTCGAGCAGGGCTTTAACATCCTGGGCGCCCACGTGGACTCGCCGCGCCTGGACCTCAAGCAGAACCCCGCCTTCGAGGCCGGCGACATGGCTTATCTCGACACGCACTACTATGGCGGCGTCAAGAGCTACCACTGGGTCGCTTCCCCGCTCGCACTCGTGGGCGTCATCTGCAAAAAGGACGGCACCACCGTCGACATCAACATCGGTGACAAGGCCGACGACCCGGTCTTTACCATCTCCGACCTGCTGATCCACCTCTCGAGCGAGCAGATGGCCAAGCCCGCCAAGGACGCCGTCGACGCCGAGATCCTCGACGTGATCGTGGGCGGCCGCCCCGTCAAGTTTGACGAGGACGACAAGGACGCTCCCAAGGAGCCCGTCAAGCAGATGTTCCTGGATATCCTCAAGGAGCAGTACGACGTCGAGGAGGAGGACTTCCTCTCCGCCGAGATCGAGGTCGTGCCCGCCGGCCCCGCCCGTGACATGGGCCTCGACCGCTCCATGATTCTGGGCTATGGCCACGACGACCGTGTCTGCGCCTATCCGTCCATGCTCGCCCAGATCAACGTCGCCAACGTGGAGCGCACGAGCATCACACTCATCGTCGACAAGGAGGAGATCGGTTCCGTGGGTGCCACCGGCATGACGAGCCGCTTCTTCGAGAACACCGTCGCCGAGATCATGACGCTTGCCGGCGAGGATAGCCCGCTGGCCCTGCGCCGCGCGCTCGCCCGCAGCCGCATGCTCTCCTCCGACGTGTCCGCCGGCTTCGACCCGGGCTACGCCGGCAAGTTCGAAACCAAGAACGCAGCCTTTATGGGTCGCGGCCTGTGCTTTAACAAGTACACGGGCAGCCGCGGCAAGGGCGGCTCTAACGACGCCGACGCCGAGTATGTGGCCCTCATCCGCGACATCATGGACGAGGCCGGCGTGGACTTCCAGACCTGCGAGCTCGGTCGCGTCAACGCGGGCGGCGGCGGCACCATCGCATACATCATGGCTAAGTACGGCATGAACGTCATCGACTCTGGCGTTGCCGTCCTGTCCATGCACGCCCTGTGGGAGGTCGCTAACAAGGCCGATATCTACGAGGCCTATCGCGGCTACAAGGCCTTCATCGAGCGCGCGTAACCAACCCTTCATCAGTTGCGGTGAAATACAGACTAAACTGGCCCATAAACGGCCAAAACAGACCGTATTCCACCGCAACTTCCTTTTTGGCAGAGGAGAGTCCATGCTGCAGGTCGTCATTTCGCCCGCCAAGCAGATGCGCGCGGCCCAAGATGCTTTTGAAGTCCTGGGCATTCCACCCTTTGCGCGCGAGACGGCTCGCCTCCACCGCGCACTGCTAGATATCGAGCGGAATGAAGGCAGCGACAGCCTGCAGGCGCTATGGAACGTGAGTGACAAACTGCTGGGGCCTTGCCTCAACACCCTGCATGAGTTCGGGCCCATCCTGAAAAACGGCGATCTCGACAATCCCGCACTCGCCTGTCACCTCTCCCCTGCCGTCATGTCCTACCACGGCATTCAATACCAGAGCATGGCGCCCGAGGTGATGGATTCCGCGCAGCTCGCATGGCTGCAAAGCCACCTGTGGATCCTCTCTGGCCTCTACGGGTGCGTTCGCCCCTTTCATGCCGTCGAACCATATCGGCTGGAGATGGGCGCGAAGCTCGCCGTTGACGATGCCCGAGACCTCTATGCGTTTTGGAGCGACAAGCTCGCGCGGGCTATCGCCCCGGCAGGCTCAAACACCACGATCGTCAACCTCGCCAGCGTAGAGTACGCCAAAGCCGTTCTGCCCCATCTCGCGGGCGACGCCACGGTCGTCACGTGTCTCTTTGGCGAAGGCATCCGCAACGGCAAGCCCATCCAGCGCTCGACCGCCAGCAAAAAGGCACGTGGTTCCATGGTGCGCTGGATGGCAGAAAACAAGCTCGAGGATGTAAGCGGGCTCACCGCGTTTGACGTTGGTTATCGTCACTTTCCCGAGCTTTCAAATAAGAACACTTTGGTCTTCCTGAACGAACAGACCTTGTAGGACCACCGCTACTTTTGAATGTGCTGCCTAGGCACGGCGTCTATTCCGCCAAGCCGTCGGCTTTGGCAACTTCGTTTGTCGAGCCATCTTGGTAGGTAATCTTAACGTGCTCTACCTCGGACACCGCAGCACCCGATGGGGGCTCCAAGCGCCATTCCGTCAGCGCGATATCCATAGTCGTAGGCACGTCGCCCTGATTCTTGAGCTTCACCGTCAGCGTTTTGAGCGCCGCATCATACGTCACGCGTTCGATTTCCTCACCAGGAATAGACCCACCGCTCAGCTGAAGCTGGACAAATCCATCGCGCGAATACCAATAGTCGCCCGGCGCGGCAACGGTATTGCCGCCCGTAACCTTCACTGTCATGATCGGCAGGGCATCGTCGGCCTCGAACTCCCATGCTGCGCCGCCGTGACCGCCAAACGTCCAGATACAAAAGGCAATCACCAGCACGGCAAGCACCGCAAAACCAATCGCGACAAGGCCATGGTGCGCACGGCTTTCCTCGGCCGATACATCCCATTGCGTCTCTCGATATAGATGCTTGTCTTCCATGTTCGCCTCCCCACAGGCACGCTCGTTATGCCAATCGTACCCATTCGAGCTATACTTGAGCCCATTACATAAACGGGGAGCTTGCAGGACAAGACGGCAGGCTGAGACTGGGCGCGCCCGCCCTGACCCGCAAACCTGATATGGGTAATGCCAACGAAGGGAGCCGTGCCAATGAGCACACAGACCGAGCCCAAGCTCGTCACGCAAATCGACTTCGCCCGCGCCGGGCAGATCACGCCGCAGATGAAGGAAGTCGCCGAGCGCGAGCATCGCGACCCCGAGTACATCCGCGAGCGCGTGGCCGACGGCCGCATCGCCATTCCCGCCAACATCGTGCATATCAAAAAGGGCATGCGCGCCTTTGGTGTCGGCGAGGGCCTGTCCACCAAGGTCAACGTCAACCTGGGCATCTCGGGCGACAAGGCCGATGCCGCCGAGGAATGGAAGAAGGTCAAGATCGCCGAGGACTTTGGC
Source organism: Collinsella sp. AF16-8 (assembly GCF_003462695.1). NCBI lineage: Bacteria > Bacillati > Actinomycetota > Coriobacteriia > Coriobacteriales > Coriobacteriaceae > Collinsella > Collinsella sp. AF16-8. The sequence goes on from NZ_QRXX01000009.1 coordinate 87,191, forward strand.
GCCGACGCCATCATGGACCTTTCCAACTCGGGCAAAACGCGCCAGTTCCGCCAGCAGCTCATCGACGAGACGCCGCTCATGGTGGGCACCGTCCCCATGTACGACGCCATCGGCTACATGGAAAAGCCGCTGGTCAAGCTGACCAAGGACGACCTGTTCGAGGTCGTGCGCGCGCACGCCGAGGATGGCGTGGACTTTATGACCATCCACTGCGGCATCAACAAGTCGGTCACCAAGACCTTTAAGGAGACCGGCCGCCTGATGAACATCGTCAGTCGCGGCGGCTCGCTACTGTTTGGCTGGATGGAGGTCACCGGCAACGAAAACCCCTTCTACGAGTACTTTGACGAGCTGCTCGAGATTTGCCACGAGTACGACGTGACGATTTCGCTCGGCGACTCCTGCCGCCCGGGCTGCCTCTACGACTCCAACGATGCCACCGAGACCGCTGAGATGATCGAGCTGGGCAAGCTGTGCAAGCGCGCTTGGGCCGCCGGCGTCCAGGTCATGGTCGAGGGCCCGGGTCACATGGCGCTCGACGAGATCGCCGCCAACATGAAACTGCAGAAGCGCCTGTGCCACAATGCCCCGTTCTATGTGCTCGGGCCGCTGGTGACCGATATCGGCGTGGGTTACGACCACATCACCGCTGCCATCGGCGGCGCCATCTCCGCCAGCTCCGGTGCCGACTTCCTGTGCTACGTGACGCCGGCCGAGCACCTGTGCCTGCCCAACGCCCAGGACGTGCTCGATGGCCTCATGGCCACTAAGATTGCCGCGCACGCCGCCGATATCGCCAAGAAGGTGCCGCACGCCCGCGACATGGACGACAAGATGGGCCAGGCACGCCGCAAGCTCGACTGGGATGCCATGTGGAAGTGTGCTCTCGACCCGGTCACCGGCAAGAAACGCTACGAAGAATCCCCCGCCGCCACCGAGGGCACCTGCACCATGTGCGGCAAGATGTGCGCCGTCCGCACCGTTAACAAGGTGTTCGAAGGCACGACGATCGACCTCGGCATGGAGGACTAACTCGTCACCGGAGCCACAATCGGTAACATGGTGTTCTTCAATTGTTGACGTGTGAACATTTGCTTACATTTGCGTAAAGATTGCATCGCCCGCCCGGGTTCGACATAGAGTCGGCCCGGGCATCTTTATAATGCTGGCTTAAAGACCCATTTGATTCCGACCGAACAAGGGAGCAAACATGGATCGCAGTAAGGTACCTGCCGTCCTGTCCATCGCAGGATCCGATTCCAGCGGTGGCGCCGGCATTCAGGCCGACATCAAGACCATCACGGCGCACCGCCTGTATGCCGAGACGGCCATCACCGCCATCACCGCACAAAACACGCTCGGTGTCACCGCCGTGCAGAATATCTCCCCTGATATCGTCGCTGCGCAGATCGACGCCGTATTTGACGATATCCGCCCCAGCGCCGTCAAGATCGGCATGGTTTCCTCTGCCGAGATTATCGAGGTTATCGCCGACCGCCTGAGCGCCCGGAACGCGACAAACGTGGTCGTCGACCCCGTCATGGTAGCCACCTCGGGCGCACGGCTGATTGCCGAAGATGCCGCCGAGGCGCTCACCCGCCGCCTGTTCCCACTAGCAACCGTCATCACGCCCAATATTCCCGAGGCCATGGCCCTGCTTGACTACGAGGTCGACTCCGAGCGCACACAGCAAAATGCTGCCATGCTCCTCACCCGCCGCTTTGGTTGCGCATCCCTCGTTAAGGGTGGGCATCTTGTCAACGAGGCCAACGATGTATTGGCCGAACCCGCGCCACTCGATGACGAAGGCAACCATATGGGCGATCCGCTCACCACGTGGTTCCGCCACAAGCGCATCGAGACCGGCAACACGCATGGCACCGGCTGCACGCTTTCATCCGCCATCGCCTGCGCATTGGCGCAGGGCATGGATCTTGCCGACGCCGTCAACGCCGGCAAGGCCTACCTAACGGGCGCTCTCGCCGCCGGCTTTGACATGGGCAAAGGCTCCGGCCCTGTCAACCACATGTGGCAGTACTAAATAGCCAGTAACCTGCCAAAAAAAGACAGGCTACCTTGCACCAAAAACCGTCGCAACATTCGATGAAAATCGTGCAAACGCGAAAAATCATTAAATGTTGCGACGGTTTGATTTTAGATAGCGGTCGAGCAAAGGACCAGAGCGCCTATTCGTCGGCGAGTTGAATTCCCAACAAACCCGAGAGTGCCAGCGCCTGCTCGGCATTGACCGTCAAGCCACGCAACTCATGGTAATCGCCCGAAACAACGGGCGCCGCGAATGTACAACGCGATACATCCACGCCGGAAAGCGACGTCTTAAACACATCCATACGCGTCAGGTCACAGCCATCCAGGCGTATCTGACCCAGCTTGGCACCCTGAAACGCGGCCTCGGTCAAACGCGTGTCATGCGCAGCCATGGGGCCAATGCGTCCCTCCGAAAGGTTCGCATAGCTCAAATCGCACGATGTAAACGACACGCTCGACAGACGCGCCCTGAGCAAGTTGAGCCCCGGCGCCGAGCAGTCAACGAAGTCGCAGCGGTTGAGCCAGCAGCCTTCCATGTTGCAGCGGATAAAGCGGCAACCGCGAAACACCACGTCGCGAAACGTCGAGCCGCTCCAGTCAACGCTATCGAACTCGCAAGATCGGAACACGACGCCATCGAAGGTCGCGCCGTTCGCCACGTCGCAGGCAAGATCCAAATCCTCAAAAGCGGTATTGGAGACGAGCTCATCGCCCTCGGCAAAGAGGTCGATGAGCTCGTCCATGCCCATATGGCAGCCAATCCGTTCGTTTACCCGGGCAAAACCACCACAAAGGTGCCTGCCCCCTTTGCGGTGGCTTGGGGTCGCGCTACTCACCGAGCATCTCTTGGAGCTTGGCTGCCACGGCATGTCCCAAGCTCTCGTGGCTTTCGGGCATCATATGCAGATAGTCGATATCGCCCGGCTCGGCAAACTCGGCGGCATTCAAAAAGTCGCAGCCAAACTGCTCGGCCACGTGCGCATAGTACTCGCCAAAATGTTCAGATGCCTCGACGGAACGCTCGTCAAAATCGGTCATATATACATCGGCGATCTGCGGCTTGATCTTGATAGGAGCCATCAGCAGGATGCGCGGGCAAGGCGCAGCGTCGGTCCACGGAAACGCGCGGACGGCGCGAATCAGCGCCATGGCGCCACGGGCGATATCGGAAGCTGTCACGTTAAAGACCGTCTTACAGTCGTTGGTGCCCAGCATGATCACAATGGCGTCCAGCGGCTTATGAGCCTCGAGCAGCATCGGAAGCGCGCGAATGCCGTTGAGGTTAGTGTCCAGATGGCACATGTCGTCGCGTACCGTCGTGCGGCCGTTGAGGCCTTCTTCAATTACATGCCAGCCCTCGCCTAAGTCACGTTGGACCACGCCACACCAGCGCACATCCTGCGCATAGCGCACCGCGGTACCGTCGCGCATGCCCGCCGGATCGTAACCATAGGTGTTGCTGTCACCAAAGCACAGAACGTTTTTCATCGTAAGCTCCCCACTCAATAAAAAGCCGACAGGAGCAGCCTCTCCCGTCGGCTCGGTATATCGCATCACGAGCACCGTTTACAGGTACTTGCGCCAGTCGTCGTCATCCTCGTCATCCTCGGCAGCGGTCTGAGCCTGCTCGGCGGCACGGGCAGCTGCGGCGCGGGCGGCAACCTGAGCATAGGACTCCTCGTTTTGCTCGGGGAAGTTTGCCAGCACGTGCTCGAATTTGGCGAAGTCCTCGTCCCAGCGCGTAGAGGGCACGGCAAAGAAGACCTGCTTGACCTTGAAGTCGCCCGATGCGAGCTCCTTGCGGAAGAGCTCGGCCACGGCCTCTGCGTCAAAGCCGTTGTTCTCGCAGCCCCAAGCACCCAGTACGAGCTTCTCGCGGCCAAGCTCATCGCAGATAGCAAGCACAAAGCGAATGCGGTCGCGCAGGGCGTCAAGCAAGGCATCGTCGCTCACGCGGTACTCCTGGCGAGCACGCTTGGCGTTGGGTGCAGCGGCGACGATCACGTCGGCATAGGCGTGCACATGCTTGCGCTCGAAGCGCACCGCGGGCACCACCAGCGCACGGTTGCGGTACAGCTCACAGTTGATGTTGCGGCGACGGTTCTCACCGTACCATTTACGCTGCTTATCGAGGACGTTGTACAGATACGAATCGGCGCACAGCGTGGCCTCCTGGCCCAGATAACCCTGAATATATCCACCGCCCGGATTGGTAAACGAGGCAAAGGCGAGCACGGCCATGTCGCAGAACTGCGCATAGCCGCGACCGTTATCGAGGATTGCCTGCGTGGCGGAGGCATCAAGCACAGTGACCTCGGGCAGGACCGGAGCGGGCTCCTCAGCAGGCGCGGACTCAGCTTCGGCGATTTCCTCGGCAGGCTCCTCGACGGGCTCGGGCGCCGCCTCGGTCTCGGGCGCCGCCTCGACCTCGGCAGTCTCCGCGTTCTCGACGTCCTCGGCGACCTGCTCTTCGGGGGCCACAGCAGTCTGAACCTTGGCCTTCATCGCCGCGACAAAGCCGGCGGGCATGCCGTCAAACTCGCGAACACCGGCGAGCGAACGCTCGATATCCTTGGCGCAGGCCTCGGACACAGTCATCACATGGCGCTCGGCGGCCTTGGCACGGGCCTCGCGCTTGGGATTGGGCTGACCCGCTCGGTTGGACCTGCGGTTACGGTTCCTGTTGTCGACGTCTGCCATACATGGCCACCTTTCCTGTCGCTGCCGCTATCGGCTTTTCCCATCCATGATACCCCGCCGCGCACAAAAAAGACGGCCCCGAAGGACCGCCTTTCGCATCGTTTTACCGTGTCCGGCAGGAAGCATCGCAATGCCGCGTTTTAATCGCGACGGCCGAGGATGTTCAGGATGCGTAGGAACACGTTGATAATGTCCACGAACAGATTGGACGCCATGAGCACCGCATTGGGCAGCGTAGGCGGCACCGTCGTGGCCACATAGGTGTCGTAGCCAATAAAGCCGGCAAACACCACAATCACGATCAGGTCGGTGATGGACTGCGAAACGCCCATGAACATCAGCACGATCTCGACCAGAATCGTGGCAAGCAAGATGCCAAAACCAATGCCATACACACGCTGGAAGAACTTGGGGAAGGTCACGCCCAGCGCACCAAAGACAAAGGTGATGGCGGCCGTGGCGATAAAGGCGGTGTTAATGGTAGGCAGGTCGTAGTTGGCAAGACCAAACGACGCCGTCAGGCCAAAGGTGCTCGCAAAGACCACGTAGCCCACGAGCGACAGGCCCACGGACTGTTTGCTGGCAGCAGCCGACATCATGACCATGCCAACGATGGTCAAAATAAATGAGCCAAAGACCAGCGGCAAAGCGGCGCCGCTCATCATCATGCGCGCAAATGACATGGTGCTCGTAAAGTAAGCACCGGCGCCCATGGCGCAAAAGCCCAAAAAGATCAGAGCAGACATGACAAGGTTGTACGCGCGCGGCGACATCTCCTTGGCACGGCTTGCGCCGGTCTCGATGGGGCCATTCTGATAGCCCTGGATATCGTTCATACTTTCGTCCTTTCAAAAAGCACCGCGACGGCGCCGTAGCTGACAAGTTTCCTGCCATTGTACCCGAACGCCACGCGTTCTTACCTGCGGCGCTCGCCCTCGAGCGTACGATCAAAAGCCCAGACCCACCAACGCATCACGTGCGCCTGCGAGCCGTCCGCCCGCTCACGCGTTTGGTCCTCTAGATACAACTCGGTCGCATGTCCGCCAAAACGTACCTTATAGGTTGCCGTACGAATGCCGTGAACCGTCAGGCCAAAACCGGTGGACGAGACAATCTCGTCAATCGTAAAGCAGCGACCGTCAACCCAGCAGACGGTAACCGGCACAACCTGTCCGCCCGCGAGAATGCGAGCCACAACGTCCACATACTGCTTGTGCACGCGCCGAGTTTTGCCGTCTGTCTGTCGATATTCCATGGCCCCTATTATCGAACGCATGTTTGCATGTTGTAAAGCGAACAGACTGTGGTTTTGGAGTGTCGGAGCAAACGCACGCGTCCGCATGGCGTGTTAGCAAAAAGAACGACCGCGGTCAACAGGGCTAATATTCAATTTTAGTACCAAAAAATTCACTTCTCCCATCAGAACTCCGTAAAGAAACCCGCAGGAGGTGATACGATTTATCATGTTTTTGTAACGAGTCTGCAAATATCGAGAAAGCCCATATATGGACGTAACGTTCTCAACCTTCCTCGGCCAGCTTGTGTCGAACCCAGTCCTTGCCGTCACCGTGATCCTCGCGCTCGGCGCCATCTTCGTCAACGGATGGACCGACGCGCCCAACGCCATCGCGACCTGCGTCACCACGCGCTGCATGCCCGCCCGCGCCGCCATCCTCATGAGCGCCGCATTCAACTTCTTGGGCGTGCTCATCATGACGCACTTTAACGCGAGCGTCGCCAACACCATCTCACATATCGTCGACTTTGGCGGAAACAGCACCATGGCACTCGCGTGCCTCTGTGCGGCGCTGTTCTCCATCGTCGTCTACGGTGCTACGGCATCGCGTTTTGGTATCCCCACTTCGCAAAGCCACAGCCTCATCGCCGGCCTGACCGGAGCTGCTATCGCCCTCGGTGGTGCCAACAGCGTCAACATTCACGAGTGGATGAAGGTTATCTACGGCCTGGCGCTCTCCATTGGCCTGGGCTTTGTCATGGGCTGGATCCTGTGCAAGCTCGTCTCGATTCTTTTCGCCGCCGCCAACAGGCGACGCGCCAACGTTTTCTTTAAATATGCTCAGATTGCGAGTGCCGCGGCCATGAGCTTTATGCACGGCGCGCAGGATGGACAGAAGTTCATCGGCGTGCTCTTTTTAGGTGTCGCCTTCGCCAACGGCCAGACGAGCGTCGGCGACGCCGGCATCCCCATCTGGATCATGCTGCTGTGCTCGGCCACCATGGGCATCGGCACCAGTGTGGGCGGCGAGCGCATCATCAAGTCCGTCGGCCAGAGCATGGTCAAGCTCGAAAAGTACCAGGGCTTCTCCGCCGACCTGGCGGGCGCCGCGAACCTGCTGCTTGCCACCCTTACCGGCATCCCCGTGTCCTCCACGCACATCAAGACCTGCGCCATCATGGGCGTCGGTGCCGTCAAACGCCTCTCGGCCATCAACTTCGGCGTCGTCAAGGACATGATGTTCACCTGGTTCTTCACCTTCCCCGCCTGCGGACTCATCAGCTTTGTCATGGCCAAGCTGTTCATGATGTTCCTCTAGCCACACCGAGCGTCCATCCGGACCGCAAAACTTCGCCCACCCGTCTTCGCCTCGAAAGGACCCACTCATGGCAAAGAAACCCGATTCATTCTACTTTGACAACTACGTCGCCTGCGCCGACCTTGCCGTCCAGGCCGCCGAGCTGCTTACCAAGATTTTCGAGAACTTCGATCCCGCGAAGATTCACGATATGCTCGACAAGATGCACGCGATCGAGCATGCGGCCGACAAGAAGCACCATGAGCTTGAGGACGCCCTGCTCACGGCCTTTATCACCCCGCTTGAGCGCGAGGACCTGGATCTGATGAGCTGCTCGCTCGACACCGTGCTCGACCGTATCGAGGGCGTCGTGCAGCGCGTCTACTTCACCAACATCCAGAGCATCCATCCCGACGCCATCGTCATCGCCCACAAGGTGACCGACGCCTGCCGCGCCATGAAGGACCTGATGGTCGAGCTGCCCAACTACCGCAAGTCTAAGACCTTGCGCGAGCTCGTCATTCAGATCAACACTATCGAGTCCGAGGCTGACGAGCTCTATATCAACGCCATGCGTAACCTGCACGTTAACGGCAAGGACCCGCTCGAGGTCATCGCTTGGCGTGACGTGTACGCCTTCCTGGAGTACTGCGCCGACTGCTGCGAGAATGTGGCCGATGTCGTGGATTCGATTGTCATGAAGAACAGTTAATTGGGGGTACATGTCCCACCGGTCGCGGGCCCGGCCACTAATAACCTTTTTCACTCCGGCTGCAAGCAGAGTCGTTCAAAAGGTTATTAGTGGCCGGGCCCGCTCCCTTATGCACCACCATTGGGAACTTTGGCTGATAGATTTAGCGCGATGGGGGTTTGGCTGAAGGGACCTTTGGTACCCGTTCGGACACTTTGGCCCTTGATGAGCGTTTGGCTGATTGCTGCTTTGGGTACTCTTTGGGTTACTTTTGGTTTGTTTGATTTTTAATTTTAGGAGGGCTTGTATGTCTTATTTGGATCTGGCTCGGTCTCGGTATTCTTGTCGCGAGTTTGAGAATCGTTCTGTTGAGCAAGCTGTGGTGGATGCCATTGTTGAGGCTGGGCGCATTGCTCCTTCTGCTTGTAATAATCATCCAGCCCGTGTGATGGTGCTGGATACGCCTGAGCTGTTGGAGAAGGCTGCTGCTTGTCAGCCTCGGTTTGCTCGTGATGGGTCTATCTTTGGAGCTCCGCTTGTCTTCCTTATTTGCAGCGTTACCGATGATGCTTGGGTGCGCCCGTATGACCAGATGAATTCCAGTGAAATCGATACGTCCATCGTGTGCGACCAGATGATGATGGAGGCCACCGAGCAGGGCCTGGGAACGTGCTGGGTATGCCATTTTAAGCCTGAGGTGGCACAGGAGCAGTTCAATCTGCCCAAGGGCGTCTATCCCTATCACATGCTCGTCTGTGGCTATCCCGCCGACCACATCGCAGACCCCGAGCATCGCGAGGCCCGCACCATTCCCCTCTCCGACTTCCTCCTCAAGTAGATTTTTGGGACATGCCTTAAAACCTACCCTTGACCGCTCACCCGTTCGCCGAGTTCTGCGCCACTATGTGCAGGGCTCGGTTTTTTATGTTACGCACCCCGGCACAGTCATAAAAATGGACCCGCAAGCTGCGGGTCCTTTCTAGGCACTAAATTGTAGGCCGAATGTTAGTCCAGGTCGTCGGCAGCAAAGTTGTCGATCGGGGCAAAGGGATCGGCCACGGGGACAACCGGGTCAGCGACGGGCAGCGGCTCGGCGGGAACAGTCACCGCAGGAGAAGCGGCAGAACCGACCGGCGTGGAGGCCATGAGGTCGGCCGGGAAGGAGTTCTGGGCATCGTCCATGAAGTGCTGGATGAGCTTGAGATACTCGGCCTTGAACTCCTCACGGGAAGCCTTGAGACGATCGATTTCCTCGAGCTCGGCCTGCTTTTCGGTCAGAGCCTGGCGGATAACCTCGCGGGCCTTGGCGTCAGCCTCGTTGCGGATACGCTCAGCGTTCTCGTTGGCATCGTTGACGATGGTCTCAGCGGTCTGCTGGGCAGCGATCAGGGCAGCGGAAATCTGGCGCTCCTGAGCGGAGAAGTCAGGGGCGGGAGCAGCCACGGGGGCGGCGGGAACGGCCTGGGCGGTGGCATCCTGAGCCTGGGCAAGCTGAGCCTGTGCATCGGCAAGCTGCTGCTCGGTAGCAGTCAGACGACCCTTAAGGTCGACGATCTTAGCGAGCATAGCGTCAACCTCGGAGGACAGCGTCTCCAAGAAGACGTCGACCTCGGCAGGATCGTAGCCACGCTTGGCCTCAGAGAAAGTCTGAGCCTGGATGTCTGCAGGGGTAATAGCCATAACAAGTCTCCTTTTTCATCGCCTCGGCGCTACACGCCCGACGTAAGTTACAAAGTCAGTTCTATACGAGTATACCTATAAGAAGCTGCAGAACCAGCCTCTGCACCAACTGCAACGCAATAATCGCAACGACCGGCGAAAAATCGATACCGCCCATCGGCGGAATGAAACGACGGAACAGGTTGAGCCACGGACCGCACACGCTATCGAGCACCGCAGCAATATCCTGAAGTAAACCACCCTGCTTCATGGGAATCCACGTCATAAAGCAGTAGACGACAATGAGCGTGGAATAGAAGTTGAACAGCGTGTTGACCAGCTGGACGATAGTGTAGATGTTGATGGGAATCTCCTCGTCTTGTCTTTACTTAAGGTAGCCGTCGGCACGAAGCTTCTTGAGATCGGAATCTTTGACCTCGCAACCGGCGGGCAGCACCATGAACACGCGGTCGCCTACCTCCTTGACCGTGGCGCCCAGACCGCAGGCAAAGCCGTAAGAGAAGTCCAAGACGCGCTTGGCAACTTCGGTGCGTACGCCCACAAAAATCAGTGCGACAGGCTGCTTGGTGCGAACGCGGCGCACCACGGTCTCCACGTCGTCATAGCTCTCGGGGCGCAGGACATAGGCCGGCAGTTGCGGCGTGGCGTTGATGATATTGCTCGCATAGGCCGAGGCATCGCTCGGTGCAGGCGCGGGTGCAGCGGCGGCACGGGCGCGGGTGTTCTCGGCGTAGCTCAACGGCGTGTCATAGGCACCAGGACGATAACCGCTCGCAACACTGTCCTGCGAGCGCGAAGGCGGGTTATACGTCGTGGCATGGCGGGAGTCATCGCCGACCAGCTGACCGGAGCGCGTATACACGGCAACCGACTCAGCTTCACCGCGGCGCGTCTGACCAAGCAGGCCGTTGCTCGGCTCGTCTTGGGTGTAGAAGCCCTCGCCCGAAGCACCGCCGTAGCCGTTGCCCTGATAACTATCGTCATAGCCGTCATCGTAGCCGTAGTCGTCGTCCTGGCCATAACCCTGGTCGTAACCCTGCTGGCCGCCCAGGTGCATCTTATTTTTAATCTCGTCAAGGAAGCCCATGGTTGTGTCCTCTCGCGGTTTAGTGCAGGCGCCCCGATAATCAGTGCGCACTTCAGAGCCTTATTTTACTGCAAACTCCGGGCTAAATACTACCCTGCCCAGGCGAACGAGCGTAGAGCCCTCCTCAAGGGCAGGCTCAAAGTCCTCGCTCATGCCGCAGGAAAGCTCAGGCAGGTTCAAATCGGGATGCGCCGCCTCCAGCTCATCCCTCAGCTCACGAAGCCCCGCAAAGGTGCGGCGTGCCACATCCTTATTCCCCCGGGGCGCCATAGTCATAAGCCCCTGCACGCAAATTCCCTCAAGCTCCGCAAGCTCACCCGCGGCGGCGCGAATCTCATCGGGCGAAAAGCCTCCCTTCGACTCCTCACCACTCACATTGACCTCAATGAGCACACGCTGGGGGCCGGCGAGCTCGCCTGCCTCAATCTTGCGGATAGCACGGCTCGAGATCGCCTGCGCCAGATGCAGCGAACCCACCGAGTGAATCAGCTCGGCTGAGCCCAGCACCGCATTGATCTTATTGGTCTGCAGGTTGCCGATCATATCGAAGCGCACCTCGGGCAGCTCCGGATGCTCCGCCAGACCCGTGAGCTTGCGAACCAGCTCCTGCGGGCGGTTCTCGGCAAAATGGCGATACCCCGCCTGGATGGCAGCAACAGTCTCATCGACACCAACGGTCTTGGACACGGCAATGAGGCGCGCGGCGTCGTGGGGGCGGCCCGCGCGATCGAGCGCCGCATAAAAACGTTCCAGAATCTGCTCGCGGCGAGCGCGCATCAAATCCAAATAGTTATCCATTGCTAATCGCCTCCGCTGACAGCCAAACAAGTAGTCCCATGCTAACGCAAGAGCGCGGCCCCGCATGTGCAAGGCCGCGCTCACTTAGGTATTTACAATCTTTCGACGAACGGGGCTACTTACTCCTCGTCGTCCTCGCCATCGTCCTCGTCCTCAAGATGATCGAGCAGGTAGCGAAGACCCTCGCTGACCTCGTTGGCGGGCACCTTGGCAACGTAGCGCGCGTCGACGGCGGGCCTCATGATAACACCCTCGCCCGAAGGCACGCGCATGCTCTCGAGCTCGTCCTCATCAGTGCGGGCGATATCGCCGGCGTTCATACGCTGACCAGTCAACAGGAAGGTCAGACGGCAAGCGGCATCGATGGAAATCGAAGCGATGCGATCGAGGTAGCGCGAAACCATGATGGCGCGGCGCAGGTCGTCATAGTTGCTGTCGTCGTCCATAAAGTCGCCCGTATCCATACGGTTAAAGGTGCGGAAGAACTTCTCGTAGGCAGCGTGCACTGGCTCGTCCTCGACGGCCAAGTTGCAGATGATGGACATGTCATTGGTGACGAGCGCAGAAAGCGAAGAGCCCAGCACCTGGTAAACAGCTTCGGCCTCGGCCTCAACCGTACCGACGAGCTCCTGGGGCAGCGAGATGTCGGCCTTGACCATGTGACGCGTGGCGCGGCAGATCTGGCGAACCTTATCGGTCATGCGCTGCAGGTTAAAGTCGACGTAGATAATCGTCTGCAGCAAGCGGAAGTCGGAGGCGACCGGCGACTGCGTGGCGATCAGGTTGTAGCACACGGCCTCCAAGTTGGCGCAGCGCGCGTCAATCGAAAGCGTGCGCTTCTTGGTCTTGGTGGCGAGCTTGCGGTCGTCGGTCACATAGGCCTTAACGGCATCGTGGAGGGCCAGATCGACGGCCTCGTAGATGCTCAGCATCTCGTGGCGGGCCTCGATGAGCTGACGGGAAAACAGTTTACGCATGGTTCACTCCAATCAGTTGGGTGCGGTCATGCCGCCCGCACAGTGAATACGCACCGGACCAGGTCCGATCGGCTTGGGACTAGTCGCACCGATCAGCCAAAGCGGCCGGTGATATAGTCTTCCGTCCGCGAGTCCACCGGGCCGGTGAAGATCGCGTCGGTTTGACCATACTCGATGAGCGTGGCAGGCTCACCGGCAACTTCCTGCAAGAAGAATGCGGTGTAGTCGCTGATACGAGCTGCCTGCTGCATTGAATGCGTGACGATGATGATCGTCATCTCGGGCGCCAGCTCGGCCATCAAATCCTCGACCTTAGAGACGGACGTGGGGTCGATGGCGGAGCAGGGCTCGTCCATCAGGAGGACATCGGGTTGCACCGCAAGCACGCGCGCGATGCACAGACGCTGCTGCTGACCGCCCGAGAGCGCCAAACCATCCTTGTTGAGCTGATTGGATACCTCTTTCCAGAGGTTGGCGCGCTTGAGCGATTCTTCCACGATGTCATCGAGGTCGCTTTTGCTAGTCACGCCCTGCAGACGAGGGCCAAAGGCGACATTCTCGTAGATGGATTTGGGAAACGGGTTGGGCTGCTGAAAAATCATGCCCACGCGGCGACGGAGGTCGACCGGGTCGACGCCCTCGGCATAGATATCGTTGCCGTCGAGCGTCATGGTGCCCTCGACGCGCGTACCCTCGATCAGGTCATTCATGCGGTTGATGCAGCGCAAAAACGTCGACTTACCGCAGCCCGAAGGGCCAATGAAGGAGGTGATGGCGTTTTTGGCGATGTTGAGGTCGAGCCCCGTCAGCGCATGAAAGTCACCGTACCAAAAGTTGAAATCCTTGGCCGTAATGGCCGCTTGCTCCAGCGTGGGAGCGGACTGATAAACGGACATGGGACTCCTTAACTAGCGACGCTTGCGCGACAGGAAGCGCGCAAACAGGTTGAAGGCCAGAATGATCACCATCAGCAAGAGCGCGGTGCCGTAGGCTGCGTTCATGTTGATGCCGTCGTTGGCAAGCAGGTACAGGTGAACGGTCATGGGGCGGCCGGAATCGAGCGGCGAGATAGGTAGATTGATGGCCTGGCCCATGGTGTAGAGCACCACGGCGGTCTCGCCAATGGCACGGCCGATGGCAAGGACAATGCCCGTGGCAATACGGCCAAAGGCAGAAGGAAGCACGATCTTGGAGACAACCTGCCACTTGGTGGCGCCCAGGCCATACGCGCCCCAACGGATATAGCGCGGAACGGCGCGAATGGCCTCTTCGGTGGTGCGCATGACGATGGGAAGCATCAAGAGCGCGAGCGCCAGAGCGGCCGAGACCATCGAAAGGCCCAGACCCATAGCCTCGACAAACAAGGCGTAGCCAAACAGGCCCATAACGATGGAGGGCACCGAGGCCAAAGCGTCAGCAGCGTAGCGAATGAGCTCGACGATCTTGCCCTGCTTGGCGTACTCGGCCAGATAGACGGCTGCCAGCACAGCGATCGGCGTGCAGATAAGCATGGCGAGCGCCGTCACATAGACGGTCGAGACGATCGTGGGCCAAATACCGCCCTCGGCGTTGACGCCCTGGGGCCAACCGAAGATAAAGTCGAGCGAGATGTGTGGCAGGCCGTTGATGACCACGTAGGCGATGATAGCGACCAGCACCAGCGTGGTGATGTATGCCGCGGCACGGAACACGCCAAGCATGATCTTGTTGGACAGGTCCTTGTTGATGCGGCCCTTCTTGCCGTGGGAAAGGGCACGCTTGATGCGCTCGCGCGACGAGGTCGTATCGACCGTCGTGTCAACGGAATCGGACATAGCCTACCCCCTCTTCTTCTTGGAAATCAGACGGACGATGCCCACCAGCGTGGCGGAAATGATAAACAGGACCACGCCCATGCCGAACAGCGCCGAGCGATGCAGACCCGAGGAATAGCTCATGTCGAGCGCAATCTGGCTCGTGAGCGTCGAGATGGGGCTCGCAATGCTGTCGGGAATAACCGGGGCGTTACCCACGACCATGAGCACGGCCATGGTCTCGCCGATGGCACGGCCCATACCCAGCACGATGGCATCCACGATACCCAGCTTGGCGGCAGGTAACACGACCTTATAGATGGTCTGCCACTTGGTGGCGCCCATGGCATACGATGCCTCGCGAATGCCCATGGGAATGGAATTGAGGGCATCGATGGTGAGCGTGGTGATGGTAGGGACGATCATGATGGCAAGCACGAACCACGCCGTCAGCGCACCAAAACCAAGACCACCGGTCAGCTGCGCGATAAATGGACGGATGATGATCATGCCAAAGAAGCCATAGATGATAGAAGGGATGCCGGCCAACAGGTCAACGGCAGGGCTGATGAGCTTGCGCACGCGCTTGCTGGCGATCTCGACCAGATACACGGCCGTGCCCACGCCTAGGGGCACACCCATGGCGAGCGCACCGACGGTCACCAGACCCGAGCCGGCAAGCAGCGACACGATGCCGTAGTGACCCTCAGAGGGCGCCCACGTAAAGCTAAAGAAGTCCGCCAGACCGATGTCGGTAAAGACGGGCAGCGCCGAGTACGTGGTAAAGACAAAAATCAGGATGACGGTAACGACCGCCAAGAACGCGCAGGCAAAGAAGATCCACTGCAGCGCCTTCTCCTTGATATAGGTACTGCGCGATACGAGCGCCAGCTCGCGCTTCTTGGGCGTCTGAACATTCCGCTCAGTCTGGGAGTTTTCCTGTGCTTCCATGCTACTCACTCCCCTTCTCGTCGTTGGTGACGGGAATAAAACCCGCCTCGCGAATCTGTTTGTCCATCTTTTCGGACGTCACGTAGTCGATGTAATCCTGCGCTTGCTGCGAAGGCGTTCCCTTCACAAAGAAATAGAGGTCGCGGGAGATGGGATAACCGCCACTCGCGACTGTCTTCTCGGACGCCTCGACGTGATTAACCGAGACGGCCTTGACCGAAGTCTTGGCGTTGAGGCTCTCGACAAAACCCAGCGAGATGTAGCCAATAGCACCGCGAGAGCGAGACACGACATCGCGTACCTGGCCCGTACCCGAAAGAACAGCCGAGCGGCGATCGAACGGCGCGCCGTCCATCACGATGGTGCGGAAAGCCTCACGCGTACCGGAAGCCTCATCGCGGTTAATAACCTGAATCTTCAAGTCCTCGCCACCAACCTCTTTCCAGTTGGTGATCTTGCCCGCATAGATATCGCGGAGCTGTTCAGTCGAGAGGTTATCGACCGGGTTGTCGTCGTTCACGATGACCGCGATGCCGTCGTGTGCGATAACGATAGGCGTCAGGCCCAGGTTTTGCTCATCGGCGTTGAGGCCACGAGAGGAGCTGGCGATATCGGCGGTGCCGGCGCTAACAGCTTCGATGCCAGCAGATGAGCCCAGGCCAGAAACCAGCACGTCGGTGCCGGTCTCCTCCTTAAAGCCCTCGGCCGCGATCTCGGCAATGGGAAGGCAGGTGGTCGAGCCGGCCACGGTGATAGAAGACGTAGAAGAGCCCGAGGAGCAGGCACACAGCGCGAGCGTGAGCACCGCGGCGCTCAGGACCGATACAATCTTTCTCATAGCATCACGCCGATCGCAGCATGGCGCCCGCAGGTGCCGCCCTCGTTGCGGTAGGAATAAAAGCGGTCGTTCTGACGCACGGTCGAAAGCTGGGTATCCACAATCCCATCCGCATCGACACCGACATCTACCAGCGCCTCACGAATGGCGGCAGATAGATCGAGCATGCGAGAAGCGCCCGCATCGATGCACGAGAACTCGGCGGCAAAGCGGCCCATGAGCTCCTGGGAAACCTCGTACTCGTCACCCAGGATATGGGGACCGATATAGGCAGAAACATCGCTCGCATTGCAACCAGCCGCCTCGCAGAGCGCCTGGCACGCCTTGGCGGAAATGCGCGCAATCGTACCCTTCCAGCCAGAATGCACCACGGCAAAACCGTTGGGAGCAACCAGCACCACGGGAACGCAATCGGCAAAGCAAAGCATCACGGGCACCTCACGGGCCGTGCAGACGATGGCATCGCAGCCCTCGGCAATCTGCTCGCGAATGTTCTCGAGAACATCGGCGCCGTTCGAGATCACCGTCACGACGTGGTCACCATGTACTTGATTGGGCGCGAGCAGATTATGCTCGCACTCGGCGGCCCCCATGGCCTCGAGCACGCGGCGACGATTTTCTTGAACGGCAAAGGGGTCATCGCCTACATGCGAGCCCAGGTTGAGCGAGGAGTACGCATCTTCGGAAACGCCACCGGCGCGCTCGGTGAAGGCAAAGCGGACATTGTGCGTCGCGCCCTCTACCAATGTAACTCCATCATGGTCGACACGCGAAACCCTGTCCGCACGTGCTGCCATACTAAAGCCTCCTAATAACACAAGTATCGCGGCGTCGCCGCGCGGTCCGCGTTTATACGGCTGTCATACTTCCTTAAAAGGATACCCGCAGCGGTAGGGACCAAACGTAAAGGGAACGTAAGGAGATTGGAGGCTTTCGTTTACAAACGAGAAACAAAACGGGGTGCATCCGAATGGACACACCCCGTGCAGGTCGTTGAGAAAAACGAACTAGAAGCTACCGCGCTTTAGGAAGTCGGGAAGCTCGAACTGGTCGTTGCCAAAGTTGGGCAGCTCGGTACCACCGACGTTGCGGGTCGGAGCGGCCTGAGCCGGGCTGGCAGCCGGAGCGGTGCGCTGCGGCTCAGCGGAGGCAGCGGCCTTGCTCTGAGACTGCTGAGCAGCAAAAAGCTCATCCTGACGGTTGACGTTGGAATCGGAGAAGCCCGTAGCGATGACGGTGATACGCACCTGATCGCCCAGGGACTCGTCGACAACGGTACCGAAGATGATGTTGGCCTCGGGGTCGACGGCGTTGGCGACAACGTCGGCGGCGTCGCTGATCTCCTGGATGCCCAGGTCCTTGGAACCGGCGATGGAGAGCAGCACGCGCGTGGCACCATCGATGGAGCTCTCGAGCAGCGGGCTGGAGATGGCCTGCTGGGCAGCGTCGACGGCACGAGTATCCCCAGAAGAGGTACCGATACCCATCATGGCGGTACCGGCCTGCTTCATGATGGTCTTAACATCGGCGAAGTCCAGGTTGATGATACCGGGGACGGTGATGAGGTCGGTGATGCCCTGGGTGCCCTGGGAAAGGACGCCATCGGCAATCGCGAAGGCCTCGAGCATGGTGGTCTTCTTCTCGGCGATGTCGAGCAGCTTATCGTTAGGAATGACGATCATGGTGTCGACGCAATCGGAGAGGGTCTTGATGCCCTCCTCGGCGCTCTTCTTACGCTTGCGGCCCTCGAAGGTGAAGGGCTTGGTCACGACGGCGACGGTCAGTGCGCCGACCTCGTTCATCGCGATATCGGCAACGATGGGAGCAGCGCCGGTACCGGTGCCGCCGCCCTCGCCGCAGGTGATAAACACCATGTCGGCGCCAGCGAGCGCCTCGGCGATGTCGTCGCGGGACTCATCGGCAGCCTTGCGGCCAACCTCGGGATTGGCGCCGGCGCCCAGGCCGCGGGTAAGATCGGTGCCGATGTGCACCTTGATATCGGCATCAGAGATCGCGAGTGCCTGAGCATCGGTGTTGATGGCAACAAACTCGACGCCGCGGATGCCCTCTTCGATCATTCGATTGACCGCGTTGGTACCGCCGCCGCCGACGCCGACCACCTTAATGACGGCAAGGTAGTTGTTGATCTCTGTCTCGTGCATGTCGGTCCTCCGAACAAAGGTTATAGCCATAGCATGGGTCGACCCCTGCGCACATTAACCTTCAGGTTGAAAGTAAATGCAAAGGTAAACCGTATTATGTTTGCACATTATGAACGTATCAGTCAAATAATTGACCGTGAAAACCAAACAAACCAGATAAACGGCGTGGTATGGCCCCTCAACAAAGCATCAACCAGCGCTACGAGGTCGGAGCATTCCTAAATGTGTAGTTGCCCGGAGAGCGCACATTGATATACGTTACGCCCTCTACCTGCGAAAGCAACTTGGTGACTACGCGTTCCTTCTTGGCGATATCGTCCGAATCGCCCAGCGACACCTCAATGCCGTTATTGAGGTTTGCCGAGATGGCTTCGACCGAAGGCGTGGAAATATCCTTGACTTGTCCCAAGAACTCGCTCGAAAAACCACGCACATAATCCAGGCCGGCCTTAACGGCTTTGGAGTTCACCGCCTGGCCGGAAACCGGAGCGACATCCGCCGAGACATCAGTCAACAACACCGCGCCATAATGCTTGGCGAGCGCCAGCGCGGCATCGATTCCGGTCAAGGTATTTGAGCCCTGCCCTGTCGTGATGACGTTGCCCTGGTCGTCCACTTCGACCGACGTCGACAGCGGGGCGATCCAGGTGTCATCGTCTCCGATAGCCCAGGCAAGGTCGTCGGAGCTGATATACGCAATGGCGATAACTTTACGCTCCGTCGGCGTGATGATAAGCGTATGGGGAAACTGGCGCTGGACATCCACGCCCGAAACCCACGGGTTCTGCTTGAGATCCTCGGTAATCTGGTCGGGATCGACGTTAAAAAGCGACGTTCCCTCGGGCAAGTCGATCAGCTGGATAGCATCGTGCTTCGTCACATGCTCGCTGCCTTGAATCTGAATATCAGTGGCAGTAAACAGTCCAGAGTTGATCACCACGATGGCAACGACGACGAGCACGGCCAAGACGGCCAGAACGCCGCCCACGATTTTGCCTTTGCCTGTAACGACAGAAGCGGCATCTGATGTTTTATTTGCCATCGCTCCAAGTGAAGATAACGGGTTGAAACCTTTTTTACTCGAAGGCTTCTTGGCGGTAGCCGGCACCGATGTCAGCGAGCGCGGTTTCGATGCGCCCAGCGTGAGACCTGGACGCGCCGCTTTAGTTCCCGTCGAGGGCTTGGGAGCTGCCATGGGACGGGCAGGCTTGGCGCCCATAACAGGCTTTGACGTCACCGAGGGACGCGAGGACTTTTTTGCGGCCGGACGATTACCGAGCTGCGAGCCGACGACCGGACGACTGGTCTGTCGAGCATGCCCGACAGACTTAGAGTGCGCGACGGTATTGCGTTGAGGTTTGGCAGGCGCGCCGGAACGCCCTCCGGCGCGGCGGAAGGTGGGTTTCGATGCTCTAGAAGCCGAGGAATTTAACTTCCGGTCTGAGCTCGATGCCATACGCCTCCCTCACCTTTCCGTGCACATGTCTGATAACCGCGGCAACGTCATCGGCCGAGGCAGTTCCGTTATTAACGATAAAATTAGCGTGAACGGGCGAAACTTCCGCGCCGCCAATCGAAAAACCCTTTAATCCACAATCCTCGATAAGCTTGCCCACACTCGCATCGGGCGGGTTGCGAAAGACAGACCCGCAGGATGCGCGACCCATGGGCTGCGTACGCTTGCGCCTTGTAAGGTACCGCTCCATGCGCTCGCGAATGTCGGCCTTGGGCGCCGGTTTAAGCTTGAGCACGCACTCGAGGATGATCTCATTGCGGGGAAGGCTACATTCGCGGTAGCCCCAAGAGATCTCGGACCCCGCATAATGCTTGATACCGGATGCCGGGTCAAACGTTACGACATCCTCAACCAGCGAGCCAATCCACTCGGTCCGCGTGCCGGCATTCATAGATATCGCACCGCCGACCGAACCAGGAATGCCAACGGCAAACTCAAGGCCCGAGAGGCTACGCGACAGGGCATCGTTGACCAGGCGCGCAAACATCACGCCCGCACCGACCGTCAGCGTACAACCGTCATCGGCAACAACCGTGCGCTGGAACTCACGTCCGAGCGAAATGACGGCACCGCGATAACCGCCATCGGCAACCAGCAGATTGGAGCCCTTGCCGATGATGACCCACGGCACCTGCTCGCGATCGAGCACCGCCACGGCGCGGCGGAGGGCATGATAGCTATGGCACGTCACAAAGAGGTCGGCCTTGCCGCCGATACGATAGCTCGTATGACGCGCAAGGCGCTCGTCCTCGATCACATCCGTGTCGATCATGCCCGAGAGCGCCATGACGGCGTTAAACAGACCCATTAGACTTAAGCGTCTTTCTTGGCAGTCAGATACTCAATGAACTCGGGACCGACGGTCGTAACGTCGCCGGCACCCATGGTGAGCAGCAGGTCGCCCTCGCCCACCATCTGCTCGAGCTCCTGATTGAGCTCAAGACGGCTGGAGCAGTACACGACCTCCTTGCCAGGATGCTTGGCGCGCACGGTATCGGCGAGCATCTTAGAGGTGACACCCGGAATGGGCATCTCGCCAGCCGAGAACACATCAATCAGCAGCAGTTTATCGGCATTGGCAAATGCATCGGCAAAGTCGTCGCACAGGGCCTGCAGGCGCGAATAGCGGTGCGGCTGGAACACGACGTCGACGTGCTTGTAACCCAGCGACGAAGCGGCAGCAAGCGTCGCCTTGATCTCGGTGGGGTGATGGCCGTAATCATCGACCACGGTGATGCCATCGATATCGCCCACGTGGGTAAAGCGACGGCGGACGCCCTCAAAGCTCGAGAGCGCCTTGGCGGCGGCGTCGATGTCAAGGCCCAGGACATGGGCGACGGTGAGCACCGCCGTGGCGTTGAGCATGTTGTGGCGACCGGGATTGCTCTTGATCTCCACAGCGCGCTCAGTGCCGTCCTCAAAGCGAACGATAAAGTCACTCTGGATGCCCTTGACATCCGGGTGCATGCAGACGATGTCGTTGCTCTCGGCAAAGCCGTAGGAAAGCACGTGACGGCCCGTCGACTTGGCGAGCTCGACCAGATGCGGGTCCTCACCGCAGACGATGACGGTGCCGTCCTCGCCCACCAGGCTCATGAATTTGGCGAAAGTTGCCTCGATCTCCTCGATACCCGAGTAGTGATCGAGGTGGTCGGCCTCGACGTTGGTCACAATGACTACGTTGGGGTTCAGGAACAGGAAGGAGCTGTCGGACTCGTCGGCCTCGGCGACAAAGTAGTCGCCCGAGCCGTTCTTGCCGTTCGTGTCATAGCCCTCGACGATGCCACCGATCAGGAAGCTCGGATCCAGACCCATGCGGTCGAGCATGGTGGCACACATCGAAGACGTGGTGGTCTTGCCATGCGTGCCGGCAACAGCGACGGTGGTGTAGCCGTGACCCAAAGCAGAGAGCATCTTGGCACGGGGCCACACGGGAATACCAAGCTCGCGAGCGCGCACGAGTTCAGGGTTGGACTCCGGAATAGCGGTGGAGACAACAACCACGTCGGGCTTGACCTCGTCGATCGTGGCGGCCTCATGGCCCACATGCACCTTCACACCAGCGCGGGTAAGCTGGCGGATATAACGTGACGTCTTAAGGTCGGAGCCGGTAACGGCATAACCGCGCTCGTGCAGAACGAGGGCGATGCCGCTCATGCCGGCGCCGCCGATACCGATAAAGTGGGCGCTCTTAAACTCGGGCGCGGAGGTTGCAGTCTGGGAATCAGCCATGTGCTCGTGTACTCCTTGCGTAAACACTGCCTGTAACCCGTTAACTGTACCGCACCTACCGCATCAGCGCGAGGGCGACCGAAGATATCCCGTCTAACTAACGCAAACCCTCTACTGCATCCGCCAGAAGAGCGGCGGCTCTATCCTGAGCCAGACCACGCGCCGCCTGACGCATGGCGTCGCGCGCCGCCGCGTCATCGACCAGGTGCAGCAGCTCATCGGCAAAGGCAGAACCGTCGATATCGGCATCGGCGCAGAGCACGCCGGCCCCGGCGTCGACCAGATAACGGGCATTGGTGGTTTGGTGGTCGGCCGTCGCATGCGGGTACGGCACGAGCACCGAAGGCACGGCGAGCGCAGCGATCTCGGCCACGCTCGATGCTCCCGAACGCGATAGCACCAAATCGGCAGCAGCCAGCATGTCGCCCATGTTGTCGATGTAAGGCTGGACGCGGTAACGCTTCGCCTCCTCGAGCGTCAGCGCCAAAGCGCGCTCGGTCTCCTCAAAGCCGTCGGCACCCGTCGAATGCAACACATAGAGGTTCTTGCGCGAAAGCAGCTCGTTTTTGAGCGAAGCCACGCGCTCGTTGAGGTGCTGGGCGCCGAGTGAACCGCCAAAGACGAGCAGCAGCGTAGCGTCCTCGGGAACGCCAAGTGCCTTGCGGCCGCGAGCGCGATCGCCCTCGATCACCGAGCGACGTACGGGGTTGCCGGTCATGAGCACGTGGTCAGGGTCACCTTCGCGCTCAAAGACCGAACGCGCTGCCGGCACCGAGATGCACACGCGGGCGGCGTGGGAGTTCATCATCTTGTTGGCCAGGCCCGGAACAGAGTTCTGCTCATGCAGCAGATACGGAACGCCTGCGCCCTTGCACCACCCCAGCAGCGGAACCTCGACATAGGCACCAAAACCGATGGCGGCATCGGGCTTGCCGACCTTTGAGAAATGACGGGCGAGCGCACGCTTGGCCTTGTTGACACGCCACAGGGAGGTCAGCGCCGTCCAAGGACGGGAGCGGTCGAAGCCCGTGACCGTAATGGGCACAAAATCAAACCCAGCCTCGGGGACCAGACGACCCTCGAGCTTGCGTGACTGGCCCACGAACACAACGTGGTGGCCACGATCACGCAGCTCTTCGGCCAAGGCGAGCGCGGGGTTGATGTGTCCCGCCGTGCCGCCGGCTGCAATAGCAACGGTCATCTTATCGGTCATGGTAGTCCCTTCGTACACGCGGTCCCTGGTCGTCGGTGCGTAGACGCGCCGACGGGTCCGAGTTCAAATCGATTCGATTATATCCGCCGCCCGCGCTGCGAGGGCTGGGGCGCTGAGGACGACCTTGCGGAGCCGTCCGCGGACGTGGACGAGCTGCCGGCTCGGATGTAGAACCATCCAGAACGGTAAAGCCGCTACGCGAAGGTCGTTCACCGCGCACATGGGCTACGCCGGCGGTACTCTCATCCATAACGGCAAAGCTCTCACGGCGGCGGTCATACTCATCGCGGCGGGCGCTCTCGTACGAAACGCGCAGGATCAGCCCGGCAAGCATAAGCGACACAATAATCGACGAACCGCCGTAGCTAATAAACGGCAACGGTTTGCCCGTCATGGGAAACACGTTGAGGATGCCCAGCGCGTTAATCAAAAACTGCACCGCGAGAATGACCGCGGAGCCAGACGCCATAAGCGCGCCCCGACGATCGGTCGCCTGCTCGGCAATGCGAAACGCCGAGTAGATCAGCATCGCAAACACCAAGAAGAACAGCACGGTTCCGACAAAGCCGACTTCCTCGCCAATGATGGCCAGGATGTAGTCATTGTGCGCCTCGGGCAGATACGAGTACTTCATGGTTGAGTTGCCGATGCCACGGCCGAACAGACCGCCCGAGGCAAAGGCCATGATGGCAAGCGTGGCCTGATAGCCGTCACCATACTCGTCAGCCCAAGGGTTCAAGGCAACCTGAATACGCACCATACGGTACGGCTCTGCGACAAGTGCAATCACGATCACGAGAATGCCGAAGATTAGCACGCCGATGATAAATCTCGGGTCGAGACCCGCAAACAACGCCATGCACATGAGGGTCAACAGGATGATCAGGACAGTACCGAAATCGGGCTGGATAAAGATCAGAAAGAGCGAAATACCCAGGTAGATGCCCATCTTGCGAAGGAATTCGTTGATGTTGCCACCGGGCGAAAAGAAGCGATCAAGCATGATGGCCGAATACGCAATGGCAAATGGCTTTAAAAACTCGGAAGGCTGGAACTGAATACCGGCGATGTTGAGCCAGCGCGTGGCGCCACGGCTGCCGCTGCCCACCAAGAACACCAGAAACAGTAGCCCTATCATGCCGATAAGGAAGATCCTAAGCACATCCTCCCCAAACCAGCTGTCCGGCAAAACGCGCACGATGGCAATCAGCGCCAGAACACCAACCACGGCAAACGCGGCCTGTCGACCCAGGAAAAACGTCGCCGAGCCATTCTCGTGCAGCGCCTCGACCGAAGACGCCGAGTACACCATCAGCAGACCAAAGCACACCAAAGTAAACAGGCAGGCCATAAATATCAGACGGGGGCGCATGATGCGGGCGGGAACGCCGGCAATATAGCGTTCGCTAAACGACTGCCCGCCGCGACCGGAACGCGGTGTGCTACGCCGCGAGGAAGCACGGTCCGAGTCGGGCCTCCTCATACCTTGTCGGGGGCTCTCCTCTCTCACCGGCAACCCCTATTCCATTTGCGATTTCGCCGCAGCGGCAAGCTGAGCCACGTAGTCCTTAAACACGCGGCCGCGCTCCTCATAGCCCGAGAACTCATCGAACGAAGAGCAGGCAGGAGAAAGTAAGATCACGTCGCCACGGCTCGACAGCGAACGGGCAACGTCCACGGCATCGCGTAGGTCATCCGCTTGGGCGATATCCACATCGCCATCGACATCGGCCTCGTCCATAGCGGCGGTAAAGCGCTCGCGCGCATCGCCAAAGCAGACGACCGAGCGCACGTTATCCATAACGACGCGCGCGAAGTCCGTGAGCGGCGTGCCCTTATCGTGGCCGCCGAGCAGCAAGATCACGTTGTCATCGGGAAATGCCGTCAGTGCCTTCTCGACCGCGTCGGTGTTGGTCGCCTTGGAATCGTTGACGTAGCGCACTCCGTCAATCTCGCCGCACGGCTCCACGCGGTGCTCGAGCGGCTGGAACGAGGCCAGACCGCGGCAAATGCCCTCGGGATTGGCACCGACTGCCAGGGCAGCCGTGGCAGCGCACAGGGCATTGATAACATTGTGATGGCCCGAGATCTTGAGTTCGGACGTGGCGACAAGCTGAGTCTCGACGCCCTTCAGGCGCACGACCATTTTGCCGTCGCGCACAAAGGCGGCGTCTGCACCCTCGGGCTCGTCAAAAGCGACCTTGCAGATGCGGCGACCCGGCGTATAGATGTACTCATCGAACTCGTGAATGCCGGCGTCTTCGACGTCGACAACCACCAGATCGTCATCGACCATATTGTCAAACAGCTTGATCTTGGCAAGCGCATAGTTCTTATGGCTCTTATGCCAGCCCAAGTGGTCGGGAGTGATGTTGAGCAGCACCGCCACACGAGGATGGAGCTCGGTGGTCGTAGCAATCTGATAGCTCGAGAGCTCAGCCACAAACCACTCGTTGCGGGCTCGGCCGTCAATCTCGTTGACCGGTGGCTCGCCGATGTTGCCGACAGCTACGCTGGCCTCGCCGGCAGCCTTGAGCAGATAATCGGTCAGCGACGTGGTGGTCGTCTTGCCGTTGGTGCCCGTGATGGCAATCCAGTTATCGGGCGACAGGCGATAGGCAAACTCTGGCTCACCCATAATCTGGGCGGCATGTTCGCGCCCGGCCTTAAAGAAGCCCGAGAACTCCGAGATGCCCGGGCACGTCACGCATGCGTCATAGGCGCCCTCGACCTGTTCGGTCCCATAGACAAACGACGCACCAGCAGCCTCGAGCGCACGCGTGGCGTCATTGGGCTCAGAGGTGCCGCCGCCATACACGGTAACGGCGCTTACGCGCTCGGGATGTGCCAGCGCCCAGCGGGCGACATCGAGACCGGATTTGCCCTGACCCAAAACGAGCAGGCTAAAGACATCAGCAAGAGGCATGAAAGACCACTATCCCAACTGGAAGAACAGAGCAAGGCCAACGGCACCAAATGCCGCAGCGATAATCCAAAAACGGATGACGACCTTGGTCTCGGCCCAACCCTTCTTTTCGAAATGATGATGGATGGGCGCCATAAGGAAGACGCGCTTGTGCGTAAAGTGGAAGTAGACAACCTGAATCATGACCGACAGGGTCTCAACGATAAACAGGCCACCGATGATGAGGGAGACGACCTCGGTGTTAGTCATGATGGACGTACAGGCAAACGCGGCGCCCAGAGCAAGCGAGCCGGTATCACCCATAAAGATGCTCGCCGGATAGCAGTTGAACCACAGAAAGCCCAGGCAGGCACCGGCACACGCGGTGCAGAAGATGGACAGGTTCACGTCTCCGTGCAAAAACGCCATGGCAGCCATGGCGAGCATGGCGATCATGGAGGTGCCGCCAGCAAGACCGTCAAGGCCATCGGTCAAGTTCACGGCATTAGAAAGACCGGCAATCATCAGCCAGCAAAAGACAATATAGAGCCACGGGAACGAATAGCCGCAGATGGTAGTCGAAAGCACGCCAAGGTCAATCGTCAACCCACCGGGAAAACGAATCTCGGGGGCGACGCCGCACCAGTTGACGGCAAGCACCGTAAAGGTGACACAGATAATGGTTAGGCCGATCATCTTGGCATGCGGCGTCAGACCGAGCGAGCGCCCATGCGTAACGGAGGTCAGATCGTCGATCAGGCCCAGCACGCCGGTCGCCAGCGTGGCGAGCAGCACGAGCACGAGCTCGGTGGTGAGCTTGCCCATCAGCAGGCAGGTCAGCGAGATCGCGACGAGGATGACAACGCCACCCATGGTGGGCGTTCCCTGCTTAACCAAATGACGCTTGGGGCCGTCGGCACGAACCTGCTGGCCGATACCCTCGACCTTGAGCAGCTTAATCCACCACGGCATGAGCAGCAGCGCAATGGCTGCGGCGATGCCAAGCCCCAAAAAAGCCTGATACGTTGGATACGAGGGATTGCCGAACATGGGCTAGCACACACCTTCCACAAAGCGGTCGAGCTCAGCAAAGCGGGAACCCTTGACCAGTACAACATCATGTTTTTCAAGCGCGCCGCCCATGCGGTCGAGCACCTGCTGATAATCGGAGAACACCTGGATGCGGTCCTCGTCCATGCCCATCATGCGCGCGGCATCGGCCATAAGCTGGGCCAGCTCACCACCCACGCACGCCAGCATGTCGAGCTTCTTGGCGGCGGCATAGGCGCCCACGAGCTCATGCATGCGAGGAGCCTCATCGCCCATCTCGCCCATCTCGCCCAGGATCGCCATGCGAGACCCCGTGCATGAAAGCGAGCACAGCAGATCGAGGCCGGCTGCCATCGATTCGGCGCTGGCGTTATAGGAATCGTCGATGATGCGTGCACCGCTCTTGGCGCGCTTGATCTCCTGGCGGTGCCCGGTGATCGTAAGACCCCTAAAGGCAGCATCGATCTGCTCGGGCGTCACGCCCAGGCGATAGGCAACCGCGGCGGCCTTAACGGCATTAGGAACGGACTGCACGCCGGGGATGGCAAGCATGGTATCGATTGTCTCGCCCTGACCAAAATCGAGCGTAAAGACCGGACGGCCCTCGTCATCAACGCGAACGTCGCGGGCGCGGACCTCATCATCGTCAGAGACACCGGCCAGCATCACGTCGATACCAGCAGGCTGGGCGAACGTATCGCGAATGAACGGCGTAAAATCGTCCTCGCCGCCCAAAACCAGCAGCGGCAAATAGTCGCCGGCGGCGCACATGCCCTGGACAATCTCGGCCTTAGCGCGGGCGATGTTCTCGCGGCTGCCCAAAATGCCGATATGAGAGGTGCCGATCTTGCTCACGATGGCAAGGTTGGGATTGGCGGACTGGGACAGGCGCTCGATCTCGTGGAAATGGTTCATGCCCATCTCGAGCACCAGGACCTCGGTATCGGCCGGAGCGGAAAGCACCGTGAGCGGCATGCCGATCAGGTTATTGAAATTGCCCTTGGTGGCCCAGACACGATAGCGCTTGGCGAGCACAGCGGCGAGAACGTCCTTGGTCGTCGTCTTGCCGATGGAACCGGTAATGCCAACGACCAGGCAGCCAAGCTCCAGGCGATACGCGTGCGCCAAACGCAGCAGAAACTCCTCGGGATCATCGGTCAGCAAGATGGCACAGCCCTTGTCCTGCGCCAGCGAGACCAGCTCGGCCTCGGGCTCACGCGTCATCACGACGGCGCCGGCACCCGACTGGACGGCACGGGAAGCAAAATCATTGCCGTCGACGTTTTCACCGGGAAAGGCGACGAAAATCGTCCCTTCCTCGACCTGGCGCGAGTCGATAACGCACCCGCGGCATACCCGATCGACTTCTCCCGTCACGGTTCGGGCCCCTGTTGCGGCCGCGAGGTTGTTGACGGCGATCTCTATCATTGCAGCTCCCCTGTAAACCTAAATAATGCTATCGGCGTATTGTATCCCAGCGCCGCGCATGCGTGGTGCAGGGCATGTGAACACCCCTCATATGGGACAACAAACCACGCCCCAAAGATTGTAACCCCCTACTTCGTGTGTGGGATACCCAGCACGTCGAGCGCGTTGGCCATAATGGACTGGAACGGCACCGCAGCGGCATCTGAGCCGCTCGGCGTTCCGTCGAGCGTGATATAGCACAGCACCTTGGGCGATTGTGCCGGTGCAAAACCCATAAAGGACGACATGTAGTTCTCCTTGAGGTAGCCGCCGTTCTCGTCGGCACGTTCGGCCGTACCGGTCTTACCCGCCACGTCATAGCCGTCAACCGCGCCGCCAACGCCCGTTCCCTCCGACACGACCGTCTGCATGCACGATGTCACCTGGGATGCGGCGTCCTCCGAAATCGCGCGCTCGCCTTCGCCCCAGTCCTTCTCGTCGCCTTTGCTGGACTTATAGAAGTGCGGGGTCATCATCACGCCGCCGTTGGCGATGCCGCCCACGGCACGTGCGATCTCAATCGGTGAGACAGACAGCGCCTGTCCAAAGCTCATCGAGCCCAGCGTGGCACCGTCATACTGGTCACGCTCCTTGACGATGCCTAGGCTCTCGCCCGGAAAATCGACACCAGAGCTGTGACCGATGCCCCACTTGTCCACATAGGCGGCAAAGTCGTCGGCACCGATCTTGCGCCCCACCAGGACAAATCCCACGTTGGACGAACGGCGCATCATCTCGCGCACATCCATGGTCATGGCGTAGTCGCGCTTGTCGGCATCGGTGACGGTATCGTCGCCCACCTTGATGCTCGCCGGCACCTCAAACGACGTACTCGACCGCACGACACCCAAGTCGAAGCCGGCGCCCGCCACGAGCGTCTTAAAGACCGAGCCGGGCTCGTAGGCATCGGTGACCAGGCGCAGGTTCATATCCTCGGTCTTGGCGTTTTCCAAATTGGTCTGGTCGTAGGTCGGATACGAGCAGGCTGCCAAGATCTCGCCTGTCGTAGGATCGGTGACCAGCGCCGAGCCGTTCTTGGCCTTTGTCTTCTCGACAGCCTCTGCCAGGGCATCCTCGGCCGCACGCTGGATATTGACGTCGAGCGTCGTCACGATATCAACGCCGTCGACCGCAGCCACCTTTTTATAGGCACCGCCCGCGATATAGCTGCCGTCCCTCGCGCGCTCGCGTACGAGAGAACCGTTCGTGCCGGTCAGAAGCTTGTTGTATTGCTTTTCGAGACCCGTCAAGCCGTCGTTGTCTACATTCACTACACCCAGCACCTGCGATGCCAGATTGCCGTATGGATATACGCGCTTCATGGCCTGCTCAAAAAGCACGCCGGGCAGGTTCTTCTTCTCCAGCGCCGCAGCGTCGTCTTCGTCCACCTGGCGCTTGATATACACCCAGGTTCCATCGGACTCAACGAGCTTGCGGCAGGTCTTTTTATCGATTCCAGTTACCTTGACCAGCGCCGACACCGTCTTGTCAACATCCTCGACGAGCTGGGGGTTCACGGCGATGTTGCGACATTCGACCGACGACGCCAGCACGTTACCGTTGCGGTCGTAGATGGTGCCACGTTTGGCATAGAGGGTCTGCGCAAGCAGGCGGCGCGCATCGGCACGCTCGCGCAGTTTATCGGCTTCGACAATTTGATAGTCGGCAAGGCGAAAGACGCCCAAGCCCAAGCCAAGCCCAATGAAGCCCATGACGGCTTTGCGGCGAGGCAGAGGCGTGCCTGTGAGCCATTCGGTCGACGAACTCTTGCGCGACCTGGTGTTATGCACTTGAGGGCCGCCCGAGCCGCGAAGTCGCGACGCCGGGTCGTTGCCACGGGACTGCCCGGCGTTGTAAGATTGCTGACCCGTTCCTTGATAACCAGAACGTCCCCGCGACGAGGGACGTCCAGAACCGCGGCCCCCATCGGAACCGCGGCGATAGTCATTTGTCATACTCAGCTACCGTCTTGCTACTGAGCGGTCGCGGTCGCGTTGGCGCCCGCGGCTGCATCCTGCGAAAAGTCAAGTGTAACGCTCTCGCTGGGCTCCACCATGCCATAAGCGCCCGCAAGGTCGCGAATGCGCGTGTCGGCGCCATAGACCGAATGCATGACCTCCAGGTCGGAGCTCTCATCGGTCGCTTTTTCGAGCGTGTTGGTAAGCTCGGCGTTGCTGTTGAGCACCTGGGCCGTAACGCCGGCGAGCGCCACGCGGGCGACGCCGATCGTCATGAAGATAGCCGCAATGATGCAAAACGTTTTAAGAACGCTCATGAAAACCGGGCTTACCGCCTGGTTTGCCTGACGGCCCGCGCCCGTGTAGACATCAAAGCGCGGCGTGCGCTGCTCACGGGGAGCAACGGGGGCCTGCGGCGTCTCACGATAGGCGGGCATGGCGTTCATATCATAGGCGAGTGCTGCGCTTGAAGTGTTGTAGCCCATGATATGCCGCCTCCCATCCCGAGTACGTTGGTAGTGTGTTTAAGCTTCGTTTATGGTGCGAGCGGGAGGTCCAATATCGCGCGGTCGCGCCTACAGACGCTGCGCCACGCGGATTTTGGCTGATCTCGCCCGAGGGTTGCGCTCAACCTCATCAGGCTGGGCAATCAAGGGTTTGCGGGTGATGACCTTGAGTATCGGCACGTTGCCGCACACGCACACCGGAATCTCCGGCGGACACGTGCACCCCTGGCTCATCTCCTTAAAGTGGTTCTTTACGATACGGTCCTCGAGCGAGTGATACGAGATGACGCAGATACGTCCGCCCGGGTTGAGCCACCTGGTGGCGGCATCAAGCCCTCGTTCGAGCACATCGAGCTCGTGATTGACCTCGATGCGAATGGCCTGGAAACTTTTCTTGGCCGGGTGTCCGCCATGCCGACGAGCGGCAGCCGGGATACCCGCCTTGATGATCTCGACAAATTGGCCGGTGGTTTCGATCGGTTCTTGCTCGCGGCGGCGCACGATCTCGCGCGCGATCTGCGAGGCGAACTTCTCTTCGCCGTAGACGCGTAGAATCCGGGCGAGGTCGTGTTCGTTATAGGTGTTGATGACCTCAGCTGCGTTTAAGGTGTTATTACCCGGATCCATCCGCATGTCCAATGGGGCGTCCTCGTTATACGAAAAGCCCCTGCCAGGGATATCGAGTTGCGGTGACGAAACGCCCAAATCGAACAGGAAGCCATCGACCCCGG
The DNA here is from genome assembly GCF_003462695.1 of Collinsella sp. AF16-8. Classification (NCBI taxonomy): domain Bacteria; kingdom Bacillati; phylum Actinomycetota; class Coriobacteriia; order Coriobacteriales; family Coriobacteriaceae; genus Collinsella; species Collinsella sp. AF16-8. Next base: position 119,029 of record NZ_QRXX01000009.1, read on the forward strand.
GCACCTCGGCCGAGCAAAGCAGCTCGTCCAAGTCGCCGAAGTTGCCCTTCAGCAGCTGGTGCGGAACGCCGGGAACCTCGCGGTCCAGACGGGCGCCAGCGGCCTCGAGGGCCATGTCGTCCTGGTCGACGCCGAGCAAAAGGCCCGTCTCCCCCACCTGCGCGGCCATCTTTACCGAATGGCCGGCACCGCCAAGGGTGCAATCGCAGACAACGGAGCCGCTCTTTAGCCGCAGCGACTCAAGCACTTCGCCGAGCATGACAGGTTCATGCCGATATTCTTGTGTCAAGATCCCACGCTCCATCCGTTACCCGTGCCTTGCCCTTACGAGAAGAAGAGGTCCAGCAGGGCCTCATCGTCATCGTCCTCATCGGCCGTAGCGCGGTCCCAAACCTCAAGGTGGTCGTAGTTGCCCACAACCGTGACCTCGCGGTCGAGGTTCGCCTGCTTGCGGAGAGACTCGGAAAGACCGATACGACCGGCGCTGTCCACGTCCATCGACGTGGTGCGCTTGTTGATCGCCCTCATGAGCTTCTGGTCATTAATGTCACGCGGGTTAAAACCCTCGTGGCCCTCACGACCCGCGAAGAGTCCTTCGACCCACTTATCGAAGGCCTCGGCAGAGAACACGTACAGAGCATCGACATCCAGGGCTTTGAACACGCGAACGTGCTCTCCAAGCTCCTCGCGAAGGGGTGCAGGCAAGGACAGACGACCTTTTGCATCGAGATTGCGCTCGTATGCACCAGTCATTCCCATGTGCGCCCTCCCCTCGGTTACTCAGATGGCACGTACGCGGGGAACCACCCCGCCTGTCGACGTCATTAATAATATGGGGAACCGCCCCATTTTTCAACACCTTTCCCCACCCCTTCCCCCCCACCCCCCCCCCACCCCCCCCCCCATATTTC
>NZ_QRXX01000009.1:119949-128517 GCF_003462695.1 Collinsella sp. AF16-8
CACCCCGCCCCACCACTCCACCCACCATATATTGCAAAACACCCCCAATCATATGTTCGAAAACACAATATGTTGTGTTTACAGCAACGGCGGGATGCCACCTGTGGCACCCCGCCTTTCAACCTCAACCTTCAAGTTGACCTTGAGGCGATTTTTGCGTCCCTTTACATGCCGTTCACATCGCCCCCAAACTCCCCCACCCAAGGCACATGCGGCCCACCACCGCGACGACAAGTGGCAAAAAATGGGACGGGCCCCAGATTGCCCATGCGCGCGCAAAAGCACGCCGCGGCAATCTGGGGCCCGTCCCCAAATACCTATAGATATGCAGGCCAGCGATGTGTTAACGATGTGCCAGCGGGTGCGCCGCCAGATAGACCTCGGTCAGTTGCGTACGATCGACATGCGTGTAGACCTGCGTGGTCGATATATCGGCATGTCCCAAGATCTCCTGTAGCACACGGAGGTCTGCACCGCCCGCAAGCATATGGGTGGCAAAGGAGTGACGCAGCGTATGGGGATGGAGTCCCACCAGCCCCACCTGGCGCCCGTAGCGCTCACAGATGGCATGGATGCCCTGGCGCGACAGACGGCGACCGTTCTTATTTAAAAAGACCGCCGAGGTCTCGGTTCCGTGGGCATGGGCCGCCAAGCGAGAACGCCCCTCAGTTAAATAGAGCGTCAGAGCTCGCGCCGCGCTTCCCACCAGCGGGGACAGGCGTTCCTTTGAGCCCTTACCGCGAACGAGCACAAAGCCATCGTCGATATGGATATCGCCCACATCGAGCCCCACCAACTCGCTCACACGCAAGCCGCATCCGTAGAGCACTTCCAAGATGGCATGGTCGCGCAAGCCCATCTCGCCCTCGAGGAAGTCTTGATCGAGCAGCGCCGAGACATCCTCCACCGATAGATACTCCGGCAAACGCTCAGCCTTTTTAGGCAGGCGCAACGCCGCCGTTGGATTTTGGGCCACAATCCCATCGCGCACCAAAAAGGCATGCAGGCCCTTCACGGCCGCAAGCGCACGCTCCACCGAGGCATCGGAATAGCCCCCATCGCGACGGTCGGCGACAAAGCCCTCCACGACCTGACGAGTCGCCTCATCAAAAGACATGATGCCCGCCCGCTCCAGATAGGCGCAGTACGTCGTCAGGTCACGACGGTAGGCCGCAATCGTGTTGCGCGCCAAACCCCGCTCGACCGCGAGGTAATCGAGATACTCCCCCGCCGCCACGGCGAGCGACGAGGGAGTAGCTTCGGTATGTTCTTTGTTCGCCGGCACCCTTAGTCCGTAGCGAGGTTCATGGGCGTCACCTGCAGGCGATCGACACCCTCGTGCTGACCGATCGAGGCACGCACGAACTCTCGGAACAGCGGCTGCGGGTTGGTCGGACGGCTCTTGAACTCGGGGTGGGCCTGGGTTGCCACATACCAAGGATGCACGTCGCGCGGCAGCTCGACCATCTCGACCAGGCGCTCGTCGGGCGACAGACCCGAGATAACCAAACCGGCGTCCTCAAGCTGGTCGCGGAAGGCGTTGTTAAACTCAAAGCGGTGACGGTGACGCTCGTAGACGAGATCCTCGCCATATGCCTCGCGAGCGAGAGTATCGGCGGCGAGCTTGCACGGATAGGCGCCCAGACGCATGGTGCCGCCCTTCTCAGTCACATCCTCCTGCGAGCTCATCAGATCGATGACGCTAAACGGACCGTCCGGGTCGAACTCGGAGGAGCTGGCGCCGGCAAGGCCGACGACGTTGCGGGCGAACTCGCACACGGCCACCTGCATACCCAGGCAAATGCCCAGATACGGAATCTTGTGCTCGCGGGCAAACTCGGCCGCGAGGATCTTGCCCTCCAGGGCGCGCTTGCCAAAGCCGCCGGGGACCAGGATGCCCGAGGCGTCGCCCAGAACTTCGGAGACATTCTGCTCGTCGAGGCTCTCGCCGTCGACCAGCTGGACGTCCACATGGCGATCGTAGAAGACGCCCGCATGGTGCAGGGCCTCGATAACCGACAGATACGCATCGGGCAGCTGCGTGTACTTGCCAACGACGGCAATCTTCACCTTGTCGGCGTGATGGTTGGCGTGATTCTGTTTGCGCAGGAACTCGTTCCACTCGCTCATGTCGCGCTCACGCGGGTCCAGACCCAGACGCTCGCAAATGCGCAGGTCAAAGTCCTGCTCGGCAAGCAGCTGCGGAACATCGTAAATGCTCGCGCAGTCCTCGTTGGTAAAGACGCAATCGGTGTCGACGTCGCAGAAGCTTGCGATCTTTCCGCGGATAGCGTCATCGATATGGTGGTCGGAGCGCAACACGATAATATCGGGCTGGATGCCAAAGCTGCGGAGCTCCTTGACGGAATGCTGCGTGGGCTTGGTCTTGACCTCGTGGGCGGCGGCGATATAGGGAACGAGCGACACGTGGATGTAGCAGACGTTCTCGGGGCCGGCCTCCTTGCGGTACTGACGAATGGCCTCGACAAACGGTTGGGACTCGATGTCGCCGATCGTGCCGCCCAGCTCGGTGATGACTACATCGGAGCCGGTCTGCTCCTCGATGCGGCGGAACTTATCCTTAATGGCATTGGTGACGTGAGGAATCACCTGCACGGTACCGCCTAAAAAGTCACCGCGACGCTCGCGGGCGATCAGGCTCTTATAGATGGCACCAGTCGTAAAGTTGGAATCGCGGGTCAGGTTCTCGTCGATAAAGCGCTCGTAGTGGCCCAGGTCCAGATCGGACTCGTAGCCGTCCTCGGTCACAAAGACCTCGCCATGCTGGAACGGGCTCATGGTGCCGGGGTCGACGTTCAGATACGGGTCGGCCTTTTGCATCGTTACCTTGTACCCGCGCGACTTGAGCAGACGGCCCAGCGAGGCCGCGGTAATACCCTTGCCCAGAGACGAAACCACGCCGCCGGTCACGAACACATGCTTGGTCATATTGAGTTACCTGCGCTTCCCGTAGAAGTTGTCCATACACATCTTACGGGTCTTCATTGTAATACTCGCGACGCACGCCGCACGCAATTTTTCTTACGCGCAATAGCATTTCTCCATCTTGAAACAAAACGCCGCCCGGTTTCCCAGGCGGCGTCGCTATGGCAAGGGTTACATGCTGCTATCGATCAGCAACCTCGTCCTCAAGCATTTCTTGAACGAGCATGCCGGTACGGACGCCCTCAAGATACCACTCACCACGTTCGGTGAGGCAAATGCCATTTGCAAGCTGACCGCCGTCGTCGCTATAACGCGAGACGACATCAATCATACCTTCGGAATCCAAGCGATCGATTGCGGCGCGGGCACGATACGGCGAAACCCCCACGCGCTCGGCAAGCGTTTTGCGCGAGAAACCATACGGCCCGCCATTGTCTTCGGTTTGCTGGTCGATCTCCATCAACACCAGCACCTCGACACGCTTCATATCGTTAACACTCGCACGACCCTTGCCCGCCATAGCAGCCTCCTCAAACCGAGCACGAGCATCTAACGCGCCGTGCGCGACCGACACACCTCACGATGGCAGGTAATATCCATCATGCGGCATCCCGCTAAGGATGAAACAGTTACGGTTATTGTATACCGCTCAAATTGTTTCTAGGCAGGTAAACAGCTATTTTTCGCCGAAATAGACGCTTTATTGATCAAAAAGCCGTACCGGGCGCTAACCCGATACGGCCAAAATGCAATGCAATTACCGCGGTGCTTCAAACTTAGCGATGGAAGAAACCGCGGCGCTCAAACTTGGGCTCGCAGCACACATTGATACCCAGTTTGCGCAGTACCGTCTCGTCCGTCGGCGAGATAATCACGCTAAAGAAGGCATCGCAACCGCGCAGCTGCTCCAGGCCCGAAAGGACGCGAGCGGCCGTCTCACTCGTGGCCGAGGTGATCGACAGCGCCATAAGCGTCTCGTCGGTGTGGAGGCGCGGGTTTTTGCTGCCCAGGAAATGCGTCTTGAGCTTGCTGATGGGCTCGATCGCCTCATCGCTAATGACCTCGAGCTCAAGGTCGACGCCCGAGACATGCTTGAGGGCGTTCATAATGAGCGAACTTGCGGCGCCCAGGCGCGTGGAGGTCTTACCGGTCACCACGGAGCCATCGGGCATGACCATGGCACCCACGGGACCACCCGTCAGCTGCTCCCTGGTGAGGGCCGCCGAGCGCGCCGGTGAGTAGTTCTTATCGATGCCGGCTTTCTTCATAATAATCTTGAGACGGTCGACTTGCTCATCGCCCACGCCGGTACGGCGCACATTTTCGACCGCGGTAAAGTAGCGGCGGACGATCTCCATCTTGGAAGCGTCGCGGCAGGCATCGTCATCGGTGATGGCAAAACCGACCATATTGACGCCCATGTCCGTAGGGCTCTGGTAGGGGCTCTTGCCCAGGATCTTTTCCATCAGGGCACGGACTACCGGGAAGGCCTCGACGTCGCGGTTGTAGTTGACCGTGGTCTTGTTGTAGGCCTCCAGGTGGAAGGAGTCGATGATGTTGGCGTCATCGAGGTCTGCCGTGGCGGCCTCGTAGGCAATATTGACCGGATGCGTAAGGGGCAGATTCCAAACCGGGAAGGTCTCGAATTTGGCATAGCCGGCGGCCGTGCCATGCTTGTGCTCGTGATAGAGCTGAGACAGGCAAGTGGCGAGCTTGCCCGAGCCAGGGCCGGGCGCCGTCACGACAACGAGCGGTCGGGTGGTCTCGACAAACTCGTTCTTGCCATAGCCGTCGTCGGACACAATCAGATCGACATCGTGCGGATACCCCTCGATGGGATAGTGCAGCTTGGCGGGAATACCGAGCGCGTTCAAGCGGTTGCGGAACACATCGGCAGCAGGCTGGCCGGCGTACTGGGTGATAACCACAGCCGCGACGGCAAAGCCGTTGCCGCGGAACAGGTCAACCAGGCGCAGCACATCCTCGTCATAGGTAATGCCAAGGTCACCACGAGCCTTGTTTTTCTCGATATGGTTCGCGTTGATCGCGATGATAACCTCGACATCGTCGGCGATGCTCTTGAGCATGCGGAACTTGCTGTCCGGCTCAAAACCCGGTAGCACGCGGCTGGCATGATAGTCATCGAACAGCTTGCCGCCAAACTCCAAATACAGCTTGCCGCCAAACTGCGAGATGCGCTCCTTAATGTGAGCAGCCTGCAGCTCGATATACTTCGCGTTGTCGAAACCCTGGCGCATGTATGGCTCCCGTCCCGTTTCCATTTAATGTTCTAGGCGATTATAACGGAGCCCTCCCTCCCCGATACCCAAACCATCAACAGGCACCAACCCAACACGCCATCGATAAGTTGCGGTGAAATAGTTCCTGTTTAACCCCTCAAGACGGCCAAACGGGAACTATTCCACCGCAACTTCCCCTTTTGGCGCAAAGTAACCTGACCCCTTTGCACCAACAGCAGAAACGTCGCGGGCAGAGAACGGACAGCGAACAGACACCAGAGCGAGCAAGGTGACGTGAAAGAGGAGGGCATAGGCCTTTTGGCCATGCCCGACGATTGAACGTCAGATTGCCGCTCTGGCGGGCTTGCAGCGTCGAGTGGTTCCGGCGTTTGGTAAAACGCCGGAACACAAGAGCGCCCCCTCCCGCGCACGGAACGGGAGGAGGCTAAAGGTAGGAGTCTACCGGTGGGGTTACCCCACCGGACAGACGATGACCAGGTGATCCTTTACAGGATCGTCATGGTTTCCGTGGGGTACCCAAGGGGTACTTAGAGCATCACGCAAGCGACGGTCAGGATGATGGCGCAGACGACGGAGAGAGCGACGATGAGCTTAAGAGCAAACTTGAGCCAGGTCGTCCACTCGATCTTGGCCAGAGCAAGACCGCCCATGATGGCGCCGGAGGTCGGGGTGAACAGGTTCACGACGCCGATGGCGGCGGAGAAGATCATGACCATGACCTCGGGCGAGAAGCCGAGCTTAACAGCCAGCGGTCCCATGATGGGCATGGAGACAGTAGCCATACCGGAGGTCGAGGGGATCAGGAAGGACAGGCCGAAGTAGACCAGGAAGCTCATGGGAGCGAAGATCACGCCGGACAGGCCAGCCAGAGCATTGGCGGCAGCGTCGAGGACGTAGACGTCGAGGCCGGTGCTAGCCATGAGGACGGAGATACCACGGGCGAGGGCGATGACGAGGACAACGGACATCATGTCGGCAGCGCCGGTGATGAAGGTGTTGACGATCTGCTTCTCGGACAGGCCACCGATGATACCGATCAGGACAGCCATGAGGAAGAACCAGGTGGAAGCCTCGTCGAAGTACCACTGGCCAATGGGCAGGCCGGTGATCAGGGCAGACCAGCCCTGAACGATGGCGTTACCGTCGGCGTCATAGACGGCGCCAGCATCGAAGAAGTTGGCGACGCCCTCGTTGAGATCGGCCAGCGGGATGAAGCCGACGATCATGACGACGAAGGTGAAGGCAAAGGCGATCAGAACACCCTTCTGACGACCGGTGAGCTTGACCTCCTTGTGAACCTCGGAAGCAGCCTTGCCGTGAGCCTCTTCGGCGTCCTTGAGCTCCTGCATCGAAAGGATGGTGGAACCCTTGTCAGCCTTGACCTTCTTGGCATAGCTCATGACGAAGAGGATAGACATAACAGTGGTAACAATCCACAGGACGGCACCGAGGCCGATGATGATGGACTGGTTGACCTCAATGCCAACGCCAGTCAGAGCGTCAACGGCAGCACCGACGGCAAACGGGTTAACCGTGGAGCCCAGGCAGCCGCAGCCAGCGCCGAGCAGGACGGTAGCGGCGCCGACCATGGGGTCGAAGCCAGCAGCCATCATGGTGGCGGCGAGCAGGGCGTAGAAGGGAACGGTCTCCTCGCACATACCATAGGTGGTACCACCGAGGGAGAAGATGAACATCAGCACGGGAATGAGCATGATCTCATTGCCCTTAAGCTTCTGCACCAGAACAGCAATGCCGTTGTCCAGGGCGCCGGTCTCGGTCATCATGCCGAGGAAGCCGCCGAGGATCATAACGAAGAGGCAGACGGGCAGAGCGTCAGCGAAGCCCTTGACCGGGGCGGTGCAGAAATCGCTCAAGCGGGCAGCGGTAACCGCGCCACCGGACGTACCGGAGACGATAACGGTAACAACCGCGACGATTGCCAGCAGAGCAAGAAGAATGGTGAACGATGAAGGCATACCGCGCTTTTTCTTAGCGGTCTCAGTCATAGTTCTCATCCCCCCTTCATAAACCATTTACTGATCTCGCCCTAAGCGGCTCTTCCGTGCCGTGCATGTCGCTCAGTGCGAGATTTTTACCAGACAAAAGCGCTCGGGGTGCGCAGCAATGCACCCCGAGCGAGATGCTAGATGCTCTTACTTGAGCGTAGCGTACATGACAGCCTTGATGGTGTGCATGCGGTTCTCGGCCTCGTCGAAGACCTTGGAAGCGGGGCTCTCGAAGACCTCGTCGGTGACCTCCTGCTCGGTGATGCCGAACTGCTCGCACTTCTCGGCGCCAATCGTGGTGTTGGTGTCGTGGAAGCTGGGCAGGCAGTGCAGGAAGATGGCACCCGGGTTGGCCATAGCCATGACCTCGGAGGTAACGCGATACGGAGTGAGCTGAGCGATGCGCTCGGCCCAGACCTCGTCGGGCTCGCCCATGGAGACCCACACGTCGGTGTAGAGAACGTCGGCACCGGTGACGCCGTCCTTGACGTCGGTGGTCAGCTTGATGGTGCAGCCGTTGGCCTCGGCGATGGGCTTGCAGGCCTCGATGACGTCGTCAGCGGGCATGCACTCCTCGGGGCCGCAGGCCACAAAGTTCATGCCGAGCTTGGAGCAGACGACCATGAGGGAGCGAGCGACGTTGTTCTTGCAGTCGCCCATGAAGACGAGGGTCTTGCCCTTGATGTCGTAGTTGAAGTTCTCCTGGACGGTCAGGATGTCGGCGAGCATCTGGGTGGGGTGCCACTCGGTGGTCAGACCGTTCCACACGGGCACGCCGGACTTAGCGGCAAGCTCCTCGACGTCGTCCTGAGCGAAACCACGGAACTCGATGCCGTCATACATGCGGCCGAGAACGCGGGCGGTGTCCTCGATGGACTCCTTCTTGCCCATCTGCGACGAACCCGGATCGAGGTAGGTGACGCCCATGCCCAGATCCATGCCGCCGACCTCGAAGGCGCAGCGGGTACGAGTGGAGGTCTTCTGGAAGAGCAGGACGATGTTCTTGCCCTCGAGATAGCGGTGCGGAACGCCAGCGCGCTTCATGTCCTTGAAGTTCTTGGAGAGCTTGAGCAGGTACTCGATCTCCTCGGTGGTGAGGTCGAGGAGCTTGAGGAAGCTACGGCCGGAGAGGTTAACACCCATGGTTCGTTTCCTTTCGAAGAAATGAATTCCTTAATTACTTACGTAATGGTACCCGTTTGACGGGCGAAACCGGTGCGGTTGTAGGGAGACCGCACCGGAAACTGAAAGACTTAGAGGTCCTCGCGCCAGAAGGGCATGCTCATGCAGCGCGGGCCGCCGCGGCCGCGGGAGAGCTCGGCGGAGGGCACGACGAGAAGGTCCAGGCCCTCCTT